>DASVNP010000436.1:0-4025 GCA_036383775.1 Paraburkholderia sp. | reverse complement strand
ATCGCCATAGCCGCCAAGCCCCAACCGCATCGGGGCACTCCGCGGTTTCCTCCATCGAGGCTTATTCAACGCCTGCCAACACGCGCGGAGGCATCGTCACGTTCCGGTGGCCGAAGGCAGGCGTCGAATAACCCTTAACGAACCCGGAAGTTCAGTGTCGAACCTCGGTGGTTGAGACGTGTGTCACCTCGAATTTCCGGTGCCGGCCCCTCTACGGAGGTTGCAACCTTCCGACTGGCGCATGCGGATCCACACAGTGGCTGAACAGGCGCTGCTAGCTACCCAGTGCTTGGTTGGCTTCTTTTCGGCACGACTCAGAAAACTTGAGAGCCTCGCTAACGTTTTTTTTGCGCGGTCCAATACGCATGGCCACCACAACAACCCGGTTCGAAAAGCAGGCGAACGCGATGCCGATTTTCCGCGAGACGCAAATGCCACAGAAGGCGCAAGTGCGTGTAGATTAGGATCTTGTTGCGACCCGCCACTGTGTCTTCGAATCGGTCGCCATCCGAGTCATTCCTGAAGTTGCACAGGAGCCGGCATGAACACGAAGCACAGCAAGAAAGGTCATCTCGAAGCCGCGGCGTCACACCACGAGCAGGCCGCGCGACATCACCGCGAGGCGTCGCGGCATTTCGAGGGTGGTCAAGACTTTGCCCACGCCGCACATCAGGCGATGATGGCCCATGGCCACACGTTGCATGCGATCGATCAGGCACACGACGCTGGCGCGCACAGCGCCAATACGCCATCAATATCGCCTCCATCGACCGGCTCAGGCGTAAGTGCCGCGGACGTGGCAAAACATCATGCGGCGGCCGTGGAGCTTCACACGCAGGCAGCGCAGCATATGCGCCACGCCGTCAAGCTCTTCGATCAGGATCGTAGCGCGGTCTCCCACGACGCACAGCTAGCGCTCTCCCTTGCACTGCGCGCTTTGTCCCATGGCAACGAAGCAGCCAGACTATTTGTCAAGCTCGCTGCCAGTGGAGCTTCATGAGTTAAGGTTAGTTGAATTCAAGCCAGTCACGTCTTGTTTGGTGGAGTATTCGGACTGGTGCGGTACCCGTTTATAGCGCGTATCGAGCGCGCAGAAAGCGGAATCGCTTTCTGCGCGGCGTGCACGCCGTACAGCACCAGATTGTCGCACGGATCTACGGTCGTGGGCCTCCCGTACCGATCCGCGCATTGCCAGGTATGGCGCAATCCAGCGTGCCACTCGCGACTAAGCCGTTCGTTCCAGCAGGTCTGTTGCGAAAGACTTCGCATGCGCTACGGCCTCTTGCGCGTCGAGGAATACACCGAGCTGCTCCCAGTGCTCTTCGGCCGCGTACGTTCCTTTCACGCCGAGTGCCCTCTGAACGCGCAATTGCGCTGCGTATCTGCCGTCCTCCAATGGTCGCGCAGTCGCTATTACCTTGTGCGGAAGGTCGGATCTTTCTGGCTGAACCAACTCGACAGGACCGCCAGGTACGCCGATATCTTTCAACTCGTTCCTGACTTTGCAGTCCGGGCAGTAGAAGCACCACCCCTCGTCCTCGTGCGTGGATCTGACCTGCCCACGAGCCAGCACGGCACGACATTCAACGTTTTCGCAGATGAACGGCATAGCAGTCTCCGGAGTTGTTTGAAAGAAATCCTAGCATGTCCGCCGACGGCCAACCATCGGCATCGTTGCCGTGCCTGAGGCTAACGAAACCCTCAAGCGCGAGTCGGCGAGATCGCGTTACGCGGCCGCAGAGTCGCCATGATCAGATATAGACCGCCGCCGATCGCCGCAGTAGGTGATCCGGGTCGAGCCAACGGCCATCAGCGCCCAGAACGGGCCCCGCTCGCCGTCTGACGCCGGCCTCCTTGGTTTTGTCGAGCACCCGCTCATCGGAATGCCGTGGCTGAACGAGAAGCCGTCGGACCGGCCCAGTCCTGGAATTTGCGCACCGTCCCAATGCCCTTCTGGATGATGAGCAAGTGCAGCGCCCAAATGACTACTTGGCAGATCACCTCCAGACCGGGGTGGCCGAGCAAGCTTTGAAGAACGGTATGCCGGGCGCTCGATCGATGGACCAGCGAGTCTAAACTGAATCTCCACTTCGACTTGTGCTGACATTCAGGATTGGCTGAGATCGACCCTGACCCGACGCTCGCGCGCAATCAAAGCGGCCATTGACGTTCCAGTTTCAGGCAGCATGGCGCTTGCATGGCCGCGACTCGTCACGCTATCTCTCCTTCGACACAATCGCCGCCAACTTTGGCCAGCGCATTCAGCAACCCTGTTCGCAGCGTGATCAGCGCGAGACTCTTTGCGTCGAGTTCGGCGAGCTTTGCTTGCAGGCACGCGACCTTTTGCGCAACGCCGAACGTCGGACTATCCCATACATGGACAACGTCGCCAATTTCCGCCAGCGTGAAGCCCAACGCCTTCGCGTGGACGATCAGCCGTATCCGCTGTAACGAAAGGTCGGAATAGCGCTTGTAAGTGTTCGTCGCGTGAGGTTGTGTTGCTTTGTCCAGTAGACCCATACGCTCATAGTAACGGACGGTGTCGCGCGATACGCCCGCCCGCTTGCATAGCTCGCCGATGCGCATGCAGCCTCCAATCAATGTCGTGGAACGACATTTACGCTTGACCGTTGCCTATAGTCAACGGTTTAGAGTGCAACTCATGTTCCACTCCATCAGCAGGCCATGAGTAAATCTTTCGATTTTGGCAGAAAAACAGCACTCGTCACGGGCGCATCGTCGGGTATCGGGCGCGCGTTTGCCTATGCGTTAGCCGAACGCGGTGCAAGACTCCTGCTGGTCGCACGCTCTCACGACAAGCTGCGCGATCTGGCCGCAGAACTGCGACGCGACTACGCGTGCGACGCCGATTTCCTGACGGTTGACCTGAGCGCGGCCGACGCGGTCAACACAATCGATCGTCACCTGAAGGCGACCGGCACTATCGTCGATGTGCTGATCAACAATGCAGGCTTTGCCGCTTACGGGCGCTTTGAAACGATTCCGTTGCCGCGCCAACGCGATGAAGTTCTGGTGAACTGCATCGCCGCGATCGAGCTGACTCATCTTCTGCTGCCGGGGATGCAAGCGCGATCCGATGGCGCGGTCATCAACGTCGCGTCAACCGCTGCATTCCAGCCCGATCCGTATATGGCGGTCTATGGCGCGACGAAGGCCTTTCTTCTTTCATTTTCAGAGGCGGTTTGGGCCGAGAACCGGCATCGCGGCATCCGGGTCGTCGCACTGTGTCCTGGCGCGACGCAAACGGCTTTTTTCGATGTTGTTGGCGCGAAGGAGGCTGCGGTCGGCGTGCCGATGCCGGTCGCGAACGTGGTGCAGGATGCTTTGTGGGCGCTCGATTGCAATCGGAGCTATCGGGTTGTGGGGGCGAGAAATCGACTGCTTGCGAACTTGCAGAGACTATTGAGCCGCCAGATGTCGGCTCGGCTGGTTGAAAAAATCCTTCGGCCGAGAGAAGTTCAGGATCTCGCGGCAACAGATGTCAAGGCGTAGGGTTGCGCTCAATGAGCTGACTGAATCCTGATCCGCTTGCGTCACCGCCATTTTGGGGACGTCTCTTCGAACGGCTGCCTGTGCCCCCTTTTTGTCTGATTCCGTCGACCGTAACCGATCGTCGACGCACGCTCGGATTTGCACATGGTAGCCGCTCAACGTTGCGATCCGCAGATCGTCTTCGGTGGGTAACCCAACGCATCAGAGATCGCTGGTTGTCTGTAAGTGCAAACCACGGCGCCTCCGACCGCAAAGTATTTTTCTCCTGTGCAATAATCTCCACTCCCATGTGACTGGCGCATACAGATAGAGCACTATCGGGGAGCATGGGGTCGCTAGCCGCCGCGCGCCTGGGCATTACCTACTATCTCTGGAGATGGGTTATGCCTGACTTTGCACATTTGCTCATGTTCGCTCTTGTGGCCTTGGGAATGGTTTTGACGCCGGGGCCGAACATGATTTATCTAATTTCCCGCTCAATTTGCCAAGGTAGACGCGCAGGCCTCATTTCA
>DASVNP010000435.1:0-17802 GCA_036383775.1 Paraburkholderia sp. | reverse complement strand
GTCGTTCATCGGCTGCGTGCCGCAAAGAAGGCCGGTCAGGCGGGCGCTGGAGTCGAGCATGGTGGCGTCGATGAACGAGTGTGTCGAGAATAAATAATACGCGGCGCGGGCACCAGCCTCGAAGCCGGCACCCGCGCCGCGTCCAGCGGGCTCGTCAGGCCGCGCGAGCCGCTTGCGTGCCGTCGATCAGCGGCACGCCGGTCAGCTTGTGCAGCTCATCGAAATCGATGTCCGAGAAGATCTCGCGCACCACGAGGCCTTGCGCGGTGACATCGATCATGGCCAGGTCCGTATAGATGCGGTCGACGCAGCCCACGCCCGTGACCGGGTACGTGCATTGTGCGGCGATCTTGCTTTCGCCCTGCTTGGTCAGATGCTCCATCATGACATAGACCTGCTTCGCGCCGATTGCCAGATCCATCGCGCCGCCCACGGCGGGAATCGCGTCGGGCGCGCCGGTGTGCCAGTTCGCCAGGTCGCCGGTGGCCGACACCTGGAAGGCGCCGAGCACGCAGAAGTCCAGATGGCCGCCGCGCATCATCGCGAACGAATCCGAATGGTGGAAGTAAGCGCCGCCCGTGAGCAGCGTGACGTGCTGCTTGCCGGCATTGATCAGTTCATCGTCTTCCTCGCCTGCGGCCGGCGCGGGGCCCATGCCGAGCAGGCCGTTTTCGCTGTGCAGGAAGATTTCCTTGTCGGCGCCGAGGTGGTTGGCCACCAGCGTCGGCACGCCAATGCCGAGGTTCACGTAAGCGCCTTCAGGGATATCCTGGGCAACGCGCTTGGCCATTTCATCGCGGGTCAGTTTTTTCATGTCGGGTCTCCTCAGGCGGCGTTCGCGGATGCAAGTTCGGCTTGGTGCGTGGCTTGCGGCACTTCGATCACACGTTGCACGAAGATGCCCGGCGTGACGATGTTTTCCGGATCGAGCTCGCCGAGCGGCACGACCTTCGACACCTGCACGATCGCGGTTTTCGCCGCGCTGGCCATGATCGGGCCGAAATTGCGCGCCGTTTTGCGATACACCAGATTGCCCCAGCGGTCGCCCTTGAACGCCTTGATCAACGCGAAGTCGGCATGCAGCGGCGACTCCAGCACGTAATGCTTGCCGTCGATCAGGCGCGTTTCCTTGCCTTCCGCCAGCTTCGTGCCGTAGCCGGTGGGCGTGAAGAATCCGCCGATGCCCGCGCCCGCGGCGCGAATGCGCTCGGCCAGATTGCCTTGCGGCACGAGTTCCAGTTCGATCTCGCCCGCGCGATACAGCGCGTCGAACACATACGAATCGGATTGGCGCGGGAACGAGCAGATGATCTTGCGCACGCGCTTGGCCTTGAGCAGTGCCGCAAGGCCGATGTCGCCGTTACCGGCGTTGTTGTTGACGATAGTGAGCTCGCGCGAGCCCTGCTCGATGAGCGCGTCGATCAGCTCCGAGGGCATGCCGGCCGTGCCGAAGCCGCCGATCATGACGGTCGCGCCGTCGTGGACATCGGCAACCGCCGACTGGAGTGACTCGAAAATCTTGTTGATCATGTCGAATTTCCTTTTGAGGCGCTGCGTGCCGCCACGCGGGCTACCTTGCGGGCAGAGCCGGTGTGGCACGGTCTCCAGGCCAATGCTGGCAGCGGCTCGAAAAGGGGAGACACGGGCCGGCGCCTTCGGTTTGCTTGCTTCAAATTTGTTCGTTACACGAACACTGATTCGTTTAGCGAACGCTGGAGCGATTATGGTTGCCGTTCGGGCAGCTTGTCAAGGATGGGAGTTCCCCCTAATGATAGGTTTTAGCCGCGTGCAAGGAAGGAGCGATGCACAGTCCAGCGGCAGCAGCGGAGAAAATCACGCTATCCCCAATCGAGATAATTGCGATACCCTCTATAGGCATATCAAATACGCCACCCTGTGTCGCAGATCATAGAAACATGTCCGAGACGAACCTGGATCTCAACCTGATCCCCTTCCTGGTCGCCATGGAGGAGACGCGCAACGTCAGCCGCGCGGCCGAACAGCTCGGCGTGAGCCAGCCGCGTGTGAGCACCGCGCTCGGAAAACTGCGGGAGTATTTCGACGATCCGCTCTTCGTGCGCACGTCCAAAGGCATGGAACCCACGCCACGCGCGCTCGCCATCCTGCCCGCCGCCCGCGACGCGCTGCTGCGCATCGAGAAAGGCATGCTCGACGTGCAGGAGTTCGACCCGGCAACCAGCACTCACACGTTTTCGCTCGCCCTCTCCGACGTCGGCGAGATCGTATTTCTGCCACGGCTTCTGCAACTCTTCGCCGAACGCGCGCCGTTCGCGAATCTGCGCTCGGTGACGCTCTCGCCTTCGCAGGTGGAGCGCGGGCTCGAATCGGGCGACGTCGATCTCGCCGTCGGCTACTTCCCCGACCTGGCCGGCAACAACTTCTTCCAGCAACGGCTCTTCACACATCGATTCATCTGTCTGATGCGCACCGGCCATCCGCTGTCGAAGGCGCCGCTCACGCTGGCGCAGTTCGTGGCGTCGGGCCATGCTGTGGTGCGCTCGGAAGGACGCAGTCAGGAAGTCCTCGAGCAATTCCTCGAAAAGAAGCGCATCAAGCGCCGTGCCGTGCTGGAGACGCCTCACTTCATGAGCCTGCCGTTCATCCTCGCGCGCACCGATCTGCTCGCGACGGTGCCGCATGCGATCGGCTTTGCGTACGTATCGGAGCATGCGTCGATCATGCTGGTCGAGCCGCCGCTGCCGTTGCCGCGCTTCGATCTGCGGCAGCATTGGCATCGCAAGTTTCATAACGATCCGCGCGCAAGCTGGCTGCGTGGCGTGGTCGCCGAACTCTTCAACGACGCGATGGACGAGTGGCCGAAATGAGTGGCCGATTTGAGTGGCGTCCGTCGGCGTTGAACCCCGCCACGCCCCGACAGTGAAAGGGGGCATCGGCACGATGCGGCACGAAACATGGAACAATGGCCGCACTCATTGACCCCGCGCGCTGCGCATAGCGTCGACGCGCGATCCCGGAGGAGCCACGGATGACCAGCAGCAAGGCAAAGAAAACCAAACCCGTCGCCGCCGCGGAGCGTCCGAGCCGCGAGGAAGCCGAAGCGGCCGTGCGCGTGCTGCTGCGCTGGGCCGGCGACGATCCGGCGCGTGAAGGCCTGCTCGATACGCCGGCACGTGTGGTGCGCTCGTACGAGGAGTTTTACGCGGGCTATCAGGTCGACCCGCGCGAAATTCTGGCCCGCACCTTCTCCGAGGTGGACGGCTACGACGAAATGATCGTGCTGAAAGACATCCGCTTCGAAAGTTATTGCGAGCATCACATGGTGCCGATCATCGGGCGAGCGCACGTTGCGTATCTGCCGGAGCATCGGGTGGTCGGCATCTCGAAGCTGGCGCGTCTCGTGGATGCGTTCGCCAAACGCCTGCAGATCCAGGAAAAGATGACCGTGCAGATTGCGGACACCTTGAACGACGTGCTGCAGCCGGCCGGCGTCGGCGTGATTCTCGAGGCCGCGCATCAATGCATGTCCACCCGTGGGGTGCACAAAGCCGGCGTGACGATGGTGACCTCGCGCATGCTCGGCACCTTCCGCACGGATCCGTCGACGCGCCGCGAGTTCCTGTCGATCGTCGGCAATCCGGGCGTGGTGTCGGTCGCCAACACCTGAGCGGTGGCGCGATAAGTGGTGCGATAAGTGGTGCGATAGGCGATGCAATCAGTGGCACGGCGACGGGTCGCTAAGCGGTGCGTTTGGCGTCAATGCCACCCGCCGCGCGGCGCGCCGTGCGCATTTGCCCGAAGGTAGCCAGCAGCACCGCGCCCAGCACGCACGCCACACCGGCCAGTTGCGCCGCGCTGACAGGTTCGCGCAACACCAGCGCGGCGAGCGCCACCGCGCTCACCGGCACGAGCGCGGTCATCAATCCCGCTTCCGCACCGCTGATGCGCTCAGCGCCCGCATACCAGAGCACGAAACCCATCACGGTCGGCACCAGCGCGTAATACAGCACGCCGGCGAGCGCGCTCGCATCGACCGCCAAGGCCCACGGCCTTTCGAAGCAGGCTGGCACGATCGCCACCATGAAGCCGAAGCCGCACATCAGCGCCGACAGCGGCAGTGGCGCCACCGCCGTGCGCAGCTTGCGATTGAGAAGGATAAACAACGCCTCGCAGACGATCGCGGCGAGCACGAGCGCGTTGCCCAGCAGCGAGCCCGCGGCACGTGGCGCGGTGAAATCACCGGGATGCACGGTGCACACCAGCACACCCGCGGTCGCCAGCACAATCGCGCCGATCAGCGCGGGCGCCGGGCGCTCGCCGAGCGCGAGCATGGCGAGCGCGGCCGAGACGGCGGGCAAGGTGCCGGCAATCACGCCGGCATCGGCGGCCGAAGCCAGCTTCATCCCGCTAATGAGCAGCACCGTATAGCCAACGCTGCCCGCCCCCGCCTGAGCGATCACCAGCAACGTGTCGCGCCGGTCCAGACGCGGCCAGCGCACGCCGCGCCAGCGCATCACCAGCACGAACAGGGGAAAGGCAATTGCAAAGCGCAGCGCGGTCGCGCTGAAGGGCGGCAATCCCGCCGCGATCGACTTGCTGACCACCACCGTGCTGCCGACGCCGACCATCGCCAGCGCGCAAAACAGGTATCCGGCATACCGCGAATTCATGGTGCTGTCCTATTGTTGGGAACAAGCACGCAGATTAGGAGCCGGGCGGCCGGCGGTCTTGAACGAAATTGCAGGGAGCGCGTGCCCATGCGTCGTGACGATGCGTCGTGCCGGCGAGATCAGGATTGCATGATCAAGGCTGGCCTTGCGGCAAAACCATCGAGTATCCTGAGCGGACGGAACGACCGTCGAATGGCAAGCCAAACGCCGCGCTGGTCCAACCGCGACAACGGGAGCGCCTCAATTGATAGTAATTCCGTCATCGGCGGTGTCGGCCTGGGGCAGCGCGTTCGTCTTCGTCAACGTCCTGTTGACGCGCCTCGGCGTGCCGATTCCCGCCGTGCCCTTGCTGCTCTTCGCGGGCTCCGCCATTGCTTCGGGCACCCTGCCTTTCTGGCCGACTCTCGGCGCCGCGACGGCCGGCGCGCTGATCGGCGACGGCACATGGTTCACGGCCGGACGCCTCTACGGCCGCAAGCTGATCGCCGCCTTCGGGCGGCTTTCCCCCGCCATCGATTCCAAGGTGGACAAAGCACGCGCGCTATTCGAGCGCTTCGGCGTGCCGCTCGTTTCGATCTCGAAGTTCGTCCCGGGACTCGGGCTGATCACCCCGCCGCTGATGGGCGCTACCGCCGTCGACGCCCGCATCTACGCTGTCTGGGATCTGGCCGGCGTTCTGGCGTGGGCCACGTTCTGGCTGCTCGGCGGTGCCGCCGCGGAACGGGAGTTGCATATGCTGCTCGATTTCGTCCGGGCGCGTGGCGGCACCGTCATCGACATTCTGGCGGCCGTGGCGCTGGTCTATCTGGCCTTCCGCCTCCAGCAGCGCCGCCGCGACCGCCGCCGTGTCGCGGACGCGGCCCGCGCCGAAGCGGGGCAGACAAGCGCCCTGGGATGGCCCCGCCTCGCGCCGCCCAAGGTGCTCGACGCGCGCCCGCAAGCGCCCGTGCTCGAAGCACCGCACCGCATTCCCGGCGCGCTCGCGCTCAATCCCGATTCGCCGGAGCAGATCGACGGTGCACTGCGGGCTCGCGACATGGTGATCTATTGCGTTTGCCCGGATAGCGCGACCGCGGTCGAGATGACGCAGCACATGCGCGAGCACGGCTACACGCGGATTCGCGCGCTGCGCGGCGGGCTCGATGCGTGGCAGCGGCGCGGCTTTCCGGTCGAGCCGCCCACACCGGCCGGCGACCCGGCGTCCGGCCACTCCGCGCGGGAATCGCGCGACGAGACTCGCGGCGCAATCACGCTGCGCGGCTTCGCGCCACGCGGCGATCAAGGTACGTGAGGACAGCTGTTCGCGGTTCGTGATCCGCTTGCTGTTCGGGCCGCTTCGCTAGCGTATCGGCACAAAAGGCGCGGCCCGTTATAGCTTGCGCAGCAATCCGGCCGCCGCCCGCATTCTGCGCTTGCGCTCCTTCCTGAGCCACTGAAGCGCCGCATCGATGTCGCCGGATCCGGCGAGCAAGGCGGCATTGTCATGCAACAACACCTCGCTGGCGACCACGTCGTTCAGCGTGCCGAAACGTTTCTGAATCTGATTCAGACGCCTGAGCATGCGTTTGTGGTCACCGCTCAGAATCGGCTCGAAAAACTCGAGCAGATAACGCAGTTTCTTGCCCGCCTTCCTGACATTGTGAAAGGCCGTGTAGTTGGCGCGCTTCGCGCGCCGTGCGCGTTTCATCCGCTTGCGCAGCGAACGCTCCGAAGCAGCGACGCGTTGATCGGCAAACTGGCGCAGCGGCATGCGCTCGTGTGCGGTATTCAGTTCTTTGGTGGTGCTTGCCAGGGCCTCGTGCAACAGGTGTTTGACGTCCGCGTTCGAGAGCGTTTCGCGGCTGCTCGCCAACGCGCCGCAGCGCGCTTCCTGGAGTTTGGGCGCCATGTCATGGGCGCCCTCGCGCGTGGTGCTCTCGTTTTGCGCAAGCAATTCGATCAGAATGTCCCAGTCGCGCGTCTTGCCGGCAGCCGTGGCCAGATACTGATAGAGCGCCCGTTGGCGCGTATTCTCGCCCTTTTCGAGCAACGGTTCGAAGGCCCACCACAGGGAACGCAAACGCCTTAGTGCGACGCGCAGCTTGTGCAGCGCTTCCGGCGACGCGTCCTCGCGCACCAGACCGGCGGATTCGATTGCATGATCGACAAGCGGCGCCGCATACGACACGAAGGCCGCCTGCGCTGAAAGCGCTTTGTCAGCCGGATCGGTTTCGGCGGATCGTTTGTCGACTTTCAGGCTCTCGCGCTTCATTGAAGATTCTCGAAAACACCTTACCGACAGCCTAGCAAAAATCTGTCCTGGCGGGAATTCGCGAGCCTATTGCACGGCAATTCGCAGCCGAAACGCATGATCCGATGCGCGCGCGACGTACCTTGCAGCAAGCGTGATCGTTTTTCCTGCTTCGATGGCGCAGCGCCTTACGAGCGACTATCTTTAACTGACGTGACGGCGCCGTGCACAAAGTGGCGGCCACCTCAGCGCGGTCCGTGCCGCACCGTTCTTTTCGGATAACTGATCATCGGAATCCGACAATCTGCAGGCAGTACTTCGAAGCGGCGCGCTTGCCTGCGCAGCCGTGTCCTGCCGGGGCGTCACGCGACTGTCATCGTTACGACACATAGCCCCCGCAGGATCGAAAACTCCGCTATCAACCTTGAGGCTCACGTCATGCCGGAACTTTCGTATCCACAACCAGGCGCTGCCGGCGGAAAGGGGCGCAGTATCAGCCTCATGATCTTCCTCGCAGTGATTCTGGTCGGCGCCGTTTATTGCGCCATACACTTATCGGACGATCTGCAACCCGTTCGCGAAAGCTCCGCTCTACCTTATTTCCTGCTCGGCATTGCGCTCCTGATCGCGCTGGGCTTCGAATTCGTCAACGGCTTTCATGACACGGCGAACGCGGTCGCAACCGTGATCTACACGCATTCGCTCGCGCCGAATCTTGCGGTGGTATGGTCAGGCAGCTGGAATTTTCTCGGCGTGCTCACCTCGACCGGCGCAGTCGCGTTCGGCGTTCTGCAGTTGCTTCCCGTTGAACTGATTCTTCAGGTGGGCAGCAGCGCCGGCTTTGCGATGGTGTTCGCCTTGCTGATCGCCGCGATCATCTGGAATCTCGGCACCTGGTATTTCGGCCTGCCGTCGTCGAGCTCGCATACGCTGATCGGCTCGATCATCGGCGTTGGTCTGATGAATCAGCTGATGCACGGCGCCAACGGCACCAGTGGCGTGGACTGGAATCAGGCGCTCGGCGTCGGCAAGGCGCTGCTGTTTTCGCCGATAGTGGGCTTTCTCGCGTCGGCCTTGCTCCTCCTGATCCTGAAAGCCGTGGTGCGAGTTCCCGCGCTCTATGCCGAGCCCAAAGGCAAGGAACCGCCGCCGTTCTGGATCCGCTGCCTGCTGATCCTGACCTGCACGGGCGTGTCGTTCGCGCACGGTTCGAACGACGGCCAGAAAGGCATGGGCCTCATCATGCTGATCCTGATCGGCACGGTGCCAACCGCGTACGCGCTGAACAAAGCCGTGACGCCGGCGGAAACGCAGACCTTCATCGCCGTCGCGCATCAGACTTCGGCCACGCTCACCAAATACACGCAAGGTGCCGCGCCTTCGGCCAATCCGCGCGCCGATGTCGAAGCCTACGTGCGCACCCGCCAGCTCACGCCGGCGACCCTGCCGGCCTTGCAGCAGCTGACCGATATGATCGCCAGCCAGGTCGCCGCGTCGGGTTCGATGGCCGCCGTGCCGCAAGGCATTGTCGATAACGTGCGCAACAACATGTACGTGGCTTCCGAAGCGATTCGTCTGATGATGAAAGCCAACCAGCCGGCTTTCTCGCCCGACGATGCCAAGGCGATCAACAACTTCAAGGCGCAAACCGATCACGCCACCAAGTTCATTCCGACCTGGGTCAAGGTCGCGGTGGCCATTGCCCTCGGCCTCGGCACGATGGTGGGCTGGAAGCGCATTGTCGTGACGGTCGGCGAGAAGATCGGCAAACAGCATCTCACGTACGGTCAGGGTGCATCCGCTGAAGCGGTGGCGATGCTGACCATCGGCGCCGCCGACCTGTACGGCCTGCCGGTCTCGACCACGCACGTGCTGTCCTCGGGTGTGGCCGGCACGATGGCGGCCAACGGCTCCGGCCTGCAATGGAGCACCGTGCGCAGCCTGGTCCTCGCGTGGGTGCTGACGCTGCCGGTGTCCATCGCGCTGTCGGCTGGTTTGTACTGGCTGTTCCGCATGGTGTTCTGAGATCATGCGCCGCGCCGGTCCCCGGACCGGCCGTGGCAGAAAAAAAAGCGCGTTCGATTGAACGCGCTTTTTTGTTGGCGAACCGCCGTCAGGCGATCAATAAAGCGATCAATACACCTCAGGCACGATCATCGCGGTCGGCACAGGCTGACGGCTGTACTCGTCGTGATAAACGCGCGACGGCAGCTCGACATGCGGATGCTCGATCTCGTGGTACGGCACCTGGCTCAGCAGATGTTGAATGCAGTTCAGGCGCGCGCGCTTCTTGTCGACGGCCTGCACGACCCACCACGGCGCCTCGGGGATATGCGAGCGCTGCAGCATGACTTCCTTGGCTTGCGTGTAGGCTTCCCAGCGGCGCCGGCTTTCCAGGTCCATGGGACTCAGTTTCCACTGCTTCAGCGGATCGTGAATGCGGTTCTGGAAGCGGATTTCCTGCTCTTCGTCGGTAATCGAAAACCAATATTTGAGAATCTGCACGCCGCTGCGCGCCAGCATCTTTTCGAACTCCGGCACCGAGCGGAAGAACTCTTCGTATTCTGCGTCGGTGCAAAAATTCATCACGCGTTCGACGCCCGCGCGGTTGTACCAGCTCCGGTCGAACAGCACCATTTCGCCGCCCGCCGGCAGATGCGATACGTAGCGTTGGAAATACCATTGCGTGCGTTCGCGGTTATTCGGTGCGGGCAGCGCCGCCACGCGGCACACGCGTGGATTAAGCCGCTGCGTGATGCGTTTGATCGCCCCGCCCTTGCCGGCGGCGTCGCGCCCTTCGAAAATCACCACCAGCCGATGCCCGGTCTGCACGATCCAGTCCTGCAACTTGACGAGTTCGCCCTGCAGGCGGAACAGCTCGCGGAAGTACACCTTGCGCGCCTCGCGATGCTCGGGCGTGAAGCCCTCCGCGCCATCGATAATGCGGTCGTCGACCTCCATTTCGAGTTCCTCGTCGTACGCGTCGATAAGGTCCTCTTCGAAGCGGCGCTGCCGCTCTGCCATCAGTTCGGCGTCAGGTCTCGGATCCAGCTCTTTCATTGCGGCTCTCCCGGCAACGGACATAGTTAGGCGCGCGTCGGCAAGCGCGACGCGGAGGCGTTCGATTATCGAAGCGGTAGGTGTCAGCCGTGTTACCAATGCCGCTGCGCCGATCGCGGCCACGGTTATCGCCCCCAATAATAGCGAGTTTTACCCCTCTGCCCGGCGCTAACGCAACGGTTTTGCGAAACTGAGTTCGTGGCCGTCCGGATCGGTAATGTGAAAGTAGCGCTCGCCCCACGGCGCATCGGCGGGTTCGAACAGCGGCGTGAGCCCTGCCGCCAGCGCCTTGTGGTAAAGCGCATCGACGTCGGAGACGTGAATGATCACGCGGCCCCACCAGGCCACTGGAGCTCGCGTATCGACGATCAGGTTCAGATACGCGCCGCCGAACGCAAACGATGTAAACGCCTCCTGCGGACCACCGAATTTCATCGGAAAGCCCAGCGCTTCGTAAAACAGCACGGCGCGCTGCATGTCGCCGGTGGCGAGCGTGATGGCGCTGAGCGATTCGATATGCGGTTCTTCGGTCGGCGCACTCGAAGTGGCTGACGTGGCGGCTTGGTTCATGGCGGCTGTCTCCTTGGCGTGGCGAGCGCCTTCCGTATCGAGCACGGCGCATGCCGGATTATTGGCGCGAGCTCATTGGCGTGAGCTTCGGAAAGTGTCTCACAGCCTGTGCCGCCCGCTCTGTCCGTATGCGCACTTGAAAACCCTTGCGCCGCCCCGCATCTGCGTCTTCCGATTATCCGGAGCATCGCCATGGGAAGCCGCCCACGCTTCGTCGATGACCTGTCGCGCGCCGCATCCGACGCCCCCGGGCCCGAGACACTCAATCCTTTATCCGACGACGCTCTGCTCGACGCCTATTCCCGCACCGTGATCGGCGCGCTGGAACGCGTTCAGCAGGCGGTCGCCTTCATCTCCGTCGAGCGCCGGCTGCCTGGCGAGGCGTCCGGCCGCGGGCACGGCACGCGCGGCGGCACCGGTTCGGGCTTTCTGGTCACACCCGACGGCTATCTGCTCACCAACAGCCACGTCGTGCATGGCGCCGCCCATATCAAAGTGACGCTCGCCGACGGCGCGACTTTCGACGCCGACTTGGTCGGCGACGATCCCGGCAGCGATCTGGCGGTCCTGCGCATTGGTTCACCCGAACCGCTGCCGCACGTCGAGCTGGGCGAGTCGTCGAAGTTGCGCGTGGGACAGATCGCGATTGCCGTCGGCAATCCGCTCGGTCCCGCGCAGACCGTGACAACCGGCGTCGTGTCGGCGCTCGGCCGCTCGCTTCGTTCGAACTCGGGGCGCATGATCTACGACGTGATTCAGACCGATGCCGCGCTCAATCCTGGTAATTCGGGTGGCCCGCTGATCAATTCGGCGGGCCAGGTGATCGGCGTGAATACCGCGATCATTCCCGGCGCGCAGGCAATCTGCTTTGCCACCGCAATCGACACCGCAAAATGGGTGATCATGCAGATTTTCGCGTATGGCCGCGTACGGCGAGCCTATATCGGCGTGGCTGGCACAACGCGGCCGCTGTCGCGCCGCATGCAGCGCTATTTCGGCTTGAGCTCGGCAAGCGGCGTGCACGTCATGGAGATCGTCAAGGAGAGCCCGGCCGCGCTCGGCGGTCTGCGCGCCGACGATACGATCATTGCGATCGACGCGCTGGCCGTGCAGGACGTGGACAGCCTGCAGCGCACGCTGGACGCATCGCGTATCGACAAGCCCGTCAACGTGACGGTGCTGCGCGGCGCGCAACGGCTGGAATTGACGCTGACACCTGTCGAACAAGCCGGCTGATTGCCATGCCTCGCCCCGGAATAAAAACAAGCCTCGCGTTCGGATAGAACGCGAGGCTTTTTTCTGCAACGGCACATCTCGTACGATGCACCGCCCGGGTTCACGTAAAGACGCTTACTGGATCAGGCGCGTCACGCCGCGGCCGCGCGGATCGGCGGCGGCTTCCGGCGTGTTCCCATTGATCTTGATCGCCTGGATATCGCCGCTGAAATCCTGCCCCTCCAGCTTGTAGCCCCTGGCTTCGATCTGCTGGGCGAGTTCACCCTTGATCGGCATGTACGGCTCCCAGAAAATCGTATTCGGCGGCAGCAACTGGTGATGGAAACGCATCTCGGCGACCGCTGCCTGCAGCGGCATGTTGTAGTCGTAGACGTTGTTGATCACCTGGAAGATCGACGTGAAGATACGCGAGCCGCCCGGCGTGCCGATCACGAGCGACACCTTGCCGTCCTTCGTCAGGATGGTCGGGGTCATCGAGGAGAGCGGGCGCTTGTTCGGCTCGATCGCGTTCGCGTCTTTACCCACCACGCCGAACGCATTCGCGACACCCGGCTTCGCGGAGAAGTCATCCATCTCGTCGTTCAGCACGATACCCGTGCGGTCCGCCACCACGCCCGAGCCAAAATAGCCGTTGATGGTGTACGTGTTCGACACGGCATTACCCCACTTGTCGATCACCGAAAAGTGCGTGGTTTCCGCTTTCTCCGGCATCGACGTGCCGAGGCCGGCCTGAACGCTGCGCGTGTCTGAAGGCGCGTTCGGATTGACCTCGCCGGCGCGCTTCGCGATATACGCGTCGTCGGTCAATTGCGCGACCGGCACCTTGTAGAAGTCCGGGTCGCCGAGATACTGCGCGCGGTCGGCGAAGACGCGCTTCTCGATTTCCGCGATCAGATGCACGTACTGCGCGGAATTGAGCTTGACGTCCTTGAAGTCGGGCGCAATGTCGGCCTTCATCTTCAGCAGCTGCACGAGACCGATGCCACCCGAGCTGGGAGGCGGCGCCGTGACGATGCGATAGCCATTCCAGTCAGCCTGGACCGGCTCGCGCCACACCGCTTTGTACTGCTGGAGATCAGCCTTGGTGATCAGACCGTGGCCACGCATGGAGGCCGCGATCAGATCCGCCGTCTTGCCCGAGTAGAAATCTTTCGCACCCCGATCCGAAACGCGCTGCAGCACAGCGGCGAGATCCGGCTGTTTGAAATTGACGCCCTCTTTCAGATTGCCGAAGTAGGTGTCGAAGTTGGTCTTGCCCGCGAAGTCTTTCGCGGCGTCGTCGCGGCGGTCCTGCAACTGCTTGCTGACCACGAAGCCGTCGCGCGCGTAGTGGATGGCCGGCGCGAGCACCTGCTTCCACTTGAGCCTGCCGAAGCGGCGCTGCGCCTGCCACATGCCGTCGACGGTGCCCGGCACGCCCACTGCGCGATAGCCGAACAGGCTCATGTCTTTGATGACCTCGCCCTTGTCGTCCAGATACATGTTGCGGGTCGCGGCCAGCGGGGCGCGCTCGCGATAGTCGAGAAAATAGGGCTTGCCGTCGACGTAGAGCGTCATGAAGCCGCCGCCGCCAATGTTGCCCGCTTCCGGATACGTAACGGCGAGCGTGAAGGCGATCGCCACCGCCGCGTCGACCGCATTGCCGCCTTTCTTGAAGATCTGCTCGGCGGCGTCGGCGCTGAACTTGTCCGCGACCGCAATGGCGGAGGCGGTTAATACAGCCGGTTGAGCTTTCGCGGGCGGCTTCGCGATGGCGGGCGTCGCCTCGAGAAAACCGGTTGATACGGACACGAGCGCCACCAGCGCAAATCCGCTGACGGACGATTTAACGTTGCGGAACAACCTCATTACCAATTCCCCCAGGACGACCAATTCGTCTGATCATTACAGCAGCCTTGGGTTTATAGCATGCGATCTACTTGTCTGCGAAGCCGCTAGTTATCGTAGGGTCGATGTTGCAGCACACAAAAACACCCGTTCAATGAGGCGCAAAGATCGCACGCGAAAAACCCGGGACAAGGGTTGTCAGCAACGCGCATGCCGCGGCGCAAACCACCGCATGCTATGGGATTAGGGGCTTAAGCGCGGCCGCGCCGGCCACGCGCGATTTCGTCTCCGGCGCCTTGCGGCAGGCGCGCGGTGATGGGAATCGACAGGAACGAGAACAGGCCGACCACCAGAAACGCCGGCCAGAAATCGCCGAACACGATGGTCGAATGGCCCTGAACGCGATGTGAGATTTGCAGCACGATGCCCGCAATCGTCACGCCGAGACCCAATGAAATCTGCTGGATCACGCTCGCGACGCTCGTCGCGCGGCCCACGTCACGGCTCGGAATGTCGGCATACGCCAGCGTGTTCAACGAGGTGAACTGCAACGAGGGGAAGAAGCCGCCAAACAGCACGACGCACCAGATCAGCCAATGCGGCGTGCCGGGGAAGAACAACCCATACGTGGCGATGACGAGGCCCGCGCAACCCGCGTTGAACATCAGCACGGTGCGAAATCCGAAGCGCTCCAGAATGCGCGACGCGGCCGCCTTCATGAAGATCGATCCAAACGCCGAAGCGCACGTGATCGCCCCCGACTTGAACGCCGTCATGCCGAGACCTTCCTGCAACGCCAGCGGCAGCAGAAACGGCACCGCCCCGAGGCCGACGCGAAAGAGCGACCCGCCCGCCACGCTCGCGTGAAAACTCGGAATGCGCAACAGGCGCAGATCGAGCACCGGCAATTCGACCCGGCTCGCGTACAGCACGTACAGCGCCAGCAGCACCACGCCGGCCACGCACATGACGACCGACACCGAGTTCGAGACCAGTTCGCCGCCCACCAGCGAGAGCCCCAGCATGAACAGCGACGCCCCGCCCGCGGACAATATGAAGCCGGTCCAGTCGAGCCTGCCGGGATGCGCCTCGCGCACGTTGGCAATGTGCTTGTTCGTGAGCCAGATGCCCAGCAGGCCAATCGGAATGTTGACGAAGAAGATCAGGCGCCAATGCAGATACGTGGTGATGAAGCCGCCGAGCGGCGGTCCGATCACCGGTCCGAGCAGGGCCGGCACCGTCAGATAGTTGACCGCGCGAATGAAGTCGGACTTCGCCACTGAGCGAAAGATGATGATGCGCCCCACCGGCACCATCATCGCGCCGCCAATGCCTTGCACGAAGCGCGCAACCACGAAGGTGCCGAGCGAGGTGGACGCCGCGCACATCAGCGAACCGGCCATGAAAATGCCGATGGCCGTGCGAAACACCGTGCGTGAACCGAAGCGGTCGGCGACCCAGCCGCAAATCGGAATGAAGACGCCGAGGCCGATGACATACGCGGTCACGGCGAGCTTGAGGGTGATGGGGTCCTGGCCGAGATCGCGTGCCAGGACCGGCAGCGACGTCACGATGACCGTGCCGTCCACATTCTCCATGAACATCGCACACGCGACGATCAACGGAACAATGAAAGTGCCTAAGGCAAGTGGCATTGGTATGGCGGCGGGTTGCTAGGCCGCCTAGTGTAAGTCAGCGAAGACGCTCAATGCAGATTTAACGCGACGCCGTAACGAGCGGTTGCAGTTGCGGCAGGATCTCGGCGCCGGCGCGCGCCACATCGTTCGGAAAGTCGATTTCGATCCACGGTGCGCCGGTCACGTCGGCGGTATCGAACACCTGGCTGCGCTCCAGCAGCAGGTCGCGCACCGCTTCTTCGTGCGGCATGTTGGCCCGGCCGCTCTCCACATAGCCGGCCACGATCTGCGTAAAGCGAAGCGCGGTTTGCTGGCGGAAGCGGAAAAAGCCGACCGATTCGCCAATCGTGTCGTATGCGAGATTGACGGCGAGCTGCTTGCGCAACTCCACCGGCACGCCGTCTTTCAGACACAGCTTGACGGGCTCGTCGCCGGCTTCGAAGTCGCGGTCGATCAACAGCCGGTTGACTGACTCGCCCGCCACCAGCGCGCTCAGAATGCGTTCGTCGTAGAGCACGTCGGCGTCCATCAGCAACACGTCGCCGCCGCGCGTCAGTGCCTCGGCCACGGTGTGCACGGTCAGCACGCTGCCCCGGTCGTAACGCGTGTTCAGCACGGTTTCCACGCGATGCGGCCAGTTGATGCGAGCCAGTTCCGCCTGTACCGATTCCGGCTGGAAGCCAAGCGCCAGCACGACTTCAGTCACACCGGCGGCTTCAAGCATGTGCAGATGGCGTTCGAGCAGGCTCATGCCGTCGAACTGCAACAGACACTTCGGGAACTGAGCTTGTGGCGGTTGCTGGAGACGCAGGCCGAGGCCTGCCGCGAGAATGATGGCGCGCATGCGCGGTCCTTTAAAAAATACGGAGATTAATCGGCAACCGGCACGCGCGCCGTGGCGCGCCGCCGTTGCCAGCTTCGTTCGCTGAAGTGCAAAACCAGCAGGCCCGGCAAGGCCAGCAGGATTTCACGCGCGCGCTTGGCGAGCGACAACGCCAGCGCCGCGTCGGGCGGCAAACCGGCGAGCGGCGCAAGCAGCAGATAGCCGCCCTCCTGCACGCCGAGCGAGCCGGGAATCATGAACGCCGCGCCACGAATGGCTTGTCCCAGGCTTTCGAGCAACAAGGCATCGATCCAGTCGACCGGATGGCCGAGAAAGCGCAGCGCGAGCCAGACTTCGACGGTGCCGACGATCCAGCCCACGAGGCTCAACGCAAAGCTCGCCGCCACCCGGCCGCGCTCGCGGTACAGAGCCTGCACCGCGAGGTCGACGGCTTCGGCTCGCGTCATGAGCGAAGACCAGTCGCGCTTGCCGAACACCTTTGAGACCACGCCGAGCAGCCGGCCGAACAGCCCGCGCCGCTGTGCATAGTAGAAGCCGGCGATCAGCGCGCCCAGCACGCCGGTGGCGATCAGCGTGGCGGTTTGCAGATCGTGCAGCGCGCCGTGCGCGGCGTAAGCGCCGAACAGCGCGAGCCCGCCCAGCGCGAACACAATTTGCGCGAGCGCCTGAGCCGTGGTGCTGACGGTGATCGCCGCAGCCGCGTCGCGCATACGCATGCCGCGCTGGGACAATTGCCGCACCATGACCACCGGGCCGCCAATCTGGCCGGCCGGCAACAGGCTATTCACGGATTCGCCGATCCAGCGGGCGAACAGCGCGTCGCGCAGCGACGGCTCATGCTGCGCGCCGTGACGCTGCATGCCGTCACGCTTGTGCTGGAACAGCACGGCGATCGCAGCGGCGTCGAGGACGAGCGGCACGAGGTGAAACGCCGTGACGAGCGCGAGCCCCCAGCCTGCCGCAAGCAGCGTCGAGGCAACCGGGCCGAAGCCCTGCCACGCGAGCAGGCCGACAAACAGCGCTGTCCCGATCGACAGCAGAAGCCAGGCCGCGCGGCTCACGCGCGGTCCTTCGCGTGGTCCTTGTTACGCCCGCTCATTTGACGAAACACCTGGCGGAAACCGAAGTACGCAATCGCGTCCTTCATGTTCGAAATGAAACGGCGCCACGGCCGCATGTTGGGATCGGTGACGTATTCGAACGTGAGCGACACGCGCATTTCGTTCGCGCCGGCCGGCGTGATGCGATGACGCAGCTTGTCGCCGTCGAAAAACACTAGGCCGCCCGGCGGAATCTGCACCGAGCCCGGCAGGTCCGGCACATCGGGATTGCGCGTGTGCAGTTCGTAGTCGAGCCGGCACGACGATTCGTCGATCACGCCGAGCAGCAGCGTATAACGGCGGCCGTCATAGTACGAAGTATCGTAGTGCCAGCCGATGTGGTCGCCCGGCCGCGTGTAGTAGTACAGCGCATACGCATGCGGATCGTCCGCGGGCGACACTTGCAGCTTGTCGCCGCTGAGCTGCTCGAGCCAGCCAATCAGCTCCTTCGAGCGGTACAGCTCGGCGATGAACGGCGCGCGGCGGTCGATCGTGTGACGGCTCACGCTCCCGCCCTGCTTGTGGCCCGGCAGATAGTTGCGGTTCACCTCGTCGAGAAGCGCTCGCGCGCTGTGGGCGAGCTGCGCCGTGACTTCGGGCGCGAGGAAGTCTTCCAGATAGAGGAACGCGTCCTGATCGGCAAAATCCT
>DASVNP010000434.1:0-7618 GCA_036383775.1 Paraburkholderia sp. | reverse complement strand
CACACTGACGCACGGGCAAAATGCACGGCTTCGCCGGATTGCGCTATCTCTTTGCCGATACGCAACCCGTTGCCGGCGGCCCGGCATGCGCCCATAACCCTAGAGCTGGAGAACCCCATGACCGCCTCCCGCCCAGCCGGTGTGCCCTGGTTGACCCCCTATCTGACGGTGCGCGACGCACGTGCCGCCACAGCGTTCTTCGAAGCCGCATTCGGCTTTGAGGTACGTGACAGCGTCCAGGACGACGGCGTCGTCATGCATGTCGAGATGACCTATCAGGGCCAGCTGATCGTGATGTTCGCGCCGGAAGGCGCGTTCGGCTCGGCGGCGAAAACACCGAAAAGCGCGGGCGCGATTGCGCCGCAATCGTTCTATGTCTATGTCGACGATGTCGACGCGGTTTACACGCGGGCGCTGGCCGCCGGCGCAAAATCGCTGAGCGAGCCACAGGATCAATTCTGGGGCGACCGGTTTGCCCAGGTCGAAGATCTGGACGGCTACCGTTGGGCGCTCGCTCGCCACCTTTCCTGAACTAATGAGTATTTTTCTGATGCCTCGCTTCTTCGTCGGTACGCCCCTCAAGCCCGACGACATCATGCAGTTGCCCGATGACGTCACGCGCCACATCCTCGTGCTGCGTTTGCAGCCAGGCGATTCAATCGTGCTTTTCAATGGTGAAGGCGGCGAATACAGCGCCGAACTCGTCGAGGTCGAACGCCGCTCGGCCAAGGTCAGAATTCACGAATTACGCAATATCGAAGTGGAAGCGCCGTATCACCTCACGCTCGCGCAGGGCATCGCCGGCGGCGACAAGATGGACTGGCTCATAGAGAAGGCGGTCGAGCTCGGGGCATCGTGTTTCGTGCCGCTGACCACCACGCGCAGCGTCGTGCGTCTTTCCGGCGAGCGCGCGCAGCGGCGGCATGTGCATTGGCAAGGCATCGTGCGCGCGTCGTGCGAACAATGCGGGCGCAATCGCCTGCCCGAGGTGATGCCGGTGCGTGAAATCGCCACGTGGCTCGGCGCGCTGCCTCGCACGCCTGAAGAAGGCGAAATGCGCATTCTGCTGTCGCCGCGCGCCAGCATCAGTTTTTCGGCGCTACCGGTTAATCCGCCGTTTGGGCGCGTGACCGTGCTCGTCGGGCCGGAAGGCGGTTTTTCGGCAGCGGAAGAAGCCGCTGCGACCGATCATGGATTTACTGCCGTCGGCCTTGGTCCGCGTGTGTTGCGTACGGAAACCGCGGGCATCGCTGTTCTTTCGGCATTGGCAGCCCGCTGGGGCGCCTGGTAAGCCAATAGCAAAAACAAAAGCAAAGGCCCGCCAATTGGCGGGCCTTTTTCTTTCTTTTGCAACGGTAGGCGATGCTCAGGCACCCCATTCAAGCCCGATGCTCGGGCCTACCTTACGCAAACGAATAAAACACGCGGAACGCAACCTTGCGCTCGGCCCAGAACTCGGACGCTTCGCGGAACACGTCCAGTAGCGTCTCGCGCCCTTCCTTGTCGAACTTTTGCGCGACCGGCAGTTGCTCCAGCACGATCACGAACCCGGGCTGCGTGCCAGCCTTGTGGACCAGATCGGTCAGGCAATCGTACAGCGCATCGTAATTCTTGCCGAAATGCTTCGGAAACAGGAACGACGTAGCAATGGTCTCCAGCACTTCCTGTTTGGACTGTGCGTTCGCGCAGTATGCATACAGAAAGTGCTGGCCGAGCTGGTTGGCCTCGTCAGCGAGATCCTGCACGCGAAAGGCGCGGATCGACTGTACGATGTTCGGTCGTACGGTCTTGAAAAGACTCATGGGCTCCTCGTTCGATGAAAGCACAGTGCTGGCTTCGCTCTGGTTATCCCGACCCTGGTCGCCGGCGCGCATTCGCATGACGCGCTGGAACAAATTGCCGTCGCCGGCCGCGAAAAGATCCGTCGCGACTCCGGAGTCGTGCGCGTAGACGTTGTCGCTCATGCCGTTCATCCCGATGTCATTCAACAATACGATTAAAACTGGTGTAATGGTCGTCCGAGTAATAGCAGTTGTCGGTCCGCTGTAGCGGACCTCCGCAGACGATGCGACGCGCCCCGCGGTTTCTGGAACGAGGCGTGGGAACGGTGTATTCGTGGTAAAAGCCGCGCCGATGCGGCGGTAGCAACCGTTCGCGATTGCCGAATACGATGCCGTCCTTCTCATACGGGTAAGGCCCGCCCGCGGCAATCAAGTTCAATGTATTGACCGCTTCGCGCGGCAACTGTGCCGCCGCGATAGTGCCCTGCACCTGAGCTTGTGTATCGGCAGATGCCGTGTAGTCGCGCGCAAACGCGCCAGGCACGGAGCCGGATAAAGCGCAGAGCGTCAAAGCACCGATCAGCACGCCTTTAATGCGCAGCCACTTGCGTGCCATGAATCAAGGTTCCCCGCTGTTAGATCACGAGTTTGACGACCATGTAGGGTAGCCCCCTCTCCTTTCGGATCAGGGGCCCCCTAAGAACTGTACGTGCGAGTTTCCCCGCATACAGCTCAAGCCTACATGCAAAGTTCCGCTTATAACAGAACCGGCTTAGTCACCACAAGCTTACCAGCATGCACTTGACGGTGGCAGTCCGGGTGAAGCAACACTCGATTGGAAATAGCGTCTGACCCGCCCAACATTCGATATGTCAAATGATGATCGTGCCAACCGGTTTCTTCCGTCAAGCCTTGTCCGCAGTGCGCACATAGTCCGTTCTGCGACATGTACAACGAGACCCATTGTTTGCGGTAGCGCTTGGAAAGCCACATCCGCTCCTGACGCAGGGACTCGCCGTATTGCTCCCATCTGACATCGAAGGGATTGTATTCACCCGTCACTTTCTTGGTTCGCCGGATCGGCGTGCTGCTCGGCCGGAACAACTCCAGCAACCAAGTACTGCCATCGTCTTCCGCTATCGACGCACCGAATACCCACGTCCGTTTGCCGACGGTGTGAAAATACTTCTTCCTCACCCAACTCGCATTCTTCTGTGGATGCCGACGCCTGCACCACCGCCAGAGCTTCTTGAAAACTAAATGCTCCATGCGGCTGTACGCCTGCTTTGCCACGACGGGGCTGTGATACTGCGCCCAGCCTCGCAACATCGGATTCAGCAGCAGGATGAGACCTTCCTGCGTTGCCTCCTTGTTGCCGCTGATCGTTTCCGCCACCTTGCGATAGAACGTCTTCACGTTCTTCTTGCTCGGCTTGATGAGCAGCTTTCCCGAGTATTTCCGGAAATTCCACCCTAGGAAGTCGAAGCCGTCATCAATGTGACTGACCCGCGTTTTCTCCTCCGATAGCCGCAATCCTCGAACATCAAGGAATGATTCAACCCAAGGTTTCACTTCGTGTTCTAGCAACTCCTTCGAGTTGCCAGTGATCACGAAGTCGTCCGCGTACCGCACCACATTCACTTTCAGCTTCGAGGCTTTAACCACTCCGTACTGAGCACGAAGGTGCTTCAGTAGTTCATGTTCAAGCCCGTTCAGCGTCACGTTAGCCAGCGTCGGGGAGATAATCCCTCCCTGTGGCGTACCGGCCTCAGTCGCCTGTAGCTGCCCTTTGTAAATCAGGCCAGCCTTCAACCACTTCCGGAGGATCTCCACGTCCATAGGGACATGTTTCTCCAGCCAATCGTGGTTGATGTGGTCAAAGCAGCCCTTGATATCGGCTTCCAGTATCCATTGGGCCGAAGCCTTCTTGGACGTGCAAACAAATATCTGACTCTTCGCGTCGGCCGTCGAGCGATTACGTCTGAACCCGTAAGAGTTCGGATCACTCGTCGATTCCGACACCGGCTCCAATGCCAGCAGATACAGAGCCTGCATTGCCCTGTCCCGCATGGTTGGGATACCCAGAGGGCGTTCCTGTCCATTGGCCTTGGGGATAAAAACCCTCCGTAATGGCAGGGGTCTGTATCCACGCCGCTTCAACCTGCCGACAGCTGCCCATCGGCTTTCAGGCGAGTCCCATAGCTCACGATCGACTCCCGCCGTTCGCGCACCCTGGTTCTGCGTAACACGTCGTACCGCATACAACTTTGCGGACAACGTGCGGGTCAGCATCCGTTGCAAGGCTTTCACCCTGCGCCAATTGCCTTCCCGCGTCGCCTTCGCAATTCGAATCTGCATCCCTCTCACGTTCCGTTCTACTCGGCGCCAATCGATGGCGTGCCAGTTGTCCGGCGCGTGGGAAAGCGCAGATCCAGTCTTCCGACCAGATACTTTCATGCTGCTCTCCTACCTGGAAAAGTCCCCAGACAGAAGGCGCATCTCCCCCAGCGGGGTAGACACACCCGCTGGGGAACAACAAAACTCAATGCAGGCGCATGCACCTGCATCTGACCAAGTTACAGAGGGTAGTCAGCCGTCTTGCGACGGTAGACCAGACGGAAGTCTGCCCGCTTATCGCGTGGGGTGATGTCCCAACCCCTATCCGGACCATTACAGCCCGGCTTTCGCTTTTTCCGTCCTCCCATACCTGCACAATCAACAGCGTCCCTTGCGGTTCGCCTGCCAGCCCAACTGCGCTGGCAACCATACAGGCTTACCACGTTCCCGGCATGTCACACGACTGACGTAGGTCCCACCTATCCCCCGGCGGTCTATTGACGACGTAACCCGAACTTTCAACGGGTTATCCGACCGCATACCGTTTTGGTTAGTGCCCAGCAGCAGTTGGCACTGTCCTTATCACGAGGTTTATCAGTGATTCACATATGTTGACCATATCAGCAAGCCTAGCTCCGAATCCCCTGCTGCTGAGGATTACTAGACGGACACCTCGCGGTGCTCGCCTACCCGAAACGTCCGGGGGCTTCATTGTCAGAAGAGCTTCACACCCCACCGTTACCAGTGACGCATGTCTTCCTAGGCTACTGCTAGTCGCATAGCAGGTTCGCTACCTCGTTCCTTTACGTCACGAAGTTGAACAATGACACGCCGAGCTTTGCGCTCGACTGTCGCCGAACCGCGCCCAATTAAGGGTGCGTTTATTACATACTCCAATCCGCTTGGTTAGCGGGGTTGAAGCCGCTAACTGGGCGGAACCTGACGGTAATCAGGTCAATGCAATCGAATCAATCGACGCGAACGCCGATCGACACATACGGCAGCGATTCCTAGCCAACGGCACTAAGTTTCGCTTACTTCACAAGGGTGGCATCAAGGTGCCACGCATATGGGACGGCTTTCGCCGTCCAGTCGATGCGACGCGTGTCGCACGAAAGTCGTAAGGGTATCGCTAAAACCCCACAGAATCAACGTTCGCCGGACAGGCAAAAGCTTCCAAACACGCGGGAAAGAGCCACGGAACGGGCTTTGACGACTTTTGACAGAATATTTAGCTTGTGCAGGATAAAATTAACCTGACGAAGCAAATTGAGGCGGGCCCAAGCCCACGGGGCGCCCATTGCGCAGCCCATTCCTCTAATGAAAGCCTTGCGGTTTCCGCGGTCTCTTGAAGGCGGAATGGTGCCATTCGGCCTTTTTAGGGTGGCTATCCCCTGTTCACCCGCAGGCGTGCCCATTGCGGGCACGCCTTTTTTTTGCATGGCGCGTTAGTCACGGCGCCACGCTTCAGCCCCGGATCAAGGATCAGCGGGTCGCGATCACGTCGGCAACCAGCAGCGCCGTCATGTTGACGATGCGGCGAACCGTGGCCGAAGCCGTCAGCACGTGCACCGGCTTGGCTGCGCCGAGCAGCATCGGACCAATCGCGATGTTGTTGCCCGCGGCGGTCTTCAGCAGGTTGTACGAAATGTTGGCTGCGTCGATGTTCGGCAGCACCAGCAAGTTCGCATCGCCTTCTAGCGTCGAGTCAGGCAGCACTTCACGGCGCAGATTCGCGTCGAGCGCAAGGTCGCCGTGCATTTCGCCGTCCACTTGCAGGTCGGGGGCGCGCTCGCGCAGGATCGCCAGCGTGTCACGCATTTTCTGTGCGGTCGGCGCGTTGCTCGAACCGAAGTTCGAGTGCGACACCAGCGCGATCTTCGGTTCGATACCGAAGCGGCGCACTTCCTCGGCGGCCATGATCGTGATCTCAGCCAGTTGCTCCGGCGTCGGATCGACGTTCACGTGCGTGTCGACCAGGAAGATCTGGCGGTTCGGCAAAACCAGCGCATTCATTGCCGCATAGACCTTCGCGCCCTGCTTCTTGCCGATCACCTGATCGATGAAGTGCAGGTGGCGATGCGTGGTGGACACCGTGCCGCAGATCATGCCGTCCGCCTCGCCCTTCTCCACCATCATCGCGCCGATCAGCGTGGTGCGGCGGCGCATTTCGAGCTTCGCCATCTGCTCGGTGATGCCCTTGCGGGACATCATCTTGTGATATTCCTGCCAGAAATCGCGGTAACGCTCGTCGTGGTCGGTGTTCACGACCGAGTAGTCCTGACCCGCGATCAGACGCAGGCCATAACGCGCGATGCGTTGCTCGATCACTGCCGGACGGCCGATCAGGATCGGCTTCGCGAGCTTTTCGTCGACGATGATCTGCATGGCGCGCAGCACGCGCTCTTCTTCGCCTTCGGCGAACACAATGCGCTTCTTCTCCGGCTCGACGCCACGCGCCAGCTGGAAAATCGGCTTCATGGTCGTGCCGCTGTGATACACGAACTGCTGCAGATGCTGTTCGTACGCTTCCATGTCTTCGATCGGACGCTCGGCGACGCCCGAATCCATCGCGGCCTTCGCCACCGCCGGCGCGACCTTGACGATCAGGCGCGGGTCGAACGGCTTCGGAATCAGGTATTCCGGACCAAACGAAAGATCCTGGATGCCGTACGCAGTCGCGACGATATCGCTCTGCTCCTGGCGCGCCAGCTCGGCGATCGCGTTGACCGCCGCGATTTCCATTTCACGCGTCACCGTCGTCGCGCCCGCATCCAGCGCGCCGCGGAACAGGAACGGGAACACCAGCACGTTGTTCACCTGGTTCGGGTAGTCCGTGCGGCCCGTGCAGAGCACCGCGTCCGGACGCACTTCGAGCGCCAGTTCCGGCAGGATTTCCGGGGTCGGGTTGGCCAGCGCCAGAATCAGCGGCTTGTCGGCCATCTGCTTGACCATGTCCTGCTTCAGCACGCCGCCGGCCGAGAGGCCAAGGAAAATATCCGCGCCGCCGATCGCCTCAGCGAGCGTGCGAGCGTCGGTTTCGCGTGCAAAGCGTTCCTTGTCCGGGTCCATCAGTTCGACGCGGCCCTTGTAGACCACGCCGGCCAGGTCGGTGACGGTAATGTTTTCGAGCGGCAGGCCGATATCGACCAGCAGATCCAGACAGGCCAGGGCCGCCGCGCCCGCGCCGGACGACACCAGCTTGACCTTCTTGATGTCCTTGCCGACGACCTTCAAGCCATTGGTAATGGCTGCCGCGACGACGATGGCGGTGCCGTGCTGGTCATCGTGGAAAACCGGAATCTTCATGCGCTTGCGGCATTCGCGCTCGACGATGAAGCAGTCCGGCGCCTTGATGTCTTCAAGGTTGATACCGCCGAAAGTCGGCTCCAACGCAGCGATCACCTCGACCAGCTTGTGCGGATCGGACTCGTTCAGCTCGATATCGAACACGTCGATGCCGGCGAACTTCTTGAACAGGACGGCCTTGCCTTCCATGA
>DASVNP010000433.1:0-18874 GCA_036383775.1 Paraburkholderia sp. | reverse complement strand
CCTGAATGGCAGGCCGCGTCAGACCCTGCAATTCATGAACCCTGCTGAAAAACTGGCAGAAACGCTGGGTGTTGCGTTGACCGGTTGAATCCGCCGCGGCTTTCTTTGCCTACTTTCTTTGCCGCGGCAAAGAAAGTAGGTTGTAGTGGTCCAATGACTCTGGACACCTCGAAAGGGGATAATTCTCCAATCGAGGTGAGAGATGAGCAGACGGAACATAACCGACGAATTCAAGGAAAGGCCAACACAACACCAACGGAACACAGCCAAACCCGCCGAGCAGGCAAAAAGCCCAATATCCCCGCCAGTAAAACCCAATTACTTTGACGTCGTCATCTCCCCCGATCATCGACTTTCCTACAGAAACAGAAACCACCTGCATCGAACAGCCGCGAACCCCAACGCCGCAGGCAAAAAACCCACATCCGCACATGGTGCAGACCAAGAAATAAACCGCTAATCTCGACCCTTCAAGCCTTCCAAAGCCCCGCGCAGCGCAAAAAAAGAGCCTATACCGCACAACCGTAAAGGCTCTAAAACAGCCACGCCGCGCAGCGGCAAAAAGCACCCCTGGAGTACCGTTTGGAAAATTCAGCCGTCCCTGAGGACTGGGTCTCCCGCAGCCTGCGGGCCGTCTGGCACCCCTGCACCCAGATGAAACACCACGAACGCCTGCCGCTCGTGCCCGTCGCGCGTGGCCAGGGCGCGTGGCTCTACGACCGCGCCAACCATCGTTATCTGGATGCGATCAGTTCCTGGTGGGTCAACCTGTTCGGCCACGCCAACCCGCGCATCAACGCAGCACTGAAAGATCAGCTCGACACGCTCGAACACGCCATGCTCGCCGGCTGCACGCACGAACCGGCCATCGAACTGGCGGAGCGCCTCAGCGCGCTCACCCACAACACGCTCGGCCACGCGTTCTTCGCGTCGGACGGCGCGTCCGCCGTCGAAATCGCGCTGAAGATGAGCTTTCACTCGTGGCGCAACCAGGGTTTCGCCGACAAGCAGGAATTCGTCTGCATAGCCAACAGCTACCACGGCGAAACCATCGGCGCGCTCGGCGTCACGGACGTCGCACTCTTCAAGGACGCCTACGATCCGCTGATCCGTCACGCGCATGTCGTGGCATCGCCCGATGCACGCCTCGCGCAGCCAGGCGAAACCGCCGCCGAAGTCGCGCGCCGCGCGCTCGATCACGTTCGTTCCCTATTCGAAGCACGCGCCGCGAAAATCGCCGCGCTGATCGTCGAGCCGCTCGTGCAGTGCGCGGCCGGCATGGCCATGCACGACGCGTCGTATATCGCCGGATTGCGCGCACTGTGCGATCAGTACGGCGTGCATCTGATCGCCGACGAAATCGCCGTAGGCTGCGGCCGCACCGGCACCTTCTTCGCCTGCGAGCAAGCCGGTATCTGGCCGGACTTCCTGTGCCTGTCGAAGGGCATTAGCGGCGGCTATCTGCCACTCTCGATCGTGCTGTCGCGTGACGAGATCTTCGCGGCCTTCTATCACGACGACACCGCACGCGGCTTCCTGCACTCGCACTCCTACACCGGCAATCCGCTCGCCTGCCGTGCCGCGCTCGCCACGCTCGATCTGTTCGCGAGCGACAACGTGCTGGCCGTCAACGCGCAAAAGTCCGCGAAGCTGAAGGCGGCGCTCGCGCCGCTCGCCGCTCATCCGCAAGTGCGCAATCTGCGCCAGTGCGGCACGATTTTCGCGTTCGATGCAGTGATCGACGATGCTCAGCAGGCCAAAACGTTCTCGCGCCGCTTCTTCGAGAACGCCTTGCAGCGCGAACTGCTGCTGCGCCCGATTTCGACCACGGTGTATCTGATGCCCCCTTACATTCTCGACGACGAAGAACTCGCGCTGCTCGCCTCGCGCACCCGTGAGACTTTCGAAGCCACCCTCGCGGAGACCCACTAATGCATCTGCTCGACACACTCGCCGAAGGGCTGAAGGACATCGACGCGCGCGGCCTGCGCCGCCGACGCCGCACCGCCGAAACGCCGTGCGCCGCGCACATGACGGTCGACGGCCGCGCGATCATCGGCTTCGCCAGTAACGACTATCTCGGCCTTGCCGCGCATCCGCAACTTATCGCGGCCATTGCCGAAGGCGCGCAGCGCTACGGCGCGGGCAGCGGCGGCTCGCATCTGCTCGGCGGCCACTCGCGCGCCCATGCCCAGCTCGAAGACGACCTCGCGGCATTCGCCGGCGGATTCGTGGACACGCCGCGCGCGCTCTACTTCAGCACCGGCTACATGGCGAATCTCGCCACGCTCACCGCGCTCGCGGGCCGCGGCACCACGCTCTTCTCCGACGCGCTGAATCACGCGTCGCTGATCGACGGCGCGCGTTTGTCACGCGCCGACGTGCAGATCTACCCGCACTGCGATATGCAGGCGCTGAGCGCCATGCTCGAAGCCTCGGAAGCCGACGTCAAGGTGATCGTCTCCGATACCGTCTTCAGCATGGACGGCGATACCGCGCCGCTCTCGCGCCTGCTCGAACTCGCGGAACAACACGGCGCGTGGCTGATCGTCGACGACGCGCACGGTTTCGGCGTGCTCGGCCCACAAGGACGCGGCGCCGTCGCGCAGGCCGCATTGCGTTCGCCAAATCTCATTTCGATCGGCACGCTCGGCAAGGCGGCGGGCGTGTCCGGCGCGTTCGTCGTGGCACATGAGACCGTGATCGAATGGCTCGTGCAACGCGCGCGTCCTTATATCTTCACCACGGCGTCCGTGCCTGCCGCGGCGCATGCGGTGTCGGCCAGCTTGCGCATCATCGGCGGCGAAGAAGGCGACGCACGGCGCGCTCATCTTCAGCAATTGATCGAACGCACTCGCGCGATGCTGAAGGCCACGCCGTGGACGCCGGTCGATTCGCACACCGCCGTGCAGCCGCTCATCATCGGCTCGAACGAAGCGACGCTCGACATCGCAGCCACGCTCGATCGCGCGGGCCTGTGGGTGCCGGCGATTCGTCCGCCGACCGTGCCTGTCGGCACGTCGCGTTTGCGCATTTCGCTGTCGGCGGCGCACTCGCAAGCTGATCTGGACCGGCTCGAAGCAGGCTTGCAACAGCTCGGAGCGAAAGCGGCATGAGCGCCCCGCGTCAAAATGCGTTGTCCGTGTTCGTCACCGGCACCGATACGGAGATCGGCAAGACGTTCGTCTCGTCGGCGCTGTTGCGCGGTTTCGTGCGCGAGGGCCTGCAAGCCGCCGCGATGAAGCCGATCGCCGCCGGCGCGTTCGAACTGAACGGTGTGCTGCATAACGAAGACGCGGATCAACTCGACGCCGCGTCGAACGTTTTGCTGCCGCCCGAGATGCGCACGCCGTATCTGCTGAAAGAGCCGGCGGCGCCACACATCGCCGCTGCGCTCGAAAACGTCACCTTCGATCTCGAGCACATCATCGACTGCCATGCGCAGGCTGTGAAGCGCGCGGAGATCGTCGTCGTGGAGGGCGTGGGGGGCTTTCGTGTGCCGTTGACGGCGACGCAGGACACGGCCAATCTCGCGGTCGCGCTGAAGCTGCCGGTCGTGCTGGTGGTCGGCATGCGGCTCGGCTGCATCAGCCATGCGCTGCTCACCGCCGAAGCCATCGCCGCGCGCGGGCTCACGCTGGCGGGCTGGGTCGCCAATCGCGTCGATCCGGACATGACGTTCCCCGACGAAAACATCGCGTCGATCCGCGAGCATCTCGCGCGCGAGTACGACGCGCCCTTGCTCGGCATCGTGCCGCATCTGAGTCCGGCCGCGCCCGAACTCGCGGCGGATCAGCTCGACATCAACCGGCTTTTGCAGACGCTGCGCCATGCGCAGCGCTGATTCACCATTACATGCATCCAAGAGGATTGACGACATGACGCACCTGAACATCACCCCGGCATCCGACGATACGGCCGCCGCAAACAGCAACGCCGCGGCAGGCACGAAGCAGGTCGCGCGCTGGCGCGTCGCCGACATCGTCGCGCTGTACGAACTGCCGTTCAACGACCTGATGTTCCGCGCGCAACAAACCCACCGCGAGCATTTCGACGCCAACACCGTGCAATTGTCGACGCTGCTGTCGATCAAGACCGGCGGTTGCGAAGAAGATTGCGCGTACTGTCCGCAATCGGTGCATCACGACACCGGCTTGCAAGCCGACAAGCTGATGCCGGTCGACGAAGTGCTCGCCGCCGCGAAGGTTGCCAAGGACAACGGCGCGACGCGTTTCTGCATGGGCGCCGCGTGGCGCAATCCGAAAGACCGCCACCTCGAGCCGATCAAGGACATGATTCGCGGCGTGAAGGCAATGGGCCTCGAAACCTGCGTGACGCTCGGCATGCTCGAATCGCATCAGGCGCAAGGTCTGCGTGAAGCGGGCCTCGACTACTACAACCACAACCTCGACACGTCGCCGGAGTTCTACGGCCAGATCATCTCGACGCGCACGTATCAGGACCGGCTCGACACGCTCGAACGCGTGCGCGACGCGGGCATCAACGTCTGCTGCGGCGGCATCGTCGGTCTGGGTGAATCGCGCCGCGAACGCGCCGGTCTGATCGCGCAACTGGCGAACATGGACCCGTATCCGGAATCGGTGCCCATCAATAATCTGGTGCAGGTGGAAGGCACGCCGCTGACCGGCACCGAAGCAATCGATCCGTTCGAATTCGTGCGCACCATCGCGGTTGCGCGCATCACCATGCCTCGCGCGATGGTGCGTCTGTCGGCCGGCCGCGAGCAGATGAACGAAGCGTTGCAGGCCATGTGCTTCCTCGCCGGCGCGAATTCGATTTTCTACGGCGATCAGTTGCTGACCACGAGCAACCCGCAAGCGGAAGCGGACCGCAAGCTGCTGGAGCGCCTCGGCATTCGCGCCGAAGCCGCACAGCAGATGCCGCTCGATCAAAGCGGTTGCGAGCATGGCTGCGATAAGCACGCCGCGCCGAACTGAGCTGTCCTGAGGTAGCGCGCGTGCCGGGCAGCGCGCAATGACAAAGGGCGCCTCGTTCATCGCGAGGCGCCCTTTTCCGTTTCAGGCAGCGTTCTTTATTTCCTGTCGACGATGATCTGATCGAACGTCCCGCCATCGGAAAAATGCGTTTGCTGCGCGCTCTGCCAGCTACCGAATATCTCCTCCACGGTGAACGTCCTGATCGGCTTGAATTCCGCCGCATGCTTCGCGAGCACGTTCTTGTCACGTGGACGCAGATGATGCTGCGCAATGATGTCCTGCGCAGCCGGCGACCACAGATAGTCCAGATACGCCTGCGCTTCCTTGCGCGTGCCACGCTGGTCGACCACCTTGTCGACGATCGACACCGGCGGTGCCGCCAGCAAGCTCACCGACGGATACACCGCCTCGAAATTGTCCTGGCCGACGCCGCTGCCAATCAGCGACACTTCGTTTTCAAACGTCACCAGCACGTCGCCGATGCCGCGTTGCGTGAACGTCGTCGTCGCGCCGCGGCCGCCCGTGTCGAGCACAGGCACGTTCCTGAAAATGGCCTTTTCGAAGTCGAGCGCCTGCGCGTCGGTGCCGCCGCGTTGCTTGCGATAGCCCCATGCGGCCAGATACGCATAGCGCCCGTTGCCCGAAGTCTTCGGATTGGCGATGACCACTTGCACGCCGGGTTTGGCCAGATCGTCCCAGTCCTTGATGTGCTTCGGATTGCCCTTGCGCACGAGGAACACCATCGTCGTGGTGTATGGCGCGCTGTCGTCCGGCAGACGCGCACGCCAGTTGGCCGGTATCAGGTGACCTTTCTCAGCGAGCAGGTCGATGTCATTGGGCTGATTCATCGTCACCACGTCGGCCTGCAGGCCCTGCAACACCGACAGCGCCTGCGCGCTCGATGCCCCATGCGACTGATGGATCGACACGGTCTCGCCGCTCTTCTGCCGGTACGCCGTGGTGAAGCCGGCATTGATGTCCTTGTACAACTCGCGCGTCACGTCGTATGACACGTTGAGCAGCGACGCATCCGCGTGCGCCGCCGACATGCCCGCGAGCGCGAGCGCCACCGCCGTCGTGCCGGCCGCCAGCCAGCGCGATATCCCCGTATTGCCTGTCACCCTGTCCCCGTCTATCGATATAAAAAATCCGCTTGGGCGAGCGAACGCCGCCCCCCCTCACACCAACGCGTGCTGCGCCGCCTCGAACGACTCCTCACGAAAGCGCAGCGGCGCCGCGCAATGCACGAGCGTGTCCACGAAATACTTCGCGCGCGGCCACGGACCGAAGCCGGCTGCGGTGTTGATATGCCCCGCGTCGCCGAGATTGACGAACGCGCTGCCGAAGCGCTGGGCGAGTTCGCGCGAACCGGCGAGCGGCATCCACGGATCGGTTTCGCTGCCGATCAGGATCGACGGCACGCCGACACGACGGGCGTCGAACGGTCCCGCGAACGCGAACTTCTGCGGACTGGCGGGCGCAACGAACAGCACCCCGACCACGTCGCTTGCGTACGAGGCCTGCTGCAAGGCATACGCGGTCGCGAGGCAGCCGAAGCTATGCGCCGCCAGCACGAACGGCCCACGCTCGTGCGCGAGCAGATCGCGCAGCGACTTCGCCCATAGCGCGAGGTCCGGCGCGTCCCAGTCGGTCTGCTCGACGCGCAGCGAGCGCGCGAACTGCCGCTCCAGCCATGTCTGCCAGTGCGCGCCTTCGCTGCCGTGCAGGCCGGGCACGGTGACGAGCCGCGGCGGCCATGTCGATTTGGTGCATGAAAGCATGTCTGCCCCTCGCTGCGGGAATCCGGGTACTGATTGTCACGCCGGGCGCCGTGCGGGCGAACCAAGATTTTGTGCTTTGGTTATGGAACAAATGCGGGGGGCAAATACGGGGCAAGCGCGGGGGCAAATACGGGGACGAGCACGCCGCCGCCGCAGCCCGCACGCGCGAGCCGAAACCTCACGAAATCGCACGCCTGTGCGCAAACGCGCGCGATGCGCGTCGAAAAAGTAGAATGAAGCCTATCCATAAAAGGAGGAGGCCTCATGCCGCAAGCGTCGTCCGCCGCGCCGCAGCCGTCGCGGCCGTCATGCAGGGGCTTCGCCCGGGTTTTCCTTGTTACTCGCCCCAGTCTCGCAGGCGCCACGCAGACCGTATGAAAATCCTCTTTTACATGCCGCACTCCGACGCCACCGCATGGCTGCACGACTTTGCTCGCGCGCTCCCGGAGGCCGAGTTGCGTGAATGGCGGCCGGGCGACACGGCGCCCGCCGACTTCGCGGTCGTGTGGCGTCCGCCGCGTGAGATGCTGGCCGGCCGCGACGATCTGCGCGCGATTTTCAATCTCGGCGCGGGCGTCGACGCAATTCTCGCGCTCGAACACGCGCAACCCGGCACATTGCCGCGCAACACGCCCTTGATCCGCCTCGAAGACACCGGCATGGCGCCGCAAATGGCCGAGTACGTGGCGCACGCGGTGCTGCGCTACCTGCGCCGCTTCGACGAGTATCAAACGCTGCAGAACGAGCGTCGCTGGGAAGTGCTCGAGCCGCATCCGCGTGAGACATTCACGGTGGGCGTGCTGGGACTCGGCGTGCTCGGCGCGCATGTCGCACAGACAGTCGCGGCGCTCGGTGTGCCCGTGCGGGGCTACAGCCGCAGCGCGCGGCAGATCGACGGCATCACGACCTTCGCCGGCGAGGCGCAGTTCGACGCGTTTCTCGACGGCGTGAAAGTGCTGGTGAATCTGCTGCCGCATACGCCGGACACGGTCGACGTGCTGAACGCGCGCACCTTCGCGAAGCTCGCACGTGGCGCCTACCTGATCAACGTCGCACGCGGCGGGCATCTGGTTGAAGCGGATCTGCTCGACGCGCTCGCAAGCGGTCAGCTCACCGCCGCCACGCTCGACGTGTTCCGCGAAGAACCACTACCGCAGGACCATCCGTTCTGGCGTGAACCTCGCATCACGATCACGCCGCACATCTCGGCGCTGACGTTGCGCGAAGAAAGCGTGGTACAGGTCGCACAGAAAATCAGCGCGCTCGCGCGCGGCGAGACCGTTAGCGGCGTAGTGGGCCGCGAACGCGGGTATTGAACAACATTGTTGGAGACACATCATGGCCTTGCCCCAGCAGGTGAAAATTGTCGAAGTCGGTCCGCGTGACGGACTGCAGAATGAAAAAGAATTCGTTCCGACCGCCACCAAGATCGAGCTGATCAACCGCCTGTCGGCGGCGGGATTCCGCAACGTCGAGGCGGCCTCGTTCGTGTCGCCGAAATGGGTGCCGCAAATGGCCGACGGCGCCGACGTGATGGCCGGTGTCGAGCGCCGTCCGGGTACGATTTATTCGGTGCTGACGCCGAACCTGCGCGGCTTCGAAGGCGCGCTCGCAGCGCGTGCCGACGAGATCGTGATTTTCGGCGCCGCCAGCGAAGCGTTTTCGCAGAAGAACATCAACTGCAGCATCGCGGAGAGCATCGACCGGTTCGTGCCCGTCGCGCAGGCGGCCAAGCAACACGGCCTGCGGATTCGCGGCAGCGTGTCGTGCGCGCTGGGCTGCCCGTACCAGGGCGAGGTGCCGGTGGCGTCGGTGGTGGATGTGGTCGAACGTTTCGCGGCGCTCGGCTGCGACGAGATCGATATCGCCGACACGATCGGCGTCGGCACGCCAAAGCGCACGCGTGAAGTGTATGAGGCGCTCACCAAGGTGTTTCCGCGCGAACGCCTGTCGGGCCACTTCCACGACACCTACGGCCAAGCACTCGCGAACATCTACGCGGCGCTGCAGGAAGGCATCGAGATCTATCACGCGTCGGTGGCCGGGCTCGGCGGCTGTCCGTATGCGAAGGGCGCGACCGGCAACGTCGCGACCGAAGACGTGCTGTATCTGATGAACGGCCTTGGCATCGAAACGGGCGTCGATCTCGCGCAAGTGGTGGCGATCGGCGATTTCATCTCGACCTCGATCGGCCGGCCCAATGTTTCGCGCGCGGGCAAGGCGCTGCTCGCCAAGGCGCGCAGCGAAGCGGCCAACTGCGTCTAACGCAAGACCCGCGAGCCCGCTCAACATTCACGCCATTCCATCAGGATCTGAATCGATGACAGACCACGCTTCCCTCGAATCCGACGATCTCACCGCGCTGCCCGACTCGGCGCGCCGCGTCGCGCTCCTGTTGCGCGAACGCGGGCATGCCGGCCACGTCGTGATGCTGCCGGAAACCGGCAAGACTTCCGCCGAGGCCGCCGCCGGGCTCGGCTGCTCGGTCGCGCAGATCGCCAAGTCGATTCTGTTTCGCCGCCGTGAAGACGACGCGCCGGTGCTGGTGGTCGCGAGCGGCGCCAATCGCGTCGATGAACACAAGGTCGCCGCGCAAGTCGGCGCAATCGGCCGCGCGGACGCGAAGTTCGTCCGCGAGAAAACCGGCTATGCGATTGGTGGCGTCTGTCCGATCGGTCACGCCACCACGCCCGTCACGCTGATCGACGCCGATCTGCTCGAGCTCGACAGCCTGTGGGCCGCCGCGGGCCATCCGCACGCGGTGTTCAATCTGACCGCCGAGGAGCTGATTGCGTTGACCGGCGCGCCGGTGGTCGACGTGGCGTTGCGCGAGACTGCGTAACGCCATGACTGCAGGCAACGACCGCGAAGACGACGGCGGCGTGCCCTCGCCTTGCATCAGCGTGTGCAGGATGGACGCATCGACCGGCTGGTGTGAAGGGTGCCTGCGCACCATCGACGAAATCGCCGGCTGGTCCTTGTTCGACGACGACGCGAAGCGCGCCGTCTGGGACGCGATCGAGGTTCGCCACGCGCAGTTCATGGCGAAACTGCCGAAGGTCCAGCGATGAAGCCCGCACCGCGCGTCGTCACGATTGGCGAAACGTTCAGCTCGACGCTGACGTTATCCGCCGAGTCGGTGAAATCGTTCGCTTCGCTCGTGAACGATCACAACCCGCTGCATCACGACGAAGCGTATGCCGCGCAAAGCCGCTTTGGCGGCCTGATCGCTTCGGGCACGCAGCCGACCGCGCATTTCATGGCCTTGCTGGCGACCCATTTCTCGACCTACGCGCAACCGCTCGGACTCGAATTCGATATCAAGCTGAAGAAAGCCGTCCATGCGAACGACACGCTCACCATCAACTGGCGCGTCAAGGATGCGTTCTGGAAGTCGAGCCTGAATGGTGACCTGACGCATCTCGAGGGCACGGTTGTGAATCAGCGTGGCGACACCATGCTGACCGGCACGTCGACTATTCTCGTGATGCCGAAACCCGAGGCCGACGCGAACGCGGACGCCCTACCCCAACCAACATGATCAAGCTGCCTGAATCGATTCGGGTTTTCGAACGCGGCTGGCTGTCGTCGAACAATGTGCTGCTGGTGGACGACGCCTGCGCCGCGCTCGTCGATACCGGCTACGCGACGCACGCGTCGCAAACCGTCGCCCTGGTGCGGCAGACGCTCCGCGCGCGGCCGCTCGATCTGATCGTCAACACGCATCTGCATTCGGACCACTGCGGCGGCAATGCGCTGCTGCAGGCGACGTGGCCGTGCCGCACCATCATTCCTGACTCCGAAGCCGACGCCGTACGCGACTGGGACGAGGCACGCCTCACGTTTCACGCTACCGGCCAAACCTGCGAGCGTTTCACCTTCACCGGCACGATTGCGCCGGGCGCGCGGCTGCGGCTTGGCGCGCTCGACTGGCAAGTGCTCGGCGCGCCCGGCCACGATCCCCATTCGCTGATCCTGTACTGCGCGGATGAACGCATCCTGATCAGCGCGGACGCGTTGTGGGAGAACGGCTTTGGCGTAATTTTTCCCGAGCTGGAAGGCGAAAGCGGTTTTGCGGAAGAACAGGCGGTGCTCGAAACGATTGCGAAGCTCGACGTGCGCCTCGTGATTCCCGGCCATGGCGCACCCTTCACTCATGTTGAACAGGCGCTTGAACGCGCGTTTTCGCGTGTCGCATGGTTGCGCGCCGATCCCACGCGCAATGCGCGGAACGCGTTGAAGGTGCTGATCGTGTTCAAACTGCTCGAGGTTCGCGCAATGGGTTTCGACACCTTATTGCAAATGCTCGATGACGCCGCGGCGATGCGCGCCGCGGCATCCATGCTCAAGCCGCGCGCGCAATGGCACGCGCTGGTGCAAGACATTGTCGGGGAACTGGCGGCGAAAAATGGGCCGCTGGAAGTGGATGGCGAGCGTATCGTCGCGCGCCAGAAGTAACGCGCCGCCGCCGATGCCGACGTGCGAGACACATTTTCCGTCGCTACAAAAAGAAAGCCGCTCGCCCCTTTAGAGGCGAGCGGCGGAAATTCTGTAAGACGTGATCAGCGTCAGGTTGAATGATACGCGCGCCGGTTTTCTGGCCGCATCAGTAATTTCCCTACAGAAGCTTGACGTTTGCTTTCAAAGCCGAATACAGCTCACGCTACGAAGCCCCGTAGCCGCGTATCTTTTGAATCACTAGTCCGCTCGTATGAACAATTCTGGCCCACTGATGCTCTGGAATCCGTAGCATTGCCGCTGGCCGTCCCGGCACGGTGTCCGTCAGGTTGAAGACAGACGCTTCTGCGGCACGATCCGCCAGCCGAGATTGACACCGGCCGCAGCCAACAGAATCAGCACCGCGCCAAGCACCTGAATCCACGCGAGCGTCTGCCCGAACGCCACCCGGTCGACGATGATCGCCACCACCGGATAGATGAACGAAAGCGCGCCAGTCATCGAAGTAGGCAGCTTCTGGATGGCGCCGTACAGCAGCACGTACATGAGGCCGGTGTTGACGACACCGAGCACCACAAGTTCGAGCCACTGCACGCCGCTCGTGGGCAACGCGTCGAATCGCACGAACGGCGCCAGCATCACTACGCCGAGCGAGACCTGAATCAGCGCGATCAGATGCGGTGGCGTGCCTTTGAGCCGCTTCGTAATGATCGACGACACCGCATACATTGCCGCTGCGCCCACGGCATAGGCGACGCCGACGAGATATTGCCCCGGCACTGCCAGCACCGCCGGCTCGACCTTCACGACGAACAGGAGGCCGATGAACGCGACCACCAGCCAGGCCACCGCCGACGCGGTAATACGCTCGCGAAACACCAGCGCGCCGAGGCCCACCAGCATGAAAGGCTGCGTGTTGTAGACGGCCGTCGCCATCGAGATCGACGCGCGCGAATACGCCGCGAACAGCAAGACCCAGTTGATGACGATCGCCGCGCCGCCGAGCAAGGCGAGGCCGAGCATCTTCCACGAGAAGAGCTTGCGCCGGAATAGGCCCAGCACGGCGCACACGAGCGCCAGCGTCGCGCCGCCGAAAATGCAGCGGAAGAACACGACATTGAACGGGCTCTGCTGCGACGACACCACCAGCCAGCCGATGGTGCCGGACATCAGCATCGCCATGCTCATTTCCGCGGCGCCGCGGCGAATTTCATTTGAAGCCATGATTCGAACCTCGAATTGATTCTTCATGATGAGCAGTGTAATTAATCCAATCGGCCGAATACAGGGCTAAACTTAAGTGCTCATGCCGTTTCACCTAACAATCGAAGGGCATTATGTCCAAACGCCTTCCCCCTTTAGTCCAGGTCCCGCTGGACGAAACCGACCGCGCGCTGCTCGCCGCGCTCGCGGAAGATGCCCGCCGGCCGGTCAGCGAACTGGCGCGCCGTGTCGGCCTGTCCGCGCCGAGCACGGCGGAGCGCATCCGCCGGCTCGAAGCGCAAGGCGTGATCGAGCGCTTCACGGTGCAGATCGATCCGCGCGCGCTCGGCTACACGTTGCAGGCGATCGTGCGCGTCAAGCCGCTACCCGGTCAGTTGCATCTGGTGGAAGAGGTGATCCGGCGGATTCCGGAGTTTGTCGAATGCGACAAGGTGACAGGCGACGATTGCTTCATCTGCCGCCTGTACCTGCATTCCATTGAACAGCTCGACGAGATTCTCTCGAAAGTCACCGAGCGCGCGGAGACCAGCACCGCCATCGTCAAGTCGACGCCGGTCGCGCGCCGCCTGCCGCCGCTCGTTTGAACGAGCCGCGGCCGCCGCGCGCCGGCCTCGGTGACACTCGGCGGCTTACTGTTCGACCGCTTCGAAGAAAGACAGCATTTCGGCAACCAGTTCGCCCGACGCTTCTTCGGGTATGTAGTGCCCGCACGAGAGCGGACGGCCGCTCACGTCGCGTGCCACGTGACGCCATTCCTCCAGCGCGTCGAAGCACTTCTCGATCACGCCCTTGTCGCCCCACAGCACGCGCAGCGGACAACCGATCTTGTGGCCGCGCTCGATGTCGGCGCGATCGTGTTCCAGGTCGATACTCGCCGACGCGCGGTAGTCCTCGCACATCGCGTGCACCGCGCCCGGCTGCGCGAGCGCGGAACGGTACGCGGCGAGCGAGGCGGGGTCGAACGGTGCGAGACCCGCGTGACGGCTGCCCATCACCGCATCGACATAAGCGGCCGGATTCGCGCCGATCAGCGTTTCAGGCAGCGGCTCCGGCTGGATCAGGAAGAACCAGTGGAAGTAGGCCGTCGCGAAGGTACGGTCGGTGGCCTCGTACATCGCGAGCGTCGGGGCGATGTCGAGCAGCATCAAACGTTCGACGGCGTCGGCATGGTCGAGCGCCATGCGGTGCGCCACGCGCGCGCCGCGATCATGCGCGCAGACGAGAAATCGCTCGAAGCCGAAGTGCCGCATGACGGCGACCTGATCGGCCGCCATCACGCGTTTCGAATACGGCGTGTGCTTGTCGTCGCTCGGCGGTTTGCCCGACGCGCCGTAACCCCGCAGGTCGGTGGCGATGACGGTGAAGTGTTCGGCCAGCTGCGCGGCGCAGTTTTGCCAAATCAGATGCGATTGGGGATGGCCGTGCAGCAGCAGGAGAGGCGGCCCTGCCCCACCCTTCACTCCAAAAATATCGACATCGCCCACGGCGACGCGAAAAGGCGTGAAATTATCGAAGGCCATAGCGTCTCTCGTGTCATTTGGAATCCCTGCATTGTAGAAGCGCAAGGTGTCTAAACGAGGTGGGATAGCCCACGCAAACATAGAACCTGAACACTCCTTCCAACTGTTAAAAACCACCTGCCCGGCGCAAACGCCATACTTCGCCTATAATCGAACGACCGTGCTTAAATTTTCGGACGGCTGTGGCAACAAGAGCATTGCAAGCCGCATTGCAAGCCGTTTTGCAAACCGCTTTGCAAACCATATGCCGCTAAACTCGTTTATCGCCGGGCGTTCATCCACGCACCGGCCCGCTTAAATCAGGAGACTCGCACCATGGCATTGCCCGCCGTCCTGCAAAAACTCGCGCTGCCCGTCGTCGCCTCGCCGATGTTCATCGTCAGCTATCCCGAGCTGGTGCTGGCCCAATGCAAGGCCGGGATCGTCGGTTCGTTCCCCGCGCTGAATGCCCGCCCCGCCGAATTGCTCGACGAATGGCTCACCCAGATTCAGGCGCAGCTCGCCGAGCACAAGGCGGCCAACCCCGACGCGATCATTGGCCCGATCGCTGTCAATCAGATCGTTCATCAGTCGAATACCCGGCTCGAACACGACGTGCGCGTGTGCGTCGAACACAAGGTGCCGATTTTCATCACGAGCCTGCGGGCGCCGGCGCGCGAAATCGTGGACGCCGTGCATAGCTACGGCGGCATCGTGCTGCATGACGTAATCAATCTGCGCCATGCGCAGAAGGCGCTGGAAGCCGGCGTCGACGGTCTGATCCTGGTGGCCTCGGGTGCGGGCGGCCATGCGGGCACGACCTCGCCGTTCGCGCTGGTCGGCGAAGTGCGGCGCATGTTCGACGGCCCGATCGTGCTGTCGGGCTCCATCGCCAACGGCGGCTCGATTCTCGCGGCCCAGGCCATGGGCGCGGACCTGGCCTATATGGGCACGCGCTTCATCGCGACCAAGGAAGCCCACGCGGTCGACAGCTACAAGCAGGCCATCGTCAATTCCACGGCCTCCGACATCATCTACACGAACCTGTTCACCGGCGTGCACGGCAACTACATCCGCGAAAGTATCTTGAACGCAGGGCTGGACCCGGACGCGCTGCCGGAATCGGACAAGACCAAGATGAACTTCGGCAGCGACAAGGCGAAGGCGTGGAAAGACATCTGGGGCGCGGGCCAAGGCGTCGGCCTGATGGACGACGTGCCGAGCGTGGGCGAGCTGGTGCAGCGTTTGTCGAAGGAATACAACGACGCGAAGGCGCGGCTGGGGATCGCGCGCTAAAGCGCGGGGCTCACATATTGCGGCGGTACTGCCCGCCCACTTCAAACAACGCGTGCGTGATCTGCCCGAGCGAGCAGACACGCACGACGTCCATCAGCGCCGCGAACACGTTTTCATCGTCGATCACCGCGTGCTTCAGGCGTTCGAGCGCCGCCGGCGCCGCCTCGCGATGCCGCGCCTGAAACGCGCGCAGGCGAGCCAACTGGCTCTGTTTTTCATCCTCGGTGGAGCGGGCTAGCGCGATCGGCGGCGGCGCCTCATGCGGATGCGCGCTCAAGAACGTATTCACGCCGACAATCGGATACGAGCCGTCATGCTTGCGATGCTCGTACAGCATCGATTCGTCCTGGATGCGCCCACGCTGATAGCCGGTTTCCATCGCGCCGAGCACGCCGCCGCGCTCGGTCAGCCGGTCGAATTCGGCCAGCACCGCCTCTTCCACCAGATCGGTCAGCTCCTCGATCACGAAGCTGCCCTGATTCGGATTCTGATTCTTCGCCAGCCCCCATTCGCGGTTGATGATCAGCTGGATCGCCACCGCGCGGCGCACCGAGTCCTCGGTGGGCGTGGTGATCGCTTCGTCGAAGGCATTCGTGTGCAGCGAATTGCAGTTGTCGTAGATCGCGATCAGTGCCTGCAACGTGGTGCGGATATCGTTGAAGTCGATTTCCTGCGCGTGGAGGCTGCGCCCCGACGTCTGCACGTGATACTTGAGCTTCTGGCTGCGTTCGTTCGCGCCATAGCGTTCGCGCATGGCGACGGCCCAGATGCGCCGCGCGACCCGGCCGAGCACCGTGTACTCCGGATCCATGCCGTTCGAAAAGAAAAATGACAGGTTCGGCGCGAAGTCGTCGATCGACATGCCTCGCGCCAGATAAGCCTCGACGTAGGTGAAACCATTCGCGAGCGTATAGGCGAGCTGCGAGATCGGGTTCGCGCCGGCTTCGGCAATGTGATAGCCGGAGATGGACACCGAATAGAAATTGCGCACCCCGTGCTCGACGAAATACGCCTGAATGTCGCCCATGACTTTCAGGCTGAACTCGGTCGAGAAAATGCACGTGTTCTGCCCTTGATCCTCTTTCAGGATGTCGGCCTGCACCGTGCCGCGCACGTTTTCCAGCGCCGTGCGGCGCGTCGCGGCGAGTTCGTCGTTGGTGAGCGGGCGGCCTTGCTGCTGCGTCACGCGCGCGATCTGCTGATCGATCGCGACGTTGAAAAACATGGCGAGAATGGTCGGCGCGGGGCCGTTGATCGTCATCGAAACCGACGTTTCCGGCGCGCATAGGTCGAAACCGTCGTAGAGCGCCTTCATGTCGTCGAGGGTCGCGACTGATACCCCCGAATTGCCCACCTTGCCGTAGATATCCGGCCGCTCGTGCGGCTCCTCGCCGTAGAGGGTGACCGAGTCGAAAGCGGTCGACAGACGCTTGGCCGGCATGCCCTCGGAGAGCAGCTTGAAGCGCCGATTGGTGCGTTGCGGATCGCCTTCGCCCGCAAACATCCGCGTCGGGTCTTCGTTTTCGCGGCGGAACGGGAACACGCCGGCGGCAAAGGGAAAATAGCCGGGCAGATTGTCGAGCATCAGCCAGCGCAGTATTTCACCGTGATCGACGAACTTCGGCAGTGAGACTTTGCGTACCTCGGAACCGGAGAGCGTCGTGACGGTGAGCGCGGTGCGGATTTCGCGGTCGCGGATGCGCACGACGTGTTCGGCGCCTGCGTAAGCGGCGGAGGTTTGCGGCCAGGCGTCGAGGAGATGGCGTTCGCGCTCACCGAGCAGCGCGGTGCGTTGGTCGATTAGCGTGTCGAGTTGCGGGAGTGCCTGATCGGATGAGCCGGTGGACGTGGCTGAGGATGCGGACGCGGCTGAAGCTGCGCGCGTGACAGACTCAGCAGCTGCGGCTGCGGCTGAGCTGGCGGTGGCGCCTGCACTTGCGCCAGCCCTCGCCTCCGCCAGCATGCGGCGCGCTTCAATAAGCTGCCAACGCTCGCGTGCCACGCGCGCCTGCGCATCGGCTCGCTCACGGTAAGCGTGGACCGTCTGCGTAATGTCCGACAGATAACGCACGCGCGCCGGCGGCACGATGGCGTGGCGGTCGCTCGAACAGCGCAACGCTTCGGGCGCGGTGAGGCGGCCATGGCCCGCACGCAGGCCGTGCTTGCCGAGCGCCGCGGCAACATGCCGGTACAGCGCGGTCACGCCGTCGTCGTTGAAACGGGACGCGATCGTGCCGAACACCGGCATCGTCTCGGGGGCCTTCCCGAACTCGCCGCGATTGCGCTGCACCTGCTTGGCGACATCGCGCAGCGCGTCTGGCGCGCCCTGGCGGTCGAACTTGTTGATCGCCACGAAGTCGGCGAAGTCGAGCATGTCGATCTTCTCCAACTGGCTGGCCGCGCCGAACTCCGGCGTCATCACATACAGCGATTCGTCGACGAATGGCACGATCGCCGCATCGCCCTGACCGATCCCGGACGTTTCGACGACGATCAGATCGAAGCCCGCCGCCTTGCACAGCATCAGCGCGTCGGGCAACGCGTCGGAGATTTCGCTCGATGCTTCGCGCGTCGCCATCGAGCGCAGATATACGCGCGGGCCGCCGCCCCAATCGCCGATCGCGTTCATGCGGATGCGGTCGCCCAGCAGCGCGCCGCCGGATTTGCGGCGCGACGGGTCGATGGCGAGCACGGCGATGGCGAGGGTGTCGCCGTAGTCGAGCCGGAAGCGGCGGATCAGCTCGTCGGTGAGCGACGATTTGCCGGCGCCGCCGGTGCCTGTAATGCCGAGTATGGGAGTCCGCGCCACCTGCGCGAGGGCTGAGAGCGTGTCCCGTCCGGCGGTGTCGATGCCGCCCGCTTCGAATGCGCTGATGAGTTGCGCGAGCCGGCGGAAGGTGAAGGACGCGGCGTCCGTGGTGCTGGCGGCGGTGTTGGCGACGGTGTCGGCGGCGCTGCTGCCCACCTTGTTGGCCGCCTCGTTCGCCGCACCGTTACGCGAATCGAAACGCTGCAGCCGCCGCTCTGCGAATTCCGCTATCCACTCGCCAACCGGACTCGCTCCGGCGGCCGCGGCCGCACGCACCCCCTCGGCGCAGCGCGCGATCATGTCGTCGATCATGCCTTGCAGACCGAGCCGCTGGCCGTCCTGCGGCGAATAGATCCTGTCGACGCCATAGCGCTCCAACTCGGCGATTTCCTCGGGGACGATCACCCCGCCACCGCCGCCGAACACCTTGATGCGCTCGCCGCCGCGCGCGCGCAGCAGGTCGATCAGATAACGGAAATATTCATTGTGGCCGCCCTGGTAGCTCGACACGGCGACGCCGTCGGCGTCTTCCTGCAACGCGGCGCTGGCGACTTCGGCGACCGAGCGGTTGTGGCCGAGGTGAATCACCTCGACGCCGCTCGCCTGGAGAATGCGCCGCATGATGTTGATGGACGCGTCGTGGCCGTCGAACAAGGCAGCCGCGGTGACAAAGCGCAGACGCCGGCCCGCGGGCAGCTTGTGGCTGCCGGCGCGCTGCGGCGTGGACAGATCGGTCATGTCTCCCCCAGATCGTTACGCGTATGGGTGCTGGCACCAGTATAGCCAAATGGGTAGGAGCGCCTCGACCGGCCGGGCCGGCGCGCAGGCGGCCCGGCTGTGGCCGAACCG
>DASVNP010000432.1:0-30333 GCA_036383775.1 Paraburkholderia sp. | reverse complement strand
TCACGTTCGATGGCACGCTGAGTTCGTGGTGGACGCGCATCGTAATCGGCGCGCTCCTGTGTGTGTTCTGCCTGCTGCAGCGGATTATCGAGCGGCACGCGGTGCGTCGGCGCTCAGGTGGTACAGGGCTCGACGCGAAGCTGGGAGTGCCTCCTGGCAAACGGCAACCGTCAGCGGGCGCTGATGATGATGTAAGCGGCTTGACCCCGCAGCGGGTGAGCTAGTGGCGTGAGACGACCATCGGGTACTCGTTGGATTGCGGTCTCGATTGAAGTTGCGCGGTCACAAATGCCTAGCCAGCGAACTGAAAGTCGTCCGGATGCAGGATGAAGGGGACAACTGACAAGGACAACTGACAAGCGTTTTGTCTGGAGGGAGTGGGGTATGTACATGGTAGATCCCCGCGAGGTCGATTCGGCTGCTTCAGCCGTTATGGACATCGCACGGCGGGGCGCGGGCAGGTCAAACGGGGCAGAGAATGTCGGCGACTGCGTGACATTGGTCAACGCCTATCTGAAGCTTGACGTCGTATCAGGCGTGGTTGGCGGCGTTACCCGGTTTGACTGGAATGATCGTGGTATGTGGGTGCCCGTGTTTCTCGCGCCTTCGGCCGTTACGTCGGGTGTGGATACCCGGCAACTCGCATGTCATCCCGTATTTTCAACTCCTTTTTGTCTGGATGGGCGTCCGTCGTGCCTTGCGGGGTGTCGGTTGGGACCACTATGCGATTGCGCCGAAGATCGGGGCCCGGTCGGTGAAGGTGTTGTTCCTGAAGATTGGGAAATTGAATCGGTGGACGCAAGGTGCGTGCGGTTGAGAAGCGCACGCGCCTTGCGGAAACCGTATCACGCCATGCAGACGTATCAGATTGACGGACCGACGCTGACGGTGACGATCGAGATCGAAAACAGGGGGCGTAGAACATTACCGTTCGGGATTGGCATTCGTCCGTTTCTGGTACGAGATGCGGATACCGGACTGTGTGCGCCGGCCAGTGGCCTGTGGCTCACCAAGGATGGTTGGGAGGCGCGGAGGCACGTTCCGACTCCACCCGCCTGGCAGTTCGGTGTGACGTATCCGTTGCCACGGTCGCTGGTCGATCACGTGTTTACGGGTTGGGGCGGCCGTGCGCTCGTGGAATGGCCCACGCGCCAGTTCGCGCTGACGATCTCCGCGAACACGGCCAACTACGCACTCCATACACCACGTCAGGGGAGCTTCTTCTGCTTCGAGCCGGGCGATGGCCGGCCTGGTGCGGCGGCTCTTCCGGGGAGGGGCGAGGCAAATGGCCTGACGATGCTCGCGGCCGGCGAAAGACTGTCGCGCCGCTTCAGTTTCACTGCCGAACGTCTGGGATCGCTGACAAAAACTGTACGACAGTGATTGGACGCCTGCCTGGCCGAGCGTGGGCGGCCAAGGCTCGCGCGATGCGCACGCCGTGCCATGTGGCACGCAACGAAGTTGTGCTGGACGGACACGGCTCGTGAAGGCAGTGGGGCGGTGATCGAGACGCTTGTATTGTCGAATTTGTTTTTGCGGAGGTGACGGTCTGTGCTGTCGAACAAGGAGAATGGGTCTGAAAGGGTAAGGGTCACCTCCTGGGGTACGTTGCCCGACGGGAGGAACGTACGGACGTATACGCTCACGAATACGAACGGTGTGAGTGTCCGGATTAGCGATCTGGGTGCTGCGCTTGTCTCGTGGATAGCGCCGGACGGGGACGGCCTTCCAGGCGAGATCCTGCTGGGTCATGACACACCTGGTGAGTATCTGACGTCCGGCGCGTATATGGGAGCGCTTGTCGGTCGATGGGCCAACAGGATCGAAGCGGCAAGGTTCAATCTCGACGGGGTCGAGTATCCGCTGATTCCGAACGAGGGGCAGAATCTGCTGCATGGCGGAGTGAACGGATTTCACCAGAGACTGTGGGAATCCGAACAGGATGGTGACTCGGTCGTCATGCGGCTCGATTCTCCTGATGGCGACGGCGGGTTTCCAGGTAATCTGCAGGTGCAGGTCCGCTATACGTTGAGTGAAGATAATGCACTGGCGATTGAATACCTGGCACTCACGGATCGCGCAACACCGGTTAACCTTACGAGTCATCCGTACTTCAACCTCGCGGCCCAGCCGGATTGTGACATCCGCGCACACCGGTTGAAGATACAGTCGGACGCCTTTTTTGAGGTCGACTCAGCGCTTATCCCTCGCCAGTGCGCATCCGTGGACGGCGGGCCGTTCGATTTCCGGCATGAAGCTTCGATTGGTTCGAGGCTCGATGTTCGCCATCCTCAGCTAGAGCTCGCTCAGGGTTTCGACCACTGTTACGTGCTGCGTGACGGGGCAGACATACCTACGAATACGTCGAGCCCCGGACTCGCGGATTTAACGCGGGTGCGGCCGGTTGCAACAGTGGTCGACCCGGAAAGCGGACGCATGTTGACCGTATCGACTGACCAGGCCGGGTTGCAGTTTTACAGCGGAAACAGGCTCGAAGGAACGCAGGGGCGAGGCGGTGTGCCCTATCGAAGCCACGCCGGCTTCTGTCTGGAGGCAGGCGGGTTTCCGAACCAGATCAACATGCCGGACAGTCGTGCGCTCATAGCGACGAGCGAGATTCCGTATCGTCAGGTGACGGTTTACCAGACTGGCGTACTAGCAAGGCAGACAGCGCAGTAGAGGATCGGGCACAGCGCTCTGGCCGTGGTGTCGACTTCGGCCAGGTATAACGGACTCCTGTTTATTCACAACAAGAACTCACCGCATTCTTGCAGGTGGGGCAAACGACGATCCTGGCCGAGTTACCCACTTTGTCGCAAGATTCGCCAGATCGCTACACAACGGGGCGAGCATGTTCAAAGGTTTGACCATTCGTGCGGGGTTGACGATCGTGATCTCGGTATTCGTCACGATTCTCGTCGTCGAGAGCATTGTGGGTATCGGGGCGCTGAAGCTAGGCAATGACGCGTTGCGTGAAATGTACGAAACGGATACGAGTGCTTTGGTCGCGCTCAAGACCAGCGATGCACTGCTTCAACGCGCTCGCGTTTCGCTCGACAGCTACCATGCGCTATACGGGTTAGGGGATCCCGAACCCGCACTCCTCGATGCAGCACGCCTGGATATGCGCGAATCTGATCGTCAGTTCTCCAGTTTCCTTTCGTTGCAGTCCCAATATGCAGAATCACAGGCCGCGACGCAGTTGAGGGCACAACGTCGCGCGGTCCTCGACAAGACGGTGCTGCCGGCATTGGAGGCGCTCGAGCACATGAACTTCGGCCACTTCAAGGAACTGCAAGGCAAAGAAACCCAGGCGTCCGTCAATGCCTACCAGGGCACGATGAAAGAGAATGAGAATTCCGTCATTAACGGCCAGCGCACGCGCTATGCACAAGCCCAGACGCGCTTCCGGATGATGGTTGCGCTGCTTGCAGGAACGGCGCTCGCGGCGCTCGCAATCGGCATCTTCGCGCGGGCAGTGCTGGTCGGAATTGTGGTCCGTCCGGTTGCGCAGATAATGGATCACCTGCGACGCATCGCATCCGGCAACTTGAGCGCAGAGGTGCTGATTCAGCACCACAACGAAATGGGGGCGCTGCTCGCCGACGTTAAGACGATGCAGGAGGCGCTGGTCCAGACCGTGCGAAGTGTGCGCACGAGCACCGAGTCAATCAACTGCGGCGCTCAGGAGATAGCGTCCGGTAGTGCGGATCTGTCGCGTCGCACCGAGCACCAGGCTGCCTCGCTTGAGGTTACGGCGGCACGCATGAAGCAATTGACCTCCACGGTGAAACAGAACGCGGAGAATGCTGACAAGGCGAGTCGACAGGCGTCGAAAGCATCGCAGACGGCGTCCGCTGGCGGACAGGTTGTCGACGACGTTGTCAGAACCATGCAGGGCATTTCGGTTCATTCCAGCAAGATTGCTGAGATCGTGGGCTTGATCGACAGCATCGCCTTCCAGACCAACATTCTTGCCTTGAATGCTGCTGTGGAGGCCGCGCGGGCGGGCGAGCTGGGGCGAGGGTTCGCCGTGGTCGCGAGTGAAGTCAGAAGCCTCGCCCAGCGCAGCGCCCAGGCAGCGAAAGAAATCAGGCAGCTGATCGATGGCACGGTTGGAAAGATCGCTGAAGGCTCCGCGCTCGCCGAGCGTGCGGGCCGTACCATGACCGACGTCTTGTCGTCGGTGACATCAGTGAGCGAACTGATGGTCGAGATATACGATGCCGCTCAGGAGCAAAGCCGAGACATCGAAGAAGTCAGCAAGGTAGTCGTAGAGATGGATACCACGACGCAACAGAACGCCGCACTCGTCGAAGAGGCCAGCGCTGCTGCACAGTCGCTCGAACAACAGGCCGTGCTGCTGAGCAGTGCCGTAGCCACCTTCAAACTGGATTCCGATGGACATCGTTGAGAGCGCGTCTCTGATGGAGCTATCTCCTCGCGCAAGAATCGAAAATCTCGGCAGTCGGACACGGAGTTAGCGGTCCTCTACATCCTCGCTTTCAAGGACAAGCCGCGCATTCCGCGTAGTACCGATTCGGCGCCGGAAAGACCCCAGTCGACACTTCGATCAGGAATGGCCCATTCGATCGAGATGCCTCGCTCACTGCATCCGCGAGGTCGTCGAGGCGTTCGACCCTGCGCGCTGCGACACCGAGCGACGCGGCAAAAGCCGACCAGTCGTGACGCGGGAGCGCGCTGAATTGCGCAGGAATGGCGCCGTTGCTGATCGCATCGATATGGACCGCGCCGTGCGCGGAATTGTTCAGAACGACGTAAAGTACTTTTACTCCGTATCGCGCTGCGGTCTGAATCTCCGTCCCATGCATCAGCATGCACCCGTCGCCGGTCACTACGACACACGGGCGCTCCGGCGCAGCAAGCTTGACACCGATCCCGGCGGCGATTGCCCATCCCATCGGCGCGAGAGCGCTGGACGAAAAATAGTTGCCGATACCCGACGTAAGCCAGTAGTGGGCCATGAATATCCGGTGAGCGCCGGAATCCACGACAACATTGCTGTCTTTCGGCAGGAGCTGGAACAAGCGCTTGACGACATCGCCTGGATAAAGCCAGGGACCATCGACTGAACGGCGTATACCGGCTGGCTCGAATTGCGGGTCGTACAGCGGCGTCTGATTGATCTGCGCGACCCATGCATTTCTTTTCTTCAGTGCTGTGCCAAAGCCGGCACTCTGGTTCGTGTCCATTTGCGACAGGAACCGGAATGCCGCGCCAACTCCGGAAAAAATGCTGCCGCGTGCGACATGCCCCATCGCGGGAGCGTTGAAGCTGTCGTCAAAGATGATCAATTCCTTGTGGGCAGCCAGCTTCTCTGTCCAGTTCATACTGTCGCGCTGATTCAAGTCGCTGCCAAACACGACGAGGACATCCAGTTCATCCGAGTTGATCGCGCGAACGGCCCGCGAATGGCCCGAGAATCCGTATACGCCGAGCGAAAGCATATGCTCTTCGGGAAACGCCCCCTTGCCCGATAGCGTGGTCGCAACGGGAATGCAGAATCGTTCGGCCACGTCGAGCAGAATCTTTGCCGTTTTGGCGTCGTTGCCCCGACTGCCGATCAGAAAAGCGACTCGCTTCGATTCAAACAAATACTGCTTGCACAATGCTTCCAACGCCGGGTGGTTCGCCGGAACCCCGGATGCGTTCAACTCATGCTGATCGTAAGGTTGCCGCGATGCGTGCCGACCGGGCGGAACTTCCTGATCCTGAATGTCGACCGGGATGCTGACGAAAGACTGCGCGCGGCGCATCCAGTTCAAGCCGTCAATAGCACGGCGCATTTCGGCCTGAAGATTGTCCTTGTTCTTCAGTTCGACGACGCTGCCCATCAAACTTCTCACCACGCCGCTTTCGAAAATACCGCTCAGCGTCGCGTCCTGGAATGCGCCTTTGCCTTCCGCGCGAGACGACACGCCGCCGGCAATATAGAGAACGGGAATCCGGTCTGCGTTGGCGGCCGCCATACCGGGGACGAAATTCATCGTGCCGGGTCCGGAGATGCCCAGGCATACGCCAAATTTCCGGCTGGCCCGCGCGTAACCGTCAGCCATGAATGTACTGCCGGTCTCATGAGCACAGACAATTCCGCGAATCGACGGCGATTTGTCGATGGCATCCAAAAGCGGGTAGATCATCTTCCCCGGCACGAGGAAGACGTGGTCGATTTGCGCGTCTTCCAGGGACTTCACGACCGCTTTCGATACGTTCAATGGAGCGTGTGATTCCATAATTTTCGAGTACGATCCGGGCAGAGAACTTTAATCGGATCTCGCTATCTCTCATCCAGTCGTCGCGCGCCGCCGCGAAAGGGCGAAGCGACCAGGCCGGCGAACGGCATGTGGAGACGGCAAGACGGCCTCGAACGCGCTGCACAACTGCTACGGCTGCACTCGCGTTGCGTGCTGCTTCGTCGAGCCAGCCAGAAGCGGGTTCGTGTCTCGATCCATGAGTACTCTTGACTATGACGTCGCTCGCCTGCGCCGCCCCTTTGACCGGGGCAAGCGCAGCGAGGTGTTATCGACCGTACGGCGCGCGTGATCGCGAACCTCGGGCCGTTCGACTGCGGTTTGCGGTGCTGCCAGAACGCCTTGACCGGTTCAGAATGTCTGCCAGTCGGCAGTCTCATCGGCACTGGTCGCGACGGTAGTGCGTGCCGCACGGGTAACGCGTGGCGTCGTCGCGGTCTTTGACGACCTGGCAGCAGAGGCGCCGGTAGTGCGCGGTTGCATCGGCTGTGTTGCCTTCTGCGGCGTGTTCGCTGATGGCTCGGCTGCCTGCCGGTTGTCGACCTTGAAGAAAGCCACCGCTGCTCGCAGGCCCTGGGCCTGTTGCGCCATTGACTGAGCCGCAGCCGAAGCTTCCTCCACCAGCGCGGCATTCTGCTGGGTGACCTGGTCCATCTGGTTGATCGCCAGGTTGACCTGCTCGATACCGACACTCTGGTCTTCCGACGCCGACGAGATTTCACCCACGATATCGGCGACGCGTTTCACCGAGCCGACAATTTCGTTGATCGTGCCACCCGCCTGTTCGACCAGATTCGAACCTGCCTCCACCCGGTCGACCGAGTCCGCGATCAGGTCCTTGATTTCCTTCGCGGCGCTGGCGCTGCGCTGCGCGAGTGCGCGAACTTCACCGGCCACCACGGCGAACCCTCGGCCTTCTTCGCCGGCACGCGCCGCCTCGACTGCTGCGTTGAGCGCGAGGATATTGGTCTGGAAAGCGATGCCTTCGATCACACTGATGATCTCGGACATTTTGGTCGAACTGGTGGCGATGTCGCGCATTGTCTCGACGACCCGGCCCACGACTTCGCCGCCTTTCTGCGCGACGCCGGACGCCGTGCCGGCAAGCGTTGCTGCCTGCCGCGCGTTGTCCGTGTTGTGGCGGACTGCCGCGGTTAGCTGTTCGATGCTCGACGCGGTTTCTTCGAGCGACGCGGCCTGCTCCTCTGTGCGGCTCGACAGATCCAGATTCCCTTGCGCGATCTGCGCACTCGCGGTCGCCACGCCTTCGGCGTTCTCGCGGACTTCCGCGACGACCCGGGACAGCGCATCGCGCATTGCCTTCAGCGACGCCATGAGGCTGTTCGTATCACCGGGCCGGAGATCGATATTGACGCTGAGATCGCCGGCCGCCACGCTTCTGGCGAGGTCGACGGCTGTCGCCGGTTCAGTGCCCAACTGCCGTGTCAGAGCGTGCGCCATCCACACGCCGATGCCCAAACCGATCAACACGGACAGGACCACTAACACGAGCATCAGATTGCGGCCGTCGTCGTAGACCTGGTCGTTGACCACGGCGGTCGTTTGAGCGTCATTCTGTTTCACATCGACGAGCGTACCCATCAGAACCAGGGTCTTGAAACCCTTCTCGTGGTATTCGCCTAACAGATAGTTAGTCAGGCCAGCCTGATCCTGCAGCCCGGCGGCGTTGATCCGGCCTTTCATTTCGTCGAAGGCCTGGGTGAAGTCGTGCCAGCCCTGATCGAGATCGGCGAAGGTCGCCCGGCCTTTGTCGGAGTAGACGAGGGGCTCCGCCTGATTGAGGTGCTCGCGCGCCGAGGCAATCGCTTTATCGGCCTGGGCCACCGAGGCATTTCGCTTCTCGACAGTGGAAGCCAGGATCGCATTGCGCAGATACGTGCCGGCTCGCAGCACATCGGCGTTCGCCTGCTGGATCAGATTTAGCCCGATGAGATCCTGCCGATAGGTCGTGTCAGCGTTCGCGTTGATCTGCCCCATGCTGCGGACACCAATCACGCTGACGACCGCACTGATGACCGATACGAGGATAAAAGCGCCGATCAGTTTGGCGCCGAGTTTCATGTTGCCGATATTCATAGCTCGCCTCGTCGACTTGAAAAACTTTGCACATCTGGCTACATGTCCGAACCCGGGTCACCCGCGGACTCCAAAGTGCTTCATTTCTTCAGTTAACGGCAGCACAGATACATTCTTCATATAAATTAACGTTTACCCGCGATATTCTTTGCCTCCATTCTTTCAATTTGCTTAAGGCTACGCTGATTGAGTCCATCGCAGAGCTGGTCCGAGCGTTATAGATCGGAGTGAATGAGGCACTGTCAAGCTACCAGGGAAGGGCGGTCGACGAGCACGGCGCAGAAGTCGATGTGCTGGTGCAAAAGCGTCACGACAAGACCACAGCAAAGCGCTTACATGCTGACGGCATTCTTTAGCGGAGTTGTCCTGTCGACGGTCTTTGTGATTGAAAGGAAAAGGAACGGGTGGCGCTTTTTTTGCGACACTTGCAGTGCATGTGTTGAAGAACTGCATTGTTTCTGCGTACCTCCTGCTCGCTTGGAAACCGTGTGACCGCGAGCCGTCAGATCCTCGCCGGAGAGTAGATGTGCCGCGATGGGTTGAGCGATAGCACCCGTTATCGTGGCAACCGCCTCCTGACAGGAGCTGTAGATTCGATGGAGCTAAGAGGCGTCTGCCCGCATCTCGGCCATAGCAGGTATTCAGGTGTCGCCGCCCGTGATGCAGCTTCAAGGCACTTTCCTGCCGTCCCCATCTCGGCGGCCACGAATGTCAGGTGTTTCTGTCAGCGAACGCGTACTCCCGACCCGGAGCTGCCGTAGGTGATGGCGATGGCACTACGGCCGCTTACAGCAAGACAACGGACCTTCGCGCGTCGATCATCAAATCAACTTTGCCGGCGCTGAACGAAAACGCAGAAGTTCAGAGAAGCGCTAAGAAGCGCCGCAACAAGCGTGAGCGGCGCATAGGGGTCTACCTGGCAGTCCGATGGCAGATCTGGCTCGGCTTCGCAACGAGGTTGACCGGTTGTTTGGCTGGAGGCAGGTCGATTCATAAACAGGAACATCGTGAGCTCCGATCTGTTATCGATTTGCCGTCGCGGATCTTCCGGTCGAGGCCGTCCTCACCTGAGCGATCGAAACGGCAGCGGCCGCAACGCTTACAGTTATTCTCTGCCACCATGCACGGCCAACCGAGCGGGGTCGCCGATGCCCGGGTGTCTAACGATCCCAGCGGGTGCGCAGGAATCCAAGCAGGCTGATGGTCGCTGCCACGACGATGCTGACGGCCACCAGTACGAAAGCGGTGTGCAGACTCGCGTGTCCTTGCAGGACTAGCACCATCGCGGACAGCGCAAATACGCAGCGCACCACGCTTGCGGTCATCGGCCAGAAGATGCGTTGCGCCCCCTGACCCGCAAAGTAGAGTTCGAAAATCACGCCGATCGCCGCATAGAAAGGCGCTACCACACGCAGGTATTGAGTGCCGACCGCCATCACGGCGCTATCGCTCGTGAACAGGCCCAGCCAGAGTTGCGGAAAGAGCGAGACGAGCAGTCCGACCAAGCCAACCACGCCGGCAACAAACAGTGCGTTCACGATCGCCACCCGCCGGGCACGCACCACGTTGCCTGCACCCAGGTTGGTGCCCACCATCGTGATTCCGGCGGTTCCGAATCCGAACATCACCGGCATCAGCAGCATATCGAGGCGGGAGGCAATGCCGTAGGCGGCGATGGCGGCGACGCTCACGGCACCGGCCGCAGCGGTCAGCGCGTTGACTGACACGGCCGACATAACGGCGTTGATCGACGACAGCAAGCCGACGCCGAGGATTGCACTGAAATGCTTGCGCCGCAGCGGATAGCGGCGCAGGCGCAGCGTCGATGAGGGCGAACGCATGTAGACGACGACCACGCCCAGCGCGGCGATATTGCACAGCACCTGGGCAACGCCAGCGCCGGCCACACCCATGCGCGGCGCGCCCAGCCAGCCGTTAATCAGCACCGGTGAGAGCATCAGGCCGGCGACTGCGCCGCCCATTATGATCATCGCCGGCACCTTGACGTTGCCGGCTCCGCGCAGCGCCGCCTGCAACAGCAGCAGTGTCCAAAACGGGATTGCGCCTCCGAACAGGATGTTGGAGTAGCGTACCGCCTGGTCCAGCGATGGTCCGCTGCCTCCAAGGCTCCGGTATAGCGTCGGGCCGGCCAACGGCACCACCACTGAGAACAGTCCGCCTGCTACGGCGGCGATGACCACCGCATGCCAAGCCAGGCTTTCCGCCTCGTCCTTGCGGCGGGCGCCAGTGGCGCGGGCAATGGCGGACGATACGCCACCGCCGATGCCGGCACTCGCTATCGTGGTCATCATCACCATGACGGGAACCACCAGCGACGCGGCGGCGATCGCTTTCAGGCCCAGTGAGCTGACAAAATAAGTCTCGGCGACACTGAGCAAGGTCGTCATGAACAACACGGCGACGGTTGGCAAGGCAAGACGGATCAATTGTGACAACAACGGACCGTGCAGCAGTTTGTTGGCCGGCAGTTTGTCAGGGTGCGGAGAAATTTTCTCGGCTTGATTATCAAGAGTAGCGGACATGATTTTTTATACGACTCGAAAAAGAACCGTCCGACGATGACCCGGCCATGACGGTGTCATATGCAAGCGCTTGCGCGCAGGTGATCGGCGGGACCGGGATCACTTCCATGTATCCGGCCCGATGAACTGGGGCTGAGTTCAGCCCAATTCAGAGCATCTTCCAGCGTCTCGACATTGATCACCACAAAGCCGCCAAACAGTGCTTGCGCTTCCGGGGATGAGCCGTCCTGCACTTGGCGCTGGTCGTCCCGCATCCGCACGGTGCTGGCGTTGCGCGGATAAAGTTGCGTGCCGGCCCTTACTGGTTTTGGCTCGCCCCAGACTCCTTCGCGGCCCGATGTTTTTCGAACAGCCTTTTTTGAGCTCCGATGATGTCATTCGGATACTCGAGATTATTAGACAGCGCCGGGTTATATCCGACCGACTCGAGTTCTATGAGCCCAGCGCGAACCTCGGCCCGGGTAAGCTGATGCTGCCCGCCTCGCATCGGCGTCTGAGCATGCCCATTGGTCGAAATCAATAACAATACTGCACCGGCGATAATGGTGCCGCGCGCAAATGAGAAAACAGGCGGATTCATCGACTTCAACTTCATGTCAATTCCCCGGATCGGCGTAGATTTCATAGACGCTCGGTGGCGGTTGAAAAGCGAGAACAAATTCCGTCATTGTTTGCTTTTAAAAGGAAGGATCAGGCAGGCGTGAACGCGGCCGCGTGGCGGCGAGCGAATTCGACGGCGGAAATCGGCGCACGGCCGACTAACTGCTGAAAGGTGTCGGTCATACGGTCGTAGCGGTTGTCGCGATGCAGCTGGGCCATGGTGACCAGGTGTGCGATCAGATGCGCCGGCTGTTGGGCCTCCTGGAGCCTGGCTTCCCAGATCTGCGGCGGCACGTTGACGTACTGGATGGTGCGGCCCAGTGCGCCGCTGAACTCCTGTGCGAGCTCGGCCATCGTCAGCGACTGTGGGCCGGTCAGTTCGTAGACCTTGCCGATATGCGGCTCGGGGTTGGCCAGCACGGCAGCGGCGACATCCCCCACGTCGGCGGCGGCGATCGGCGAGGTCTTGCCGTCGGCGAACGGCAGGCGAATGGCGTTGTCGTCGCGGATGCCCTTGGCCGCCGGCAGGAACAAGCCTTCGAAGAAAGCGGTTGGACGCAGATAGACCACCGGCAGGCCGGACCAACGCAGCATCTGCTCTGCGAGCCAGTGCTGCTTCTGTTGCGGGCTGCTAGTGCTCTCTGTCTCGCTCATCTGCGAGAGCGTCATCTGCGACAGATTGACGAGGGCCTTCACACTCAGGCTTTTGGCCGTGACCGCGACGTTGACGGTCGCTTCCAGGAAGTTGGGCGAAACCGACATCGTGAAATACACCACTGAGCAGCCTTGCATGGCCGCGCGCACAGCGACGATGTCGAGCATGTCGGCGACCACGACTTCGGCGCCCAGTTCGCGCAGCATGTCGGCGCGCGCGTCCAGCTTGCGCACCATGGCGCGTACGCGATGGCCTTGCTCCAGCAGGATGGCAATAGCCGTGCGCGCGGTCGAGCCGACGCTGCCGGCGGCGCCGGTGACGAGGATGGTGTCTTGGGACATGATTTTCTTCCGTGTACTAATGAGCGAAATGAATAACGGCCATGAACAACGCCGCGACAGCTAGCGCGATCGCGGCCCGGGGAATAGGGAAATGGAGGCCGCGGCCATGCTAAGATCTGGTATGTTGGAAAACACATAGTGTCACGATGTTTTCACTATGTCAAATCAAACATAGTCATTCCGCGTGCACGTTGACGCAATCAAGGAGCGAATGGGAGTGAGTGATCTGAAGGAAGCCAAGGCAAGCAAGGAAAAGCCGCTGAAAAACGTTCTTCTTGCCGCGATATATAACCAGCCGCGTTCCGGCTATGAACTGACCAAATGGTTGCAGATGGCGGGTCAGCATTGCTGGTCGGTTGACCATAGCTCGGTGTATCCGGCTTTGCGCGAAATGGAGGCAGATGAGCTCATCCAATCGGAGCGCTTGCCGGGAACGAGCGGGCCGGAACGCTCGATCTACAGCATGACCGTTGCTGGACGTGAGAAGTTGACGGCTTGGGTGGCTGCGGGTTCGCCGCGCCCGGCCATCAAGGACGAACAGATCCTGAGGGTGTTATGTTTCGATTTACTGGCGCGCGAGACAGCGTTGCAGCAGATCCGTGAGGTACGTGCGGACCACCAGGCCCAGCTTGATTCCTTTCTCGAACGGCAGGCCATGCTGACCGAGCAACAGCTTGGACCGCTATTGGTGACGCGCCGCGGCGTGCTAGCGGAACAGGCCTATATCGCGTGGTGTGACGAGGTGGCGGAAATGATCGCTCGCAGGCCAGCCTGATGCCTGGCCGAGTTCAGACCGGGCGCGCGGCTTGAATTTACCCAAAGGAGGTGCCAATCGGGGTGCCACCATTCTCAACAATGACGCTTGACGCACACCGGTAGACAAATAGACCGTGGGTTTCGCAGCGATGGTTCGCAAAGTCCGTTAGCGTGGCTGAAGCCGATATTCGAACGGCCGAGTGACGGCGTGGGCGAATGACGCTTCGTGGCCGAGAACACCAGTTCCGTGGACCTTCAGATGTCGGCTCAGCCCACGTAACTGGCCGTTCGGTCTTCCGTTGATCGGCGGCCCAATCGCTGGCAATGCCAGTCTGCACCACCAGATAACCACGCAGGGATCGCCACTTTGACCTCGACGGTGACTACGCTTTGGCGCGCTTGCGAGCCGTGCGCGTCACCGCTGGCTTCTGTGAGAGCTCGCATTGCTGGATCACGCTCTGGAGGTGATCCGGGCCGGCCGTGATCGCGCTGAGCGCGGTCATCAAGACAAACTCGATCAGCTTCGGAATTGCGACCTTCGTGTCCGCCCGCGGCGCGCGGTTAGCCAGGATCAGCGTGGCGAGGCCATGCTCCATACTCCACGCGGCATGGGTCACCAGCTTGAGATCGGCATGGGACCAGCCACTCTCGATGGCGAGCGCCTCAATCGTGTCGGAAAACAACCCAAAAGACCGGTTGCTTTCCTCGATGAGTTCTGGATACGCTTGATGCGCGACGATGCGAGGCCCGATCATCAGGCCGAATAGCCCATTGTGGCGCTGCGCGAATTCAACATACACTCGCATCATCCGGTACGCTCTGGAAAGCGCCGTATCCTCGCTGTCACGGATCGCCACGCGCAGCGCAGCGAGGTCACGATAACCACTCGCCGCGATCGTGGCCAGCAGTTCGTCGATACCCGAAAAGTGCCGCGAAGGCGCTGCTTCCGATACGCCCACCATGCGCGCGAGGTAACGCAGGCTCAAGTCTTGTGCTGATACATCCATGAGCGCACTGCGCCCCGCTTCGATGAGCGCGTTGCGCAGATTGCCGTGGTGGTAATCCGCGTTCTTCGCGATAGATGACTTGGGACTCACGTGGCCTTCGTTCGTGGAGTAAAACAGGGAACCGATTATAAATTCTGCGCAAAGAGGCACGCAATATCGCGGATCAAGCGCTGACAAGCGTGTTCTCCTGTAGGCATTCTAGCCGCGTAATGGCGCGGTTGGCGATAGCTCGTCAATGGGCGATCGCCTTCTGGCAATGCGCTGCACGCCAAAAAGAAGAACCACAACGCCGAGTGCCTGGACACAGGCAATCATGATGAACCCGCTCGCGTAAGTCCCCGTCGCGTCGCGGACGTATCCAATCAGAAAAGGCGTAACGAAGCCGGCAATGTTGGCGACCGAACTGATCAACGGCACGCCGACCACCAGCGACTTGCCGCTGAGAAGACCGACAGACATTTGCCAGAAGAGCGTGATACCTGCCCCCGTTCCCGCGAAGCCAAGAACAAGCAGGAAAAACGTCGCGGTCGTACTGCTGTGCCATACAAAAACAAGCGCCGAGAGGCTCACAGCAGTAAAGACTGACGCCAGCGCACAGAAGAGCCGCCGGCGCTGCGCGCTGCCGCCGATGCTGCAGATGAGCACATTGCCCAATGCCCCTAACGCGCAGGCACCAGCGACTGCACGGCCAATCTCTTTGTATCCGCCGAATCCCGCCTCGCGAAGTATCGTCGGCGAGAAGAAGAACAGGGCGGCCGTAGCGGCCAGGAGGCAGAAGTAGGCGGCGCTCAAGATCCAGACGGCGGGGTTGAGTAAAAGGGGACGCCCGTCTTCGCCGGTATCGCTCGTCGTCTCGGCGTTCTGCCGGAGATCATTCTCGACGAGCGTACGCTGTCGCGCCGAGAGCCACCTGGCGCTGCGAGGCAGATCCGGAAGCATCATGAACGCAACGCACGCCAGCACGACCGTGGGGACTGCCTGAGCGAAGAACATCCATCGCCAGCCCTGAAAGCCGGCCAGTCCGTCCATGTGCTCGAGCACGAATCCCCCCGTTAAACCAATCGTGACTGTCGAGAAGAGTGACCCCGAATGGAAGATGCTGAAGTTGCGCGTGCGCTTTTCCCCCGGGAACCACGCATTGAAGTACAACACGACGCCCGGGTAGAAACCGGCCTCGAACACACCGAGCAGGAACCTCAATGCATAGAACGTCGGCGCGTTATTGACGAACGTCATCGCGACGCTCGTCAGTCCCCAGGCGCCCGCGATACTCGCAAGCACTGCGCGTGCACCGAACTTTTTTTGCAGCATCGTAGTAGGGACGCCGAACAGCACGTAGCCGACGAAGAAGAGGCCGGCGCCCAAACCATAGACCGTTTCGCTGAATCGCAGGTCCACGACCATTTGCAGCTTCGCGAAAGCAACATTCGAACGGCCGACCCAGGCCAGCATCCACAAGCCAAACAGTATCGGCAGTATTCTCCATTGTGCCGAAGCGTAGGCCTTGCGAAGGAGGGCGTTGTCATCCGACGATGACGCCTCTTCGCACGCTTGTCTTATCACTTTCATTCGGTCCTCCGACGTGTTGTGTCGATGCAGGTGCTACGAGACGTGCTGCCGTGATCAGAGGTCGTCCGTCACTTTCTGCAACTCACTCGCCTCCGCAAGAACGGCAGCGTCGATCTTCTTCGCGGACGGTGGCGGCCCGCCGACCAGAATGCCGGTATTGATTGCACTGCGGATTTCGCTTTCCGCCATTCCCGCTTCGCGGAACACCTGCTCGTTGTGCTCGCCGCGAAACGCGGGCGCGCCGCGCATGCCAAGCTCGTCGTCGGAAAAGTGCCATGGATAGCCGTGGATCAGATACGAGCCGCCACGACGATCCGTGATCTCGTGTACCGCACCCCATTGCTTTGCCCAATCGGTTTCGGCCAACTCCTTCAGCGTGCGAATCTGGCCAATCGCGATCTTGGCCTCGTCGAGTTGCGCATCGAGTGTCTTGAGATCGCGGAACGACAGCATCCACGTCTGGATCACAGCGTGCAGTGCCTTGTAGTTCTGCAGGCGGCGCTCGGCGGTGCTGAAACGCGGGTCCTGCGCAAGGTCCATGCGGCGCATTGCGCGCAAGTAGTTCGGAAAAGTGTTGCTGCCGATGATGCTTTGCGCCGCCACGAACTCTTCGCCACCGGGGCCGACGAAATGCGGTCCATCGGCGGCACCGAGGATGCCGGGCTCCGCGCCCGTATCGACGCCGGCTAGATCAAGGTGCGCGCGCTCGTTGATCGACAGCATCACGGCCGCCATCGCCACGTCAATGTACTGGCCGCGCCCGGTGACTTCACGCTTGCGCACTGCCGCGAGCACGGCGATGGTCGCTTGCAGGCCAGCATAGACGTCCGCGTGCGACAGGGGATCTGTCCACCTGCGGCCATCGCCAGCGGTGTCGAAATGGCGCAATGTATTGTGCGTAAATCCCGTTTCGGCCTGCACAGTCGGCGCGTAGGCCATGCGCGACGCCCATGGGCCGCGCTGGCCATAACCTGTGATCGATACATAGACCAGCTTTGCATTGCGCTTCGCGAGTGTCACGTAGTCGAGTCCAAAACCCTTGAGCGTGCCGGCCCGGAAATTCTCGACGATGATGTCAGCTTCGTCGCACAGGCGTAGCACGAACTCACGTGCGCCCGGCGCGTTCAGATCGATGCTGATATTGCGCTTGCCGCTATTTTGCTGAGCGTAGTAGCCGGACATGCCATCGCGATTCGGGAACGCGGCACGCGATACGTCGGGCCGCGGTGGCTCGATCTTGATCACATCAGCACCGAGGTCGGCTAGCGTACGCGCACACAGCGGGCCGGCTAGCACGCGGGAAAAATCGACAACCTTGAGTCCTTCGAGCGGTCCGGCCATGTCAATTCCCTTCGAAAACGGCGGTGCCGGGGCCGTCCTTATCGAAGGCCTCCAGTCCACGCTTGAGATCCTGCGACGCCCAGATCGGTTTTTGCAGTTCGAACATCGCCTCGTCGGCGGCAGCCACACCCTCGTTGACCGCGACCCGTACGAGCTGTTTGGTGGCGGCATGCGCGATGGTCGGACCGGCGGCCAGTTCCTGCGCAACCGACAGCGACACTTCATCGAGCTTGTCGTCCGGCACGACGAGATTGATCAAGCCCCAACGTTCGAGCGTCGCCGCGTCGTAACGGCGGCCGAGCAACGCGAGTTCTTTCGCACGCGCTGGACCCGCTCGCATCACCTGACGCTGGATGCCGCCGAGCAGCGGATGCAAACCGAGCGCGACCTCGACGGAGCCGATCTTGGCCGATTCGGCAACGACGCTGAAGTCGCAGGCGAGCGCCACTTCGAAGCCACCGCCAAGGCATGTGCCGTTCACAGCGACAACGATCGGGATCGGTAGTGTCTCGAAGCCACGCAGCACCTCGAGCGGATCCATCAGCGCTTTGCCTTGTTTGGCAATACGATCCGGGAAAAGCGCTACTTCAGCGCCTGCTGAGAAGTGCCGCAGACCACTGCGCAGCAGGATCGCGCGGGAGCCGCGTTTCACTGCATCTTCGAACTCATCGAGTAGCGCACGATACAGCGTCGGGCCCATCAGGTTGTGCGGGCGGCGGTTCATCGTAAGAACCGTTACGTGACCTTTGATTTCTGTCTGAACAATTGCTTCGTTCATATTTGCTCCAATTCGTCAGATTTGCATGCCTTTCATGCTTGCATGTTAACATGCATAACATTTGGTTAAAATTTAGCACCAGGATTGACTTGAATACGGCTCCTGTCAGAGCCAGTGGTTGATCAATGCCCCGCACCGGGGAGAGTGCGAGCATTTCAATCATCGAGGCCAGCAACGACGCGTGCGTCCCTTTCGGCGCCATCTCCCAATACGGCCAGCGCTTCCTGATATGACTCGCTCTGGAACGTAGCGAGTGCCTGCTCGAAGCTCGGGAATTCGACCACAACGGTTCGTTCCTTGAGACCCGCCTGAAACGCAACGACTTCGCCGCCTCGCACCAGAAATTTTCCACCCGCAGCTTTCACCACCTGTGTCGCAAGGACGCCGTACGCCGCGAGTTTGCTCGCGTCATGGACCGCCCGATACGCCGCCACCCAATATCCCTTTGCCATTTCGATTCTCAAGTTAAAAGAAGATACTGGACAATAGTAACGGCGTTAACATTGATTTCAATGAGGGTTTTTCCTGGTCACAAAAATCTGCTCAGAAGATGTGTTAACGGTGTTAGCATGAATCAATGCGATGACTCGCTGCCAACCTTTTCGCGGAGAACTTCATGCCGTACACGACGACGAATCCTGCAACCGGCGAACTGCTCGCCACCTACGACGACATATCCGACGAGTTGCTCGAAACGAAGCTCGCTGTCGCGCAGCGTGCCTTTGAGACTGACTGGCGCCGCCGTCCCGTCAGCGACCGGGCGCGCATCGTGTCGCGCGCGGCGGCGCTGTTGCGCGAGAAGGCCGACGAATACGCGGGCTATCTGACGCTGGAAATGGGCAAACGTAGCGGCGAAGCACGCAAGGAAGTGGAGTCGTCGGCGAACATTCTCGACTACTACGCAAAACATGCGAACGCGTATCTGCAACCACGACCGCTCGCGCAAGCGCCCGGTGCTGCCGTGCACATCGAGCCAATCGGTGTGCTCTTCGGCATCGAGCCGTGGAATTTCCCGTACTACCAGATCGCGCGCGTAGCCGGGCCGCAGCTGATGGTGGGCAACGTTCTGTTGCTCAAGCATGCAGAGAGCGTGCCGCAATCCGCGTTGGCGTTTGCCCGGTTGTTCGAGGAAGCAGGTGCGCCAGAAGGCGTCTATACGAATCTGTTCATCTCGATCGAGCAGGCTGGCCGCGTCATTGACGATCCGCGCGTTCAGGGCGTGACACTGACGGGCAGCGAGCGCGCGGGTGCCGCCGTCGCCGAGCGTGCGGGCCGCAATCTGAAGAAGGTCGTGCTCGAACTGGGCGGCAGCGATCCGTTCATCGTGCTCGAGGATGCGCCGCTCGACTGGGCGATCCAAAGCGCGATCGCGGGACGGATGCTCAATTCAGGTCAGTGCTGCGTGGGTTCCAAGCGCATCATCGTGGTCGGCAAGGAACGCGGTGCCGCTTTTCTCGAAGGCTTCACTCAGCGTATGGCTGCTCTCGAGACGGGCGATCCAGCCGACCCGGCGACCGCCGTCGCGCCGCTTTCGTCCGAGCGTGCGTTGCGTCTGCTGCTTGAGCAGATCGATCGCGCGGCTTCGCACGGCGCGCGCATCGTGTGTGGCGGAAAGCGCGTCGCGCGCCCGGGCTTCTATTTGCAACCGACCGTCCTGACTGACATCTCGCCACAGAACCCCGTTTTTGCCGAAGAGCTGTTCGGCCCGGTCGCCGCCTTCCATATCGTCGAGGACGAAGCCGCTGCGATCGCGCTCGCCAATGGCACGCCGTATGGCCTGGGTGCGTCGGTGTTCACCGCGGATACAGAGCGAGGCGAGCGGGTCGCCGCGCAGATCGACAGCGGCATGGTGTTCATCAATCAGCCGTTCGGTACCGCGGCGGAACTGCCGTTCGGTGGTGTCAAGCGCTCAGGTTTTGGCCGTGAGCTGTCCCTGCTGGGCTTCGACGAATTCGTCAACAAGAAGCTGATCCGGGTCGCGCCTGTCGGGGCTTCACCGTTCGGCCCCGCGCGAGCCGCCTGAACGCGCGATGGCGGCGCTCAATCTTTATTTCCTTTGAACGAATATCATGACAAGCAAGACGATTATCAGTTGCGCACTCACAGGAAGCGACGATACACAGCGGCTGAATCCCGCCGTGCCGGTGACGCCAGAGCAGATCGCCAATGAGGCCATTGCTGCATGTGAGGCCGGTGCGAGCATCGCGCACATTCACGTTCGCGACCCGAAAACCGGCGCTCCAAGCACTCAGTTGTCGCTTTACGGAGAAGTCGTTTCGCGTATCCGCGATAGCGGGTGCCCGATATTGATCAATCTGACGACGGGCCCAGGCGCTCGTTTCGTTCCCAGCGACGAAGACCCGAACCGGGGAAGCGAACTCAGCACAATGATGACGCCCGAGGCGCGCGTGCGGCATGTGCTCGAATTGCGTCCGGAAATCTGCACCCTAGACATCGCGACCATGAACTTCGGCAGTCGCGCCTTCGTAAACGTGCCCGATCATCTGATCAAGATGGCAACCTTGATTGAAGCAGCTGGCGTGAAGCCCGAACTCGAGGTCTTCGATCTGGGCCACGTGCGTCTGGCGCGTCACCTGATCGAAACGCAGGGCATTCTGCAGGCTCCACTGTTCCAGTTATGTCTTGGCGTGCCATGGGGCGCGTCAGCCGACACTGAGAGCCTTCTGCAGATGAAGCGCTATTTGCCCGAGAACGCGCGCTGGTCGGCGTTCGGCATCTCGCGCGCCCAATTTCCGATCGTCGCGCAAAGCGTGATTCTCGGCGGACATGTCCGCGTCGGTCTTGAGGACAACCTTTATCTTGCCAAAGGGGAACTGGCGCCGGGCAACGCATCGCTGGTCGAACGCGCGGTCAGTATCGTCAAAAGCATCGGCGGGGAGGTGGCAACACCGGACGAGGCTCGCAGCATACTCGGCCTTTCCCGTCGCCAATAGAACGGGAGCGACGTTGTGATCGCGCTTCTATCTGATGAGTCGCAATCAATGCTGCGTTGCGAAGCATTGATTTCACACGGTAGCCTATCCTTGGGCTATCTATCACGCCGCCTCACTCATGTCTGGTTCATCTGGTCTTTCAAGAGACCTGAATGTTCTGACATAAGAAACGCGGCATCTATTGATGCATGGAGACAAAAATGCCTTTGTGGAATATCTATCATCCCCCCGGTGCCTACACGGCGGAAGACAAGCAGGAGATGGCGAATCGAATCACCGACATTTACATCATCCCTCGCTTCTATGTCGGCGTTCTCTTTCATGAACAGCCGAAAGACTCTTTTTTCATGGGAGGTGAGTCGCGGGGTGATTTCGTCAGAATCCGATTGGATCATTTTGCCAGACACATCGCCAGCGACGTCACGTGGACGGAGTCGTGGCTGCGCAAGGCGAACGCTGCCATTGCGCCGTTTGTCCAGGAGCGGGGCTACCACTACGAACTGCATGTCGGCGAAACGCCGCAACAACTGTGGTTGATCGATGGCATTCGACCACCTCGGCCCGATACGGAAGCTGAGAAAAAGTGGAAGCTTGAAAACCGGGCGTCGCCATATGAACAGGGCGAAGGTTGAATCGCTTAGCCTCGTCTGAATCCATTGGCAGGCTGAACTCAATCCACAGCGGTGAAAGCCCGGCTTTCACCGCTGTTTCTCGCAACCGTATGGATACGCACAATGAAGGCCTTGATAATCGAACGCAGCGGCGAGCCGTTAGACGTAGTCCACTGGCGTGATTTGCCCGAGCCCACGCCCGGTCCCGCTGAAGTCCGCGTGAAGATGCTGCTGACGCCCGTGCACCCGTCCGACCTGCACGTCATCCGTGGACGTTTCGCCCGTCAGCGTCAGCCGGAACTGCCAGCCTCGCCTGGGTCCGAAGGCGTCGGCATCATCGACGCCGTGGGCAGCGACGTGCCGCGCACGCGGGTAGGAGAGCGTGTCGTATTGCTGGACGTGCCCGGAACGTGGAGAGAGCAAGTCATCAGTCCGGCCGACCGCGCGATACCCGTACCGGCGGCAATCTCCGACGAAGACGCCGCGCAGGCTTTGATCAATCCGATGACGGCATGGGCAATGACGATGTGCGAGCACCAGCTCAAACGCGGTGAGTGGCTGGTCCAGAGCGCAGCAGGCTCGACGGTCGGTCGGCTCGTGCTGCAGATTGCGAAAGTGCAGGGGTTCCGCACCATCAACCTCGTACGCCGTGGAGAGCAGGTCGCCGAGATACAGGCGCTTGGCGGCGACGTTGTGCTATGCACAGCTGACGAAAGCTGGCCGGAGCAACTGAAGACGGTCACCGGCGGCAACGGCATCGTGAACGCGATTGACTGCGTCGCCGGCCGCACGGGCGCCACCCTTGCGCGTCAGTTGGCCCCGAACGGGCGCCTGCTCGTGTATGGCGCCTTGTCGTCGCATCGTCAGACCGACCCCGCTGCGTTCGAGATGCCGATTTTCGCCCCTGCGCTGGTCTACTCTGCTGCCGAGGTGCGCGGCTGGTTCATCTTCTCGTGGCTCGCACGCAAGGGGGTAAACGAAAGCAGCCGGACGCTGCGCGGTCTGCTCGATCGTATGGCCGAGGGCACCTTGAAGCCGCCTGCAGCGCGCCGCTACAGCCTCGATCGCGCGCACGACACCTTCGCGGCCGCCGAAAGCGCCGCACACGACGCCAAGCCGCTGCTGGCGTTTGCGGACCGCTAGGCCTTGCCGGATAGCTATGTCATGTGACAAAACGCCGGTATGTCAGTCGTAGACCGCATTTCAACCGTTCGTCGGTGGGTGCTTACTGCCGCGCCGCTACCCGCACGCGCTTGCCCGCTCCGCTTCGCGCCGACGCGATCGACATGCCCAAGCCAAGCAACGTCAGGCAAACGACAGGCACCAGCATCGGGGCGCTCGCGTTGCCTGCGACCTTCCCGATGTAAGGCATCAGGTTCTGTGCAAAGAAGCCTCCGAGATTGCCAATCGAATTGATCGCTGCGATGCTCGCTGCAGCGCGAGCACCTGTGAAGTATCGCGGGGGCAGCGACCAGAAGCACGGATAGAGCAACGGAATGCATGCCCCGCCCAGCACGAGCGCGGCAAACTGCAGCGGCAGACCCGGCAGCACGAGACTTAGCCCGAAGCCGATCACACCGACGCCCGCCACCATCGCCATCGCCCTGAGTACCACGCCCTCGCGTTTCAGCTTCGCGGGCAGCCACAGCAGAAGCAACGCGGAGAGCATCCACGGAATCATGTTGAGCAGGCCGTTGAGCGACGAATGCGAGACGCCGCCACTTTTCAGCAGCGTCGGCAACCAGTACGTTACGCCGTAGAGCGACGTGGACATCAGCATATAGCCGCATGCGAACATCAGCACGCGTTTGTCGACAAGCGCCCGCCACGGATGCCCTGCGGCCGCTTCCGCCGGTGCCTCGCGCCGCAGCGCGGCGATCATCAGGCTTTTCTCTTCGTTCGACAGGAACGGCGCGCTTTCGACGGACTCAGGCAGGAAACGCAATGCCACGAGTGCGATGAGGACGGCGGGTATCCCCGTTGCCACGAACACCCATTGCCAGCCAGCGAGCCCAAGATTGCCGTCCAGCGACAACAGCAAGCCACCCGCGAGTGAGCCGAGCATGTTGGCGAGCGCACTGCCGAGTGTAAAGAAGCCAAGCATGCGAGTGCGATGACTCTGCGGAAACCAGAGTGTCAGGTAGAAGATCACGCCCGGATAGAAGCCGGCTTCCGCGACACCCAGTGCGAACCGGAACACATAGAAGAGCCCCGTTGAATGCGTGAATGCCATCGCCACGGTAATGGCGCCCCAGGTCGCCATGATGCGCGCGAGCCACAGGCGCGCGCCGAAGCGATGCAGCGCAAGCGTGCTCGGCACCTCGAACAGCAGGTAGCCGATAAAGAAGAGCGACGCGCCCAGACCATACGACGCTTCCGTCATCCCTAGCGCATGCAACATCTGCAGCTTCGCAAAGCCGACGTTCTGCCGGTCGATAAAGGCGATCAGGAACATCACGATCAAAAGCGGCATGAGCCGCCAGGCGATCTTCTTCACGACAGCCTGCTCGGCAATCAGGGTTTGGCTCACAATGAGTCTCCGTTCATAATTCATATATATGTTTAGTTGAATCTGTTTTGGTAACAATGGGTGAAAACCCGTTACCCCTGCAATATATGGATATTTGCGGGTTACCCCCAATCCATCGTCGGACGCGATCATGTAATCATATATATGAATTTGATGGAGGCCAGAATGCACGCCGATGACCGGTTGCCCCGCTACCAGCGGTTGCGCGACGAAATGATTGCCCTGATCGCGGCCCGCCATTGGCGGCCGGGTGAAGCGATTCCCACCGAGCAGGCGCTCGCCCAAAGCTACGACGTGGCTGTCGGAACGGTGCGCAAGGCCGTCGATCTTCTCGTCGCGGAAGGCCTCCTGGAGCGCTTCCAGGGCAGGGGAACATTCGTGCGCCGTGCGAGCTTCGACAGCTCCCTGTTTCGCTTCTTCCGCTTCCAGACGCGGCAAGGCGAACGGCGCATTCCGGAGAGCCGCATCTTGCGCCGCGAGGTCGTCGACGCGCCGTCGGCTGTCGCCGCGACCTTGCAGATTTCGAGTAGCGCGCGCGTGATCCAGATGTCGCGTCTGCGGCTGATCGACGGTGTGCCGATGCTCGCCGAAGAAATCTGGCTGCCCTACGTACGTTTTGCCGCGTTTGCGCAGATGGACCTGAACGAAGTCGGTGACTTGCTCTACCCCGTGTACGAGGCGCAGTGCAATCAGGTGGTGGCGTCCGCCACGGAAACACTGACCGTCGAAGCCATTGGCCCGCTGCATGCACGGTTGTTACACATCGAACCGGGTACGCCCGCTGTCGTGATCGAGCGTCTTGCGTACGGCTACGACAGGCAGCCGCTCGAATGGCGCCGCTCACGAGGGCCGGCCAGCGAATTCATCTACCAGGCCGAGATCCGCTAGCGATCGGGCGCCCCTCAGAAGTACGTTGTTCTCAAGCAGGAACGACGACCCAGGAGACAGCAATGTTCAAGTGGTTCAGCGAAATTTCAGGCAACGAACGCCGGACGTTCTGGGCGTGCTTCGGCGGATGGGCGCTTGATTCGCTCGATGTGCAGATGTTCAGTCTCGTGATTCCGGCGATCATCGCCGAATGGTCGATCAGCCGCACGCAAGCAGGGTTCGTCAGCGGCGTCACGCTGGTGGCGTCGGCGCTGGGTGGCTGGATCGCGGGAATGATGTCAGACCGGCTGGGGCGTGTGAAGACGCTGCAATGGACGGTCGCGTTTTTTTCCGTGTTCACATTCCTGTGCGCGTTCGCGCAGACCTATCCGCAATTTCTCGTGCTGAAGACGTTGCAGGGGTTTGGCTTCGGTGGAGAATGGGCGGCGGGCGCCGTGCTGATGGCCGAGACGATCCGCAACGAGCATCGCGGCAAGGCGATGGGCAGCGTGCAGAGCGCATGGGCCGTCGGCTGGGGCGCAGCAGTGCTGCTCTATGCGTTGATGTTCTCGCTGCTGCCTGGAGACACCGCGTGGCGCGTGATGTTCGGGGTTGGCATCGCCCCCGCGCTGCTCATTCTGTACGTTCGACGCGGCGTGCAGGAGCCCGCTGCGCCGTCCCACCCGGTGCGCGGTGCGCAAGCACGTAAGGACGAGCCGGCGCCTGGCCTGGTTGTCGGCATCTTTTCTCCGCAAGTGTTGCGCATGACGCTGATTGGTGCACTGCTCGGCGTCGGCGCGCATGGCGGCTACTACGCGCTGATGACCTGGCTGCCGACGTTTTTGAAGAGCGAGCGCCATCTGTCGGTGTTAAGTACGGGCGGCTACCTCGCTGTCGTGATCGTCGCGTTCTTTTGCGGGTGTCTCGTGAGTGCGCAACTGCTGGATCGCATCGGACGCCGCAAAACGATTCTCACGTTTGCAATCTGCTGCGTGATAACGGTGATCGCCTATCTGTTTCTTCCGCTCGGCAATACCGCAATGCTGTTCTTCGGGTTTCCGCTAGGCTTTTTCGCAGCAGGCATTCCGGCAAGCATGGGCGCGCTGTTCAACGAACTGTATCCGCGCGGAATGCGCGGTACGGGCGTCGGGTTTTGCTACAACTTCGGTCGCGTCGTATCTGCGGGATTTCCGGTGCTCGTCGGGCATATGTCCACGAATATGTCGCTTGGAACGGCGATCGGCATCGATGCGGGACTCGCCTACGCGATTGTCGTACTGTCCGTGCTGATGCTGCCGGAGACACGCGGCCGCGCACTAGGCGAAGCCACGCTTGATTCGGAACACACAGGCGCGCTTTCTCACGCGCAAAGGCACTAACGCGCGGGGCACTCGCCCGTAACCGCGCAAGACTGGTGATGAAGGAATGTTCATGATGGAGAAGTCGGGGACAGACGCGAGTCTTCAGCAGGCGGCACATCGTCCGGCCCGCATTGCATCTGTCGATACCCATGCTCATGTATTCGAGCGCGGTTTGCCGCTCGCCCGGCAGCGTCGCTATGCGCCCGACTACGACGCCCCACTCGACGCATACCTTGCGCAACTGGAAGCGCACGGCGTATCGCACGGCGTGCTTGTGCAGCCGAGCTTTCTCGGCACCGATTGCAGCTATCTGCTTGATGCGCTGCGACGTGCGCCGGAGCGACTGCGCGGTGTCGCGGTGATCGAGCGTGATTGCCAGATCGGCACGCTGACGGAGATGGCGAATGCGGGCGTTGTCGGGATTCGGCTGAACTTGATCGGGCATGCCGATCTGTCGATCGACCGATGGGTAAGTGCGAAAACGCTCGCACATGTTCGCGACCTGAAATGGCATGTCGAAGTGCATGCGGAAGCTGCCCGCCTGCAGGGCATCGTCGGGCCGCTTCTGGAAGCTGGCATGAATGTCGTCGTCGATCATTTCGGCAGGCCCGATCCGGATATCGGTGTACGTGACGTAGGCTTCCGCCACCTTCTTGAACTGGCTCACACGCAGCGTGTGTGGGTGAAGGTATCGGCGGCGTACCGGAACCGCCGGCAGCTTCGCCCGGATGACAATGATGTGCATGAGGCATTTCGCCTTCTAAGAGCGGCCTTCGGCGTGAATCGCCTGATATGGGGCAGCGACTGGCCGCATACACAGTTTGAAGGGGACGAGGATTTCGCCCACGCACTTGAACTCCTGCACGCGCTGCTTCCGGTTGAAGAAGAGCGCAGCGTGGTATTGGCGGACACACCTGCAAGACTTTACAGGTTCGAGGATGCGTGATTTACCCTTTCAGTTGAACGGCTGGCTGATCGAAAAACCTGCCGGCCATCCGAACGGCCGCTAACTTATCTACGCCAATCCGACCGGGGTCACCTCATTTGCGACCCGCAATGCGCTGAGCCTGTGCACCTGTCGTCCTGACATGGTTCCCTCCTACCCGCGTACCTATCTTCCTACCCATACTTCATCTGGAAATTGTGCGGGACCCTGGCGGAAGCAGCAAGCACGTCGTTACCCATAAAACGCCTTGAAATCAGCGATCTACAGGACGTTCTCGGAAGTTGGAGAGGAACTCGGTTAGCTTCCGGAAATTCAACCAGATAACTTCCACTTTGGCCGCATTCGCGGGCCGAAACCGGCCTCGTTCATCGAGTTTGTTACCCAAATAACTTCCGAGGCCGACGCTTTTCAACCATAAAACTTCCATCGTCGTAGGCGGTTCGTCAGCCGGTATTGTGGCTTGCCGCCGTGAACGTCTGTGAGCGGCTCCACCCAGGAGCGCCCATGCCAAGCGTCTCAAGATCGGCCTTTGCGGCCGCTCAGCTGGCACCGTTATGCGGCGGTTTCAGGTCGCTTTTCTGCCGTTCGGGGCGACATGACGCCGGGCGGCAATCTTCAACCGTGCGAATGCGTACTTTCGACCCACTCCCGCCGTGGGCCTCTGTCAACCTTAAGGGCAATTTACGGAGCAACACCGGTCGTCCGGACTTCCATACTGGCCTGGCAAATGCCACGATGGTGCGAAGCTTTGGGAAGTGCTAGCGAAATGCCAGACACGCGTTGGAGCGGCCGCTGTAATGCGGCCGAGGCAAATCAGGCACGACAATGCGTTCGAGCCATCGACATACCGACACGGATGATCTCGGCACGCTTTAGTGCGTGAGAAAGACCAACTGGGCCGCACAAGTGACCGGCTTTCCTACCCTTCCCGCAGACGTAGGCGCGTAGCGGGTCTCTACCCATGCCGTTTGGTGGTTTTCCCTCTTTTTCCTGCTTTCGAATTTGACAAAAATGGGTTGACGGTGGCTCCAGGTGAAACCGTCGAGTTCCTTCCGGCCGACGCCCCGGGGTGGAACTGAGTCCACAGGAGCGGCCCACATGTCCCGAACCTCAAGTGCTCAGGCGTTGGCTGTCCCTAAGCCTCGCTTTGCAGCCAATCCCGCGGTTCGCGTGTCGTTGGTGATGCGGGGAGGGTTGCTCGCTTTGGGACTGGCCGCCTCGTCGGCTCTTCTAGTCGCCTGCGGTGGCGATAACGATTCCGGGTCGGCGACGCAGGCACGATTCCAACCGACGGCTGCCGCTGTAGGCGACCACAGTCAAGCCGGCGCCAGCGGCAACCTTGCATCTGAGCCAGGCAAGACCATCAGCGCACCCGGCATCTCGATCTCGGTGCAGCCGCAAAGCATTGCCGTTACATCCGGCCAGACAGCGACCTTCTCCGTGACCGCGTCGGGCAACGGGCCGCTGACGTATCAATGGCAGATCGACGACGTCAAGATCACTGGTGCGACTGGTTCGAAGTACACGACAGGCGCTCTATCTATCGGTGATACGAACTCGGTCTTTTCGGTGGTTGTCAGCGACGTGAATGGCAAAGTCATCAGCGCTGGTGCAAAGGTCAGCGTCAGGCCGCCAGAGACCGGTGTGACGGCCCCCAGCATCACGTCGCAGCCGCGCCGCCAATCGGTGGCCGCCGGGCAGACCGCGACCTTCTTCGTGGCGGTCGAGAGCAGCCAGACACCCACCTATCAGTGGCGCCGCAATGGGGTTGCGATTCCAGCGGCCATTGGCGCGAGTTACACGACGCCGCCGGTCGCGCTCACCGACAACGGCGCCAGATACAGCGTCGAGGTCCGTAGCGGCGCGGGCTCGACGACGAGCGCAGATGCGATGTTGAACGTGACGGCTGAAGCCACCGCATCCAGGTAGTTTGGACCGTCGCGATCGCATCCTCGGTGCAGCGTGGCGGGTTTCGAAAGTGAATCGACACGATGTCGGGACGGAGGGCAGCGACCCACATATTCGCGATGATCCGATTTCAATAAATTTCTAGGAAATGGCCATGCTTACTAGACACCTACTTCTTGCATCCGCGGCTGCACTCTTCGCGTTGGCTGCGCCCATGGCGCACGCTGCGCGAGCCGTGGTCATCAACCCGGCCGGCGGCTGCGGTCTGGCCGACGGAAACGGAAACTTCGTCTTCACGACCGATTCCAAGGCCGTTGTCACGCAGAGCAACAACAGCAATGCGATGTTTCAATGCCAGGCGGATGTGCCACCTTCCGCATCGGGCTCGGCCGCGCGACTTGACTTTGCATCAACAGGAATCTTTTGCGGCGTCTACACTTCGCATGGTTTAGACATTACCGAGCAATGGCATGAAACTATTTCGGCCAGCGGGCACGCCACGCTGATCTGTCTTGTCACCGGAACGCTATAAGACTCGCACAAGCCATCCAACCCAGATGCCCCGGGGATTGTAGGTGAAGGCCCCGGAGCCTGGCCGTGGGGCACCTTCCGCGACGCTTCGAAATACGTTCCGGCGGCACCTTCGTTCGGTCGCGCTGTGATATGGGCGAAATGGCGGTGGCGGCCAGCGGCCATATTCTATGAAACAGTCGTGCATCTCGGTTCCGTGGTAAACGGGACGATCGTCACCCGTGAACGGTCGAGGCCGGCTACAGCTTGCTCATCAGCGGCCCTCGGCACGCGGGCCTGGCTGCCATTCCTGGTGGTCAACCCGGCCAAGATGGTCGTTGCGTACCGCGACTGATACGTGGCTAACTGTCGCAGGCAAAAGTCGAATGGCGGCTTCCGCGTGAGGAAGCGACTGCTGAGTGTCCATACGTGTGCGCGACTGATTGACCGGAAGTGGCCGATAGTACGCGTTCGCAGAAACCGCAGGTAAGCGGCCGCTGAGGCTTTCAAATGCCCAGTCCGGGGACGATTGTCGAACTGGTGCTATCGTTAAGGGTTATTCGATGCCTGCCGTCGGCCACAGGAATGTGACGGTGCCTCCGCGTGTGTTGGCAGGCGTCGAATAAGCCTCGATGGAGGAAACCGCGGAGTGCCCCGATGCGGTTGGGGCTTGGCGGCTATGGCGAT
>DASVNP010000431.1:0-3560 GCA_036383775.1 Paraburkholderia sp. | reverse complement strand
TGGACGACTTCGCTTCGCTGCGTGGCGCCGCCGATGGCGCGGCCTTGCGCCTCCTGCACTCCGACGCGCAGCTGCACGGCCGCCTATGTCCGCTGGACCCGGTCGAGCGGATGGTGTTCGAACTGCTCGAGCAATTGCGTTGCGAAACGCAGCTGCCGCCCGGCATGCCGGGCCTCGCTCGGAATCTGCGCGAGCGTTTCGAGGCTTGGTCGCGTGCCGTGCATCGCACTGGATCGACCGAGGATCATCTGGGCATCCTGCTGTACACGGTGGCGCAGATCGCGTGGTCGCGCCTGACGGGTTGGCCCGTGCTGGAGGAGACCGAGGACCTGATCGAAGCGACCCGCGCGGCCATCGTGCCGGCGCTGGGTGTGTCGCTCGCCGGCTTGCGCAGGCATCGCGCGGAGCAGGGCGCGTTCGCGGTCCATGCGCTCGAACTGGCGCGCCTGGTCGGCGACATGATCCGCACCGCCCGGGCGGAACAGGCGCAGGACGATCCACAGGATGCTGAAGACGATAAAGCGCGCACCGCTTTCTCGCTCTGGTTCGATGTCGAGGACAACGAACTTGAAGAGATGGCCGTGGCGCTGACCGGCGAGAGTCGCGTGCTGGGCGCCTCAGAGCAGGGTTATCGTGCTTACACCACGCGCTACGACAGCGAACTCCGTCCCGGCACGCGCGTCCGAAAGGCGTTGCTCGGCGAGTTTCGCGAACGTCTCGACGAGCGCATTGCTGCGCTGGGTATCAACGTCGCGCGGCTCGCGCACGCGCTCAAGGCGGCGCTCGCGACAACTCAACGCGACGGCTGGTCATTCGGCGAAGAGCATGGCCGGATAGACGGACGACGCCTCGCGCAACTGGTCAGTTCGCCTGCCGAGCGGCGCCTGTTCCGGCTGGAGCGGTACACGCCGCTCGCGGATTGCGCGGTCAGTTTTCTGATCGATTGCTCGGGGTCGATGAAAGCGCATATCGAGCCGGTCGCCATCATGGTGGACATTCTCACGCGCGCGCTCGACCAGGCCGGCGTGGCCACCGAGGTATTGGGCTTTACCACGGGCGCCTGGAACGGCGGCCGCGCCCGGCTCGACTGGCTGGCGCAGGGAAAACCGCGCCATCCGGGCCGGCTTAACGAAATATCGCACCTGGTGTTCAAGGACGCGGCCACGAGCTGGCGGCGCGCCCGCGCGGAGATTGCCGCGCTCTTCAAGGCCGATCTGTTTCGCGAAGGCGTGGACGGTGAAGCAGTCGACTGGGCCTGCGCGCGCCTTGCCGCCGGTGCGCAGTCGAGGCGGATCCTGATCGTGATTTCGGACGGCAGCCCGATGGACAGCGCAACCGGGCAGGCCAACGACGCCTACTATCTCGACAATCATTTGAAGGAAGTGGTGGCGCGGCACGAGGCCTTGCGCGACGTGGAGGTGCTGGGTCTTGGCGTTGGGCTCGATCTCAGTCCGTATTACCGGCGCTGCCTTGCCGTGGACCTGTCGGTGCCGCCCGATATGAAGCTGTTCGCCGAGATCGTGGGGTGGATTGGGGCGCGCAGGTAGCAGCGCAACAAATACCGGTGTCAACAGCACCGCTCAGCGGGCAGACGCTGGAAAACGGGGAATCTGCACCCTGAACATCGTCCCGTCTTCCGTCGATTCGACCTCTATTGTTCCGCTATGCGCACGTGCGATGCACCGGCAGATGTAAAGACCAAGGCCCATGCCGGGAGCCGCCCCATCGCGCCTGGACAATGAGCTTGCGCGCGTCAATGGATCAAAGAGCGTCGGCAGCGCGTCCGCCGGTATTGCTGGGGGCCCGTCGTTCGACACGACGAGGGTCAGCTGCCCATCACGGCTAGCAGCGCTCACGCATATTTCGCCCGAGCCGTGCTGGACTGCGTTCACGATGAGGTTCACGAGCAGTTGGTTAATACGGGCACCGTCCCACTCGCCGGCAAGGTCGCCCGCAAGGCGCACCTCAATCAGCGCGTCAGGATAGGTCGCGCGTACCTCGTCTGCCGCGTCGTTGCAGATGCGGCCTATATCCTGCGGCGTCGGATCGATCGGAAGCACGTCGCCCAGGCGGGTGCGCGTGAAGATGAACAGATCGTCAATCATCCGCTTCATGCGTACGGCGCCGCGCTGTGCGTTTGCGGCCGCCCTGACGCTGAATGACGACAGGGCGTCATCCCGCAGAAGCACCTCCACGGAATTCAGGATCGCCCCGAGAGGGGAGCGCAGATCGTGAGCAAGCACGCCGGCGAACAGATCCCTGATGCGCTCCGTCCGCTGCGCGTACTGCCGCACGGATTCCGCGAGCATCTGGTCAATCGCCTCATTGAACCGGATCATTTCCTGGGATAACGCAACATCGTCCCGCGACGTCTGCAACCATCTGCGCAGAACACTTGCGCGCAGAGCCCGGTATTCCGCCACCACATCATTGATCCCGTAGCCGTGGGCCAGGCGATCGTCTGCGTGCTGGTGGGCGAGTTCGTTGAAACCGGATTCTGAAGGAGGCCGGTCGCCGTGCGACTTGGCCTTCTGCTGCTCGTCCGTCTGCGGCTCACGCATGTCAGCCGCTATCCGGATCAAGATATCGCGCGCCGAATTGCGTAACTGCCTCTCGCTGAGAAGACGGCTGTCGGACAGGTTGATCTTCTTGGCGTACTCCGTCCAGTCGTCAACCAGTCCATGAAGGTTCGCTTCAATGAAGTTAGATAGGCTCATATGTCCCTCGGTTGCTGTCGGGTTGCCATCTTGCCACGCAAGTTTTCGGCCATCGCAGCCTTTCACCCATAGGTCAACAGCAGGCACAGCCGATGCTCGCCTCCCTTATTGAGTCAGGCGTAGGGAGGCCGCATATGCCGCTGTTCTCGCCCACTGCGCGCTGGACGCCGCGCACTCTGCCTCAGCAGAACCGTCGACGCCGGCTGCTCGTCGTCGACGACTGCATGCCCGGCGCGGAAGCGATTGTTGCGTCCCTTTGTGTCTCGGGATATGACGCTCATTTCGTGATTAGCGGGCAGGCGGTCATTTGCGTCCTCAATGCCTGGATACCTGAAATTGCCGTGGTGGACATCAACATGCCCGGCATGGACGGATTTGCAGTTGCACGGCAGCTGCGGCAGGACAGGCGGATGGAGACCATCGCTATTGTAGCTTTTACCGCCCAGGACGAATCGGCCATCCGGGCTGAAGGGATAGCGGCTGGATTTGATGGATATTGTCAAAAGGGCTCAGCTCCGGATTCACTGCTGCGTCTACTCGAACAGATCGCGGGAACGACAGGTTGACGAGTTTCCCTGGTGCTCTGCAATTCCGAATCGAATGCACAGCCTCACCTGAAGGAGGCCTGCGAAAGGCAGTTAATCTGGGCGCAGCGGACCTCTCGGAATGTCGATCGTGATGCTCGGCCGGGCGGCCGAGATTGGCCCAGAGTGTGTCAAAACGCGTAGCCGGCGGAAATTTGACGACACGCTGTCTCGGTGGCAAATCGCGACTTATCGATTACGGCACGACAAACGTCGATTCAGCGCCGAACGTGTTGCAAGGACCGTGAGCCGCGTGCGG
>DASVNP010000430.1:0-4051 GCA_036383775.1 Paraburkholderia sp. | reverse complement strand
CTGATGCCACAGGCGCAAGGATCGATCATCAACTTTTACGGCGGTGCTGGTCGGGGAAAGACGCTGACCCTCTCGGCGGCGGCAAGTATTTTCGGAAATCCGACCCCTCCGGGACGCGGCAACGTTTCGCACGGCAAGCCCATGATTGTGACGTTTTCTTCGACGGATAAGGCGCTACTGGCCATGGCTCGTGCAGCCACGCTCGCGCCGTTATTCGTGGACGAACTCGGCTCGAACAATTTTGGGACGCTAGATGGTTTCATCTACGCGATCTCGAACGGTGCCGGACGCAATCTCGCGGATGCCGTCGGTGGGTATATCGATACGGGAAGCCGCCCAGTTTTCGTCATAACAACCGGTGAACAGGCTGCTCTCGAACTAATCACACGCAACGCCCGCCAAGGCGTACTCGATCGCGCCGTCGACATCCACATTGGCGGCAATACAAGTGCGACCCCTGTCAGCATCCAGGGTGACGACGACGCAGCAACGACCCTGTTACCGGACGACATGCAGAAGCGGCTCGCTGAAGGCCTCGAAAGCCAGTATGGCACCGTCGCACCAGCGTTCGCCCGAGCGGTTCTGTCGGCGCTGACAGCTGGCGATCTTGCGAAGGAACTTCGCTTGCTTCGCGAGCGCATTGCGACGCAGCTCTATCTGATCCGTGGACAGGGCGCCGACCGGGTACTTGATCGACTGGCGCTAGCCGCCCTAGCTGGCGCGATCGCTGTACGGTCAGGTACCTTCACAGCTGCAACAGAAGACGAAGCCTTTGAGGCCGTTCTGTTGTGCGCTTCCGCTTGGGCCTCGACTCGATGGTCACACGTCCACGCACTGCGGGAAGCCTTACTCATACACGGTAGTTTCTGTGATAACGATCAAGACCAGGGTCTATATCGCCATGGCGACGACCACAATGGCTGGCCGACTGTGAGAATCCGAAAAGACATCTTCGAGAAGATCATAGCGCCCCTGGACTCGACAGTCGTCAGCAAGCGGCTCGCAGAGGATCAGTTGCTACACAGAAGTGGGAACGGGCGGAATACCACCGACAGCGGCGTACCGTATTACCACATCCGAACGGCATGGATGGGCAATTTCGCGGCAGAGTGGGACGATGCAGCCGGATGCTTCAGCGAAACGGTCTATGTAGACGAAGAAGTCGTCCCGACAACCATACCGCACGATACGGAACAAGCCGAAACTGCTGCATTTTAATCGGGATATGTATCCCCCCGATGCGTCTGCCGTATGGCAGCTTGACGCTTCGGCACTTCACAGCCTTACTCGCGTCGGATACAGGAATCCGACGCGAGTCGCCCCCACCGTCCACTGACGGCCCGCTTGTCCGGTTACGCCCCATCTTCGGCTGAAAGCACTGTCAGTGCGGTAGATAGCACCGCGGCGAAGAAAACTACACATGGAGCCTCCCAAATGATCACAATTTCGACGTACCTTCGCGATATCAAACAAACGCTTTCTGCTTTCGTGCCGTTCCACGCCAAGGCGCTACACTGCACGTACAAGGTCTATAAGATCGACCATCAATGTGACTTCATGTACGCCGACCGCCAAGCGTGTTGGCGAGAGGTCGAGGACGAAGACCTGCTTTCGCTCGGCCTGATGCGCTCAATGCTCACGCTTGCGAACGCCATCTCACCATCGAAAGGTGCTCCATTCCAACTGGACCTAACCTTCGATTCGCACAGCCCACGATCCGTTGTGACATACCGCCGATTCAATCGAAATATCATCAAAAACTCCGGCGAGTACATCATCGACTTGATACAGCGAGGGCAGAACGAGCGGGTAAAGCTGACCCGCGAAGCAGAGCCAGACTGGCACAATGCCCGCCCAACCCTCGTTCAGCGCCACGTGGTAACTGGGCAACGCGCACCCGTCTTACCCGTGAAACAACCTTACCGTCAGCTCAAGCCACGAGCAAGGCAAGCCGGTCTGCAGTCGTCTTGAAAGGCGAACGAAACTTGCGTTTCAACTGATTCGCGCGCGGGCGAGAGCGAGAAACCAACGCGGTTACAACGAAGGACCACCGGCAATTTGCGCGCTCGCCCGGTGGCGATGCGCTAGCCGCTTACAGGACGTGCGGTAGTTCAGTGTGCCAACTCGCCCCTTTGCCATGTGCCCTGCGAGACAACGGGCGAGTAGATCGCATTGCGGTTCGCGAAATGGTTTCATAGTCGCGTGTACCGCGTGACCCACGTGACAAAAGTCGAGAAAAAAATGCGTGCGATCTACCCGCCTCGCGCACCCGATGCCGCCCCCGGTGACACGCGTGGGAAATTCTCAAAAAATTCACGCGACGTGGCTGGCGGGTCGTCCCGCTCGCAAAAAAGAGGCAGTACGACTTCGTACCGCCCCCGGGCCTGCTCCGACCTAGTATTCTGAAGGTAGTAGAAGCGTCGTGACCGAACGATCTGCCTCTGTGATAACCCAAATCTTCACTGCGCTGGACAGGTGGTAGCTCGACCACAGCCGAGAATCCTGTCGCAATGCCAGTTCATTCGATTTCGCATCCGGCGCTGATACATCACCCCAGTCTCCTTGCTGATGGCGCCGCAGCAAAGTCTCCGGCTTCATATTCACAGCAGCCAGTGCATTGAGCGCTCTCGGGGTCGCGACAACTTGTCCCGAATTGAAATAGATCGAGCCGGACGGATCAGCCTTTTGCATATGTGGTTCCGTCCGGCTGTTGGCTACCCGTTGTGCCGATAACGAGTGCAACCTGCTCGCTGGCCTGCCGTAGTCTGTCAGAGGCGAGATGCGCGTACCGCGTGGTCGTGATGCTGTTTGCATGCCCCAACAGATGTTGCACTTCGTACAAGCTTGCACCTTGGTTAATCGCCAACGATGCGAACGTGTGTCGAAGGTCATGCACGCGGAGGTCCGCAATTTTCGCATTCGTCAGAATGCGCCTGAACGCCTTGTGCGGGTTATTGAGTGGCTTCATCCGGTCATGACGCCCCGGAAAGACAAACGGACTGTCGGTCCTGGCTCGGGACTTGAGAATACCCATCGCCATTTCGTTCAACAGCACGAATCGGCTCTTTCCGGATTTCGTCTTCGGCAAGAACCATCGCTGTCGATCAAGATCGATGTCCTGCCACTTTGCCTGTAACGCTTCTTCCCGGCGTGTTCCGGTAGCGAGCAGTAGACACAGCGCATCGGCAACTGTCCGATTGGCTTCGGCGCCCGCAGCGGCAATAAACCGCCTTAGCTCGTCTCCAGAGAGATACCGGTGTCGTTGGTTGTTCTCCTGATGCATGCGGATGCCCCGCGCAGGATTCTTCTCGACGTGTCCCCACATGATGCCAACGTTGTAGATGCGCTTGACGAGGGCAAGGTGACGATTCGCGGAAGCCGGCGAGAGCTGATATTTCTTCCGGTCGTGATACTGCTGCAAAGCTTGACTGGTAATCTCGTTCATCGGCTGGTCTCCGAACGCAGGTAAGAGGTGAATACGCAGGCGTGCCTCATCGTCTTCGGCACTGCGTTTCGTGGCACGAGCATGTGGCATGTACTCGTCTTGCACAAAGATGCGAAGCGTTCGAACGACCGAGGCGGCTTCCTCTTGTCTGATGGCCTGCGGATCAAGGCCTTTCGCGAGTTGGGCGCGGCATTCGAGCGCTTTCAGCCGCGCGTCACCGACGTCTAGCGCTGGGTAGTCGCCAAGCTTCATGCTGCGTTTGCGACTGTTGATGGTGTAACGCAGCAGGAAATATTTTCGGCCAAGGCGATTTACGAGCAGTCGCAGGCCGGCGACATCCGTGTCCGAATACTCGGATTCGGTGGACCGTGCATCGGACGGGTGGGATGGCAAGGCATCGATCGTCTTCCGGGAAAATCGGAACTGGCGGTTCATGTACGGTTTCCATATTGAAGGTCACGAGAGTGAAAAAGCGACACGGGGACTACGAATCCTCGCGCCGCGTTCGGTGTGCACAGTCCGGATGTGCATAGGTAGAGGTGTGGCAAGAACCATGAGCGCTTTGCATTTCGACGGCACGCCGCCGGCGCCCTCTTCCGGTCTATG
>DASVNP010000429.1:0-8237 GCA_036383775.1 Paraburkholderia sp. | reverse complement strand
GGAAGTAAAGCAGAGTTGCCTGACACATGACTTTCATACGTCAAAGCAGGCGGGCAGTCACTCATATTATTGAACTGGTCCGTCGTTCGGGAGACGCCGCGCCGTTCATTTACGCGTCTTTTGGCGCTTTAGATGCGTTCGGCATAAATCCGAAGCCCCAAGGAAAATGGTTCCAGCAAGCGCTTTCACATCTTGATGCTGATGAAGTCTGGACCGTTGATGCTTTTCAGCGCGGCCACCGTTTGCGAGAGACGATCGCGAAGCTCACGGCGATCGCGCCCGTCTGAACCTGCCGATCGTCTGCCGAGGATACCCCGGTGAAGCGCGGGCGACGCGGGCGGCGCTCCCTATCAACCGAATGATCCGGCGCAGATTCAGGATCGTCGGCGTGGTCAGCAACCGGGACCTCTGTGCGACCCAGCCGGTGTGGGTAGCGCTTAGGGCTTGTAGAGGTCATGGGTAATCGCTTGTGAGAAGACATACCCGTATTGAACAACTCGACCATCGATTAGTAAAATGAATGATTCGATCAATACGATAACGATGCGGAATGGAACTCAAACTGCTGAGAACGTTTTTGTCAGTCGTCGAACTGCGTCATTTCGGGCGTGCGGCGGACGCTCTGCACATGAGTCAGCCGGCGTTGAGCAAACAGGTCGGCGCGCTGGAGGGGAGTCTGGGCGCGAAACTGTTCGAGCGGGGTCGACATGGCGCGGAGCTGACGCAGTTCGGGGAAATTTTCCTGCCCGATGCGCAAGCACTCGTCCACGATGCGGACGAGATCCTCGCGCGTGCGCGAGAGGCAGGCAGCGGCAGGCGTGGGCATTTACGGATCGGCATTTGCCTGTCCGTGCTGACGATCGCGCCGCAAATCATTGCCGACTTCCGTCAGCAATATCCGGGCATTGCCGTCGCGTTGAGCGACCTGTCTTCCGCTGAGCAAACTCGCCGCCTTCTGGCGGGGAAGCTGGATGTGGGCTTCATGCGTGCGCCCTCGGTCGACGGCCTCTCGTCGCTTCCTGTGATGGAGGAGACACTGGCACTGGCGTTACCCCCACGCCTCGAGAAAGTGCGTATTCCCTCCGATTTTGGCAAGCTGAATGAAATAGGCTTCCTGGCCTTGCGGCGTGCGCGTGGACTCGGCCTCGCTGCTCAAGTCGAAAGCTGGTGTCGCGAACAGGGCTTCGTACCAAACGTGACGCAACAGGCTGATGATGTGCAGTCTGTCCTGGCATCTGTCGCTGCTGGAGTCGGCGTCGCGTTCGTTCCCTCGCGTGCGCAACATCTTCTTCGGGACGCTACCGTCCTGCCGCTTCGCGGAAAGCACGCGAAGTGGCGTGTAGGACTTGTGTGGGCGAATGCGCAGAAGAATCCGGTTACTTCACGGTTTGTTTCGTTTGTGCGCGCTGCGTTGAAAGGTGTCTGATTCTTCTTTTCGGCGACAACACACCTGAAAGGCGAGTCGTAGTCGGCGTGACAACGATTCGGACGCACCACGCTACTACTCGCCCGCCCTTCTTGATCGCCTGGTACTGCGCGACGACTTGATAGTTATAGGGCAGGCGCGTGGGCTGCCTTCAGCCTTGTAGGCTAAATGTTTGATTTTGGCCGAACGGACAAGGGGTAATAAGACGAGCGCGGCGGATGTTGGAGCACCTCCGCCGATAGACAATCGGCGCCCTCTACCAGCTTCGGAAGCCCAAGAGTTCGAAGGTGACACCCGATAGCCTCAACGAGGCTCCGCGACGGAACCGCACGCGTAGAATTACGCACAATACATCCCAGTGCAGAATAGCCGGCGACCAGCTATCGACTCAAATCAAGAAGAACAATGAACCTCATCACGAAGATTTTCGGAACCCGATCGCCTACGACAGTGCCCGCGCATACGGTCTATCTAGCGCCTGGCGAGTCAATGCCTCTACGCACTGCGATTGAGACACTTTCCGCTAGCACCGACAGGGAACTTGTTACGGCATGCATCTCACATTATTCGGGCTATCTCAGGGAAGCAGCGATTGGCCGCGCGGTGGAGCTAGGCGGCAGTTCGTTTCTCGAATCAATAGCGGAGCGCGTAAATGATTGGGTGCCGGAGGTTCGCAGGTCCGCGACGAACGCACTGCTCACGCTTCTCGCAATTGTTCCCGCTCACCACTTTGTTCCGCTAATTCCGAGGCTTCGCGGCCTCATGCTTGCCACGCGCGCGGACCATCGAACGTGGTTACTTGAATTTGAGCAGCGACTTTTGCAGGCCGGCGGGTCTGCGGCGGTCATTGAAGCCATGACTGGCGCAGACTTCAGGCTTCGGCGCGCCGCGTATCTTGTCGCATCTGATCATCAGCTCTTGTCGGTCACCGAAATGGTGAAACGCGGCCTGCTTTCCGGCGACATAGTGCTTGCACAACGCGCGACCGCCCTACTTGGCCGTGTACCCGCTTCTGACCGAAACGCGTGCATCGTCATCGCTACCGCCTCCCCGTTCGGACCGGTTCGGTACGCAGCCTTCAAATTCGTTGTACACGATCACGTCGATTTCGATACCGAACCGTTTCTGTGGCGCACCATATTTGACTCACAAGGCAGCTTGCGATCCGCTGCTGCCCAGTTGCTTGTCGAGAGTGGACGGGATGTCGTTAAACATTGCATCGTGATGCTCGATGCAGGAGCGTTGAAGGTCAATCAAGTCCGTGCCGGGTTGTCGCTTCTTGTTGACCGCGGTGCGCCAGACGCTGCCGCTGTGTTAGCAAGATATGCCGACGACGCGCGGACAGAAGTTCGCGCTCATGCAATGATGCTACAAGCGAAGATTTCACCGTCGCTTAAAGACGACATCGCATCGTGTGCGCTTCTCGATTCATCCCGCAGGGTTCGAAAAGTTGGTGCCCGCTTATGCACGCTCGGAGCATTCGTTTCCCTAGACCGGATAGCAGCAATGCTCATTCAGCGCGGAGACCGTCATGCCGCATTGACGGTTTGTGCGCGGGACCAGTGGGATTGCCTTGCATGCATTGCACTCGTCACCGAACTCCAGATGCAGAACAAAAGCGACTGCGCAAACGAGGGAGACGCGTTGAGAAAATGGATCGACAATTGGGTCTCATCCTGGACGAAGCCCAGCAATCAACATCGGCAGATCTTGTCCCGGCCGGGCGTTGGATCACGACTGCTCGATCTAGCCGGGGACCGACAAACAAAATTGCGAGCGCGGTTGCAGGAAGGTGGGATAGAGCTTTGAATCGTTGGTCGTACGCACCGGTGTATCAGTACACAGTCGCTTTCCAACCGGATGCGCACATTCAATCCGAGGTAGTCAGTTACTCTTGCGAGAAGCGACAATCCCCAATATCGTTGCGCCTCTACCCGGTTCACGATCCTCGTCGCAGCTGCGCTCATGCTGTCGCCAGAGCGGAACCCAGCGTGTCACATGAAGTAAAACTTGATCAACTCAGGCGCAAACCAATGAAAATCGGCTGTACTTGCGGTGCGGTCATCGTCGACCAAACGGATTACCTTGCCAATAAAGGTCATCTAGTGGCCGACGAGGACTGGGAAGACTTTGCCGAGTCGAGCCGATCGCTTGGCGGAATAGATCGTTCGTTCGTACGGCACTGCTATCAATGCACGTCGTGCGGCAGATTGTACGTCGACGATCACGATCGTCGGTTGCTGGCATTCGTGCCCGAAACGACCGTGCCCCAATCGGCGCTGAGATCGATCAAAGGGGCTCTATGGAAGGCACCATTGATTGGCCGCTGGGCTCCCGCATCACTAGGCGGCGAACCCAAAGGAAGTCTTTTCTGCAAAGGCGGGGACGGGGTTGCCGAACAATACGACACTTGGGAAGCACTCGAACAGGCCTACTTTGCGCTGTTCTTTCGGCTGAAAGGGCTAGGTCTGCTCAGATCGGCGCTGCTTCATAAAGGCGGCAAGCACGTCCATGTGTGGGCGGATACCGACCATTAGTCGCATATTGATGCGTGGTCATCCAATCGATTTTGACGGTAGACGTGAACAACCGGAACTGGCCGAACTCAGCCAGATGGTGACAGACTCAGTTCGACCCCGAGCAGTTCCCTCCGAGCGACTCGAACATGTCCGCTTCGGTGGCGATAGCAGCTACATGTTCACGGCAAGTTACTGTTGCCAACCGATAAAGCAGCCCGCAGAACCACAGGCCATATCGTCGCGGTTACCTGCAACTCATTGACTATGTCGACGCCTCAAGGATGCCATGGACCAATCAGCCGCGAAGTGCACGTGGACTGAAGCGGGCCTGCTGGCCAGCGCGCCGTGTGGCATCTATCAGGGCCGCGCTGGCGGGCGAGTCTGAGCGAGGAAATGCGCAGAAACGCGCAACCGGCAACGCGGGTAATCTTTGTTCTTCGCTTGCTTCGGGCGCCTCACACCAGGCACTGCAGCGCCGTGCTCAAGTACCGTGAGAGTGCATGCAGCCGCACGTGCTGCCGAAGAAATCAGTTACTTGGGCGGCGGCAGCGAAGGATCGAGCTTCGCCGATTCCTTGACGAGCTGATCCGTCATCGCGGCCGCGACCGGATTCGAGCCCTTGCCAGGTTTGGAGCTACTTTGGTCCGTGGCGGCGCGAGCGGCCGACATATCCGGCGGAGGCAACGAAGGATCGAGCTTCGCCGACTCCCTGACCAGTTCGTCCGTTTCCGGCGTCGCGCCTCGAGTCGTTATCGCGCGATGGTCCAGACCGTCTCGTTCACGCGGGGCGCGCTGCGCCGGAACCACCTTCGGCGTACCCGAGTCCTGCACGTTCACCGACGCGACTGCCGTCGAGGGCGCCTGCTTCGGTTGCACGGTGACTTGTGCAGCGGCCGCATTGGATGCGGGTGCTACGGCCAAAGCAGGAGTAGGAACCACCGGCTCCTGCGCGATGGCAGTGCTCTTTGTGATCGCGCCGGACGGCTTCGATTGATCGATGCTGCCTTCCGTCACTTGATCGCCTGCGCGCGAATCGGCGGCAGCAGGGTGTGCGGACTCGTGCATGGCGGCCGTGACTTCTGCCATTGAGCGGCGGTCCGCCTGAAGGAGCATCAGGTACGTGATCCCTGCTGCTACGAGCAGGAGTCCTCCAACAATCATCAAAATCTTTCGGGTGTTCATCATGCTTTCTGACCGATCCTGCAAACGACGTGAACTGGTCATGGTAAACCATTGATCACGTTATTCATCAGACGAATAACGCCAATGGCGGATCTGACGAGCAGGAATGGGCCAGCGAGATCCAGAGAATTGTCCGGAAGACCACAACTGGCCGAGGAAGATGTGACGGTCTTGACCCCGTACCAGTCCGACTCCTCCTGGGCGGGCATCAGCAAGTACATGCCAACGTGAGCGAGCACCGCTCAGCGTACCAGGAATCCATACTTGAGCGGGTCCCGCTCGTCGATGATCCAGTTGGCGAATCCACAAACGTGGGCTGAGCCTTCGATCTCGGGAATCACGGCGGGGAATTCGCCAAGCTGCGTTTCACCGACAACACGCGCACGAAACACCGTGCCAATGATCGATTCATTCACGAGTACGTCGTCCCGACCAATCTCGCCACGCAGATACAGTTGCGCCACGCGGCCTGCGGTGCCCGAACCCGTCGGAGAGCGGTCCACTTCCCGGTCCGCGAAAATGCAGCAGTTCGCCTGGGTGGATTCGGGAAATCTTGGCGCGCCATGAATGATCGTGCCGTAGATATGGTTGATTTCCGGAATCTGCGGATGCACAAGCGGAAACGCGCGATTGGCGGCAATCTTCACTTCCGCGCCGAATTGCTTGAGCACGTCGACCGACGACTCACGAATCGCGAGACCGTGCGGTGCGCCGTCGGTGTAGAAATAGAACGCTCCCCCGAACGCGATATCGCCCGTCACCGTTCCGTACGTCGGCGTCTCGACGCTCACGTCGCGCTTGTAAAGGAAAGACGGTACGTTAATGAATCGCACACCGTTGGCGTGCATGCCATCCCACTTGACGAATGCTTCGATGAAACCACACGGTGCGTCGATGCCAACCCGCGTCTCGGGCGACTCGCGCTGCACCCAGCCGAGCTCCACCGCGGCGGTTGCCAGTGCGATCACGCCATGTCCACAGTGGTCGCTATATCCTTCGTTATGCAGGAAGATGACACCGAAGTCAGCCGTGGGTGAAACGGGCGGCGTGAGATACCCCCCGTACATGTCCGCGTGTCCGCGTGGTTCAAACATCAGGGCCTGGCGAATATTGTCCGCATGTTCGCGTACCCAGGCACGGCGCTCCACGATCGAGTTGCCCTGCAGGCGGGGAAGGCCTGACGTAACGATCCGGAACGGCTCACCGCCGGTATGAACTTCGACGGTGCTGATTGTGCGACTGACCTGCATATCCTTATATCCTCCACGTGATGTCTGCGCGCCACTACGAACGCCATGCGACGTGCGTTATGCTGCCACGGGATCGAGCAGTTGTCCTGCCTGTTTGACGCGGTCCCCCGCCTTGATCACTATCGGGAATCCAAGTGGTGGCAGCGGGGTTAGTGCCATGAGTCGTGGTTCTTGACTGGGCGGATGGTAGTCGGAGTATGCACTTCTTCATCCACGAAGCTGGAACCGCATGAAATCTGCAGAAAGTGTTCGTTTCGCGATCACGTGTTGAAGATTGCGACGCTGCACGTAGCAGCGAGGCCGATGTGCAGGAACTAAAGGTCGATCACCAGTTCGTCAGATTTTGCGCGCGACACGCAGATCATCAGCGAATTGCTGGACATCTGCTCGTGTTCACTCAACACATAGTCGCGGTGCTCGACTTCGCCCGATAACACCCCCACCTCGCAGCTGCGGCACAATCCTTCCCGGCAGGAAAACGGTGCGCAGACGCCGTGACGTTCGAGGCTCTCCAGAATCGACTCGTTGCGTTCGACCACGCATCGCATTCCGAGCCTCGCAAGCACGATCGTGAATGCCCGCTCGCTCTTATCGGCGACTTGCACAGGCGATGCGGTAAATCGCTCGAAATGCAGATTCTCGCGCGGTATGCCGGACTGCTGGCCGTGATGCGATACGGCGTCCATCAGTCCACCCGGTCCGCAACAATAGACGTGCTCGCCAGGCTTTACGTCACCGATCAAAGTCTGAATGTCAGGCACCCCACTGCCTGATTCGTCGCCGACGTGCAAATGAACCTCGCCACCGAAAGCGCGCAATTCGTCGAGGTATGCCGCGCACATCCGCGACCGCACGCAGTAGTGCAATTGCCAGGGCACGGCATGGCTGACGCACCATCGGATCATGCTAAGGATAGGTGTGATGCCTATACCGCCTGCAATGAAACGATGAGATGCCGCCTCGCGCGACAGACCGAATAACGTGCGAGGCTCACTGATCGTGAGCACGTCACCCTTGCGAAGCGACTTGTGCAAATAACTCGACCCACCGCGCGACGTCGCGGAAAGCCCGACGCCCAGACGATAACGATCCGTTTCTGACGCATCGTTGCAGAGCGAATATTGTCGCGTGAGGCCACCAGCCAGATGGACATCGATATGTGCGCCGGGCTCGAAAGGAACAAGCGTCGCGCCGTCTGCAGCCCGCAACTCGATGCCTAGTATTCCTTCCGCCTCACGCGTCAGTTGCGTCACTTTCACCTGAATCATCTCAGGCTCCTCGCACTGCTTCCGGCATCTGCCGTTTCTCTTCTTCAAGCCGTTGATTGACTGTCCAGCGGAACTGGGACAGTGCAGCGTCGATGCCGAACGGCATCATCCTGAACCCAGGATCCAGTGCAAGATTCCTCTGCTGCGCAGTGATGATGTCGCGGTCCTCGTCGAATGCATCGACCACCGCCTGATGGATCGCTCGCGTGACGTCGGGCTGATCGATTGCAAAGTTGTGCGGATGGCCGAAGAAGTAGTGCGTGGAGTTTTCCGTTTCGGGCGTGAGCGCCTGGCAACCACGGAATTCTGCCGCGTCGACACGCGCACCTTCTTGTGCGCCGGTACCGACCGGCGCCATGCCGGAATCCATTCGCAGAATCGCTGGAATCGTGAAGTCGTAGAAATTCCAACGGTCGACCTTGCCAGGCCAGTTCTTGACGGCGGCGGCGAACGGAGGTGCATCCGTATTCAACGTCCAGCGCGTGATGCGAACGCCGCCGTCAATCCGCTCAACCTTGGGCTGTACCTTTGCATAGTCTTCGGGGCCGCCGAGCGTGGTGGGATGCACGAATGGCAGATGTGAGAAGTCCAG
>DASVNP010000428.1:0-1799 GCA_036383775.1 Paraburkholderia sp. | reverse complement strand
ACGCGCGTTTTCCGCACGCACGAGTGGAATAAATTCAGGGTCGGCGAGTGCCTGATCCTTCGCGTACAGCGGCTCGTAGATCGCAACGCTCTTGTTCATACCTGGCCTACGCGCTCCACGCAATAGCGTTTCAGGTCGCTGCGCCACTTCAGGTAGGTGAATGACGCATTGGGCACGGTGAAACTCGGGTAGCGCGTTTCAATAGGAATGCCCAGCAGGTGCTGTAGAACCACGCTAATGGGTCCGCCGTGTGCAACTGCTGCAGTAATTCCCGGCTCCGACACATGGGGCAGTACTTCGAGATCTACCCAATTGCGTACGCGATCGGCCATATCCAGATGCGACTCACCGCCTTCATAGCGATTGGTGATGTCGTCGTTGAACGTCGGATACGCAGCATTAAAGTCAGCTTCACGCCACGTGGCATAGATGCCGGGATTGGTTTCGGCAAGCCGGGCGTCAAGCTTCATCGGCGCTGATTCACCAAAGACGATTTGCGCTGTCTGGTGGGCACGCTTCCACGGGCTGGAAAAGAGGCGGGACGGTTGATAAGCAAACCGCTCCAGTGTCTTCGCGAGCTGTGTGGATTGTGTTTTGCCCAGGTCGGTGAGCGGATCCTGGTTGGTCGAAATGAGCAGCCCTTGCGCATTTGCGGTCGACTGGCCGTGCCTGATCAGTAGAAGGTCCATAGTTCGGATTGAGTCGACTAGATTGAGTTTTCGCTGGTTAAAAGTGCCATTAGCGTCTGCGCGGGTGCCGCAAGTCCAAACCGCTGGTGCACGTCGTCGAACGCATTGCGTTTCATCTTCTGTCGCAACTGGCTATCCTGATACATCTGTTCCATGGCTTCAGCCCACTCGTCAGCCGTATTGTTCACGAGATAACCCGTCACCCCATGCGTCACGGCATCTTCGTATACGGGGCTTTTCGAATAGATGCCCGGAATGCCGAGGCTGCCATAGTCGATGTATTTGATACATGACTTGCAACTATTGAAGAACAGCGCTTCAGGATCTTCGCGGCCGCCAAGCGGAACAACCGAGAACAGATAACCCGCGTCGCGTATGGCGGACTTGTAAGCCGCGTTGTCCAGAAAGCCCTTGGCTGCCAGGCGCGGAATCCGGGACATTTCTGGAAAGCCGTCGCCCCAAAATTCCAGCGACACTTCCGTATGCCGGTTCATGAAGTCCACAAGGACCTTGAAAAAGTCTTTTCTGAAGTGGACAAGCTTGATGCCGTCAGTGTTCGAAAACATGATCTTTGGCGGTTGGACTTCTTGCCAATCGCTCGGATCTGACGGAATAGCGCTGTGATCAAACCCGTTGGAAATGATCGACACAGACGAACGAATACGCTGCAATTTATTGCGCAACGCTTCGTTCGACACGGTCGCGACGGAAGCATGTCGCAGCAGCCAGGTTATGTTCGCCAACAGGTCGTCGTTCAGATCAGTGACGCTGTACATCGGCAAGTCGATGATCCAGTCATCCATATCGTAGATCGTTCGCAGGCCTAGATCGTTGGCCATGCGCATCAGGTCTACCGCCCGGTTGGAGGTGTGCTTGTTGAACAACACCGCGTCGAAACGCCTGAGCTGGCCGATGGTAATGTCGCCTTCGACAATCTCCTCCCATTCGATCATGCCGTGATTGGCCATATAACCGAGCAGGGGACCAAAGCGGGCGGCAATCGACCTCGACATCAATTTGTCGTGAGATAGCGAAACTCGCTGCACCACCAGTAATCGTGGGATTCTTGGCATGTCAAATACTTTCTCTTGCTAGCATCTCGGCGAGTTG
>DASVNP010000427.1:0-6057 GCA_036383775.1 Paraburkholderia sp. | reverse complement strand
AAGGAGGGGCCACGTAACATCTGGCGAGCAAAGCGGGTCAAAGCGCGCTTCCGCGTTTCCATGCTAGCATGGAAACAGCTTATGGTAAGACAAATGCCAATCCGCCATGCCAACCTACCACCTAAGCGTGAAAGCAGGCAGGAAAGCCGCGGCTGGCGAGCACGCCAAGTACATTGCGCGGGAGGACCACTACGCCTACATTTCCCGCGGCGGCCGGTATGAGGAGCGTGGCGACCTGAAGATGACCGAGAGCCGCAACATGCCGGCGTGGGCCGCACATGACGCGAGCATTTTCTGGCAGGCCGCGGACACCCATGAACGCGCGAATGGTCGACCGTACACGGAAATCGAGGTTTCGATACCGCGCGAACTGGACGATGAACAGCGCGTCGCGCTCGTGCGTGAGTTCGTTGAACACACGCTCGGCGAGCGTCACGCGTACACGTGGGCGATCCACAATCCGGCGGCAAGCGACGGACTCGAACAGCCGCACGCACACATCATGTTCACGGAACGCGTGAACGACGGCATCGCGCGTGATCCGGAGCAATATTTCAGGCGCTGGAATGCAACGGAACCTGAAAAGGGCGGCGCTGGAAAAGACCGCTATCTGAGCAGCCGGCAGTTCGTGCGCGACGTGCGCGAAGAATGGGCCGTCACGGCAAATCACTTCATGGCGCGGGTGGGCATCGAGGCCCGCATCGACCACCGCAGCTACCGGACGCTGGGCATCGAACTGGAGCCGTCGGTCAAGGTGGGCGTCGCGCGCTACGCGGGAGAGCGCGGCGTGATGGCGAGTGTGCTGGAAGAGAACCGCCAGCGCGCATTCCGCAACGGCCAGCGGCTACTGATCAATCCGGCGATCGCCGTCGCCGCCCTGACGGTCAATCAATCCACGTTCTCACGACGCGACGTCGAGCAGTTCGTGTTTCGCAACACCGACGGGGCCGAACAGTTCCGGCAGGTTTACGCGCGCCTGATGAATTCGAAGGAACTACTGGCGCTAAAGGATTCCGGACGGGCGGGCGAGTGGTTCACGTCAGCGGATCTGCGTGCGATCGAGGTACGGCTGGTCGAACGCGCGCGTGAAATGAGTCATGCCGGCGATGCTGCGGTGGGCGATACCGCAGCGCGTGAAATGCTGCGTGCGACCCGACAGTTCAATGCGGGGCAGGATGCGGCTTTTGTTGCGCTCGCCGGCGGCGCCCAGCTGGTGGTCGTGAATGGCGCAGCGGGTACCGGCAAAAGCTACGTACTCGCGGCAGCACGCGAAGCGCTCGAGGCGGACGGGCTGCGCGTAGTCGGCGCAGCGCTGCAGGGTAAGACGGCCGACGATATGCAGCGCGATGCCGGCATCGCGAGCCGGACGCTGCACAGTCTGCTTTCGGGCATCGAGCGCGGCACCGTTACGCTCGATGCAAAAACGGTTCTGGTGATCGACGAGGCCGGCATGGTCGGCTCGCGGCAAATGGAAAAACTGCTCGGCCACGCGCAGGCGGCCGGTGCGCGCGTACGCTTGGTGGGCGATGCGTGGCAGCTGCATGCGGTCGATGCAGGCGATGCTTTCCGCGCGGTATCGCGCGAAGCGCTCGCCGGGGACCGGTTGGAAAGCCTGACCGAGATCAAGCGCCAGAACGAGGCCTGGCAGCGCGAAGCAACGTTGGCGCTGGCCCGGCATGATGTGCAAACGGCGGTGTCCGCGTATGCGGAGCGCGGTGGCGTGCAGCTGTATGCCACCGTCGGTGATGCGCGCGAGCAGCTGATTGCGCAATGGCAGGATGATCGCCGGAGAAGCCCTGGCAAGGACCTGCTGCTGCTGACTCATACCAACGAAGAGCGCTGCGCGCTGAATGCGCGAGTGCGCGAATTGCGACGGTCCGCCGGCGAGCTGGGTGCCGAACAGACCGTGCGGGCCGAAGACCGGCACATTGCGATCGCCGCCGGCGAGCGGATCGTGTTCCTGCAGAACGAGTACGTGATGCAGGTCAAGAATGGGACGCTGGGCGCCGTCGAACGGATCGACGCGCCGGCGGACAGGAAAGCGGCCGGTGCCGTCCTGCATGTGCGGCTCGATGACGGCCGGCGACTCGCGGTCGATACGGCGCAGTACGGCCATTTCGATTACAGTTACGCGCTCACGGTCCACAAGAGCCAGGGTGTAACAGTCGACCGCGCGTATGTGCTGGCCACGAAGAGCATGCACGCCGAACTGGCCTACGTCGCGATGACCCGGCACAGGGAAAATCTGATTGTGGCGGCCGGACGGGACGAGTTTGCGGACGGTGCGACGCTGATGCGCAGCCTGTCGCGTGCCGACGAAAAATCGTTCAGTGCACTGCACGAACTTAGGCCGGAGCGCGATCGTCGGCCTGAGATGGGCTACCGGCACACGCTGAACCTGCGGCGCGTAGAATTTTCGAATGCGCCACGGCCGCGGCGGGCGGAAATGACGCTCGACCGGGCCGTCGAACAGTACGCCGACGCGCTATCCCTCGCATCGGTCGCTAAGGGCGACGGCAGGCCGCTGGCTGCAAAGGAGCGTGCTGCGCTGAAACGGGCAGCGGCTGCCTTGGACCGTCGTGACCCCACGATGCGCCGCGGGATCCGTTACGTGGTCGAGCGGGACGATCGTGCATGGCGGGCACTCGTCGAGCTCAGCGGCGCCGAGCGGGCAACTGCACTGGTGAACGAGGTCGTCGCCGCGCGGGCGCAGCAACGTGGACCTGACCTGCGGACAACTGAAGGAACGCTGCTGGGATCGCGTAGCGGAACGTCCAGACGTTTTGCCGACATGACGCGTGAGGAATGGCAAGACCGTCGTAGCGAACTCAAGGCGCCGTTGCGTGAGGCGGCTCGTGAGCGAGCCGCGCGCGACCGGTCACAAAGTACAAAGGACCGTGGTCGAGGCGGGCCGGAAATCGGTGATTAACTTCGGATATTAGAATCACTAAATGAGATCGAAATTATGTGAATTATCTGGGTCCTCAATTCAGGTCTGACCCGTTGTCTTCAGTCGATGCCGCCACCTTATCAATCACTCGAACAGATAAGCTGCGCACACAGGCATAGCTTTCTGCATTTTCCACATTGAAAATGAAACGATCTGAATAATCGGAAGGCTTGTGAGGCGAACCTGATCGGTATTGTCGGACTCAGGTCATGACACTCCGGTTTTCACGATTGAATTCGTGCGCAGTTCGTTCTATTAAACTCAACGGCCATTAGTCAGGCTATCACGGTTGAAAAATGACTTTCGGCGCTGGGAATTGCTGTGACTGAAGTCGTGGATCACCAGTCAGCACCATTAAACGCATCCCTGATTAGTGGCGTTATCAGGGTTGAACAGTGCAAAAGAAAACGCCCGCGTTCTGTCGCAGGCGTTTCCGTGGCCCCGCTACCGCGTCCTGTGGGGAGATTTCTAGCCCCTTGCTGCTGTCAGGACCGGCTTCCGCGCGGCTCCCTTCCAGTATAGGGCGCGCATTGGGATATCCAAGCTCGCCCATCGCCGGGTAGCTGGGGACAGCGTGTACCGTCGGCCTGACGTCGTTGCGTGTCGGACTCAAATGAAGGCGTCGATAATTGGGGCTATCCGACCCTTCGTTTGTGGACATTCGTTGATACCTCGACGAATTGTCGCTATTAAACGCGGTTTTGCTAATAGCAGTTGATGTCAGACCATCTCAATTGCCAGCGCCGTGGCCTCGCCGCCACCGATGCACAGACTCGCCACGCCTCGCTTCTCGCCGCGCTGCCGGAGCGCGCCGAGCAGCGTCACAATAAGGCGCGCGCCCGTCGCGCCGATCGGATGACCCAGCGCACAAGCACCGCCATGCACGTTCACGCGCTCATGCGGAAGCGATAGTTCGCGCATGGCGGCCATGACGACCACGGCAAATGCCTCGTTGATTTCCCAGAGGTCGACATTGCTCGCCTGCCACCCCACCTTGGCTAGCAGCTTCTGGATGGCACCCACGGGCGCAGTGGTGAACCAGGCCGGCTCCTGGGAGTGTGTGGCGTGTCCGTGGATAACGGCTAGCGGCGATAGGCCGCGCTCGCGTGCGGTCGACCGGCGCGTTAGAACCAGGGCCGCTGCACCGTCGGAAATGGAACTGGAATTCGCCGCCGTGACTGTGCCGTCCTTTCCAAAGGCGGGTTTGAGCTTCGGGATCTTGTCCAGTTGCGCCTTCGCGGGCGCCTCGTCCTCGTCGACGAGTATCTCGCCGTTGCGACCCGGTACGGCCACTGGCGCAATCTCCCACCGGAACAATCCGTCTCGCTGAGCCTGCTGCGCGCGCAGCGTGGAGGTCGAAGCAAACGCGTCTTGCGCCTCGCGCGTGAAATCGAAGTGGCGCGCGCAGTCCTCGGCGAAGGTGCCCATGAGGCGGCCGTCGGAGGCGTGGCCATAGTGATCCTCCAGGCCGTCGAAGAACATGTGGTCCAGCACCTGACCGTGTCCCAGGCGCTGGCCCGAGCGGGCCTTGAGCAACAGGTAGGGCGCGTTGCTCATGGACTCCATGCCGCCCGCCACGATCACTTGTTGACTCCGGCCCAGCAGCAGATCGTGCGCCAGCATCGTTGCCTTCATACCCGAGCCGCAGACCTTGTTGATCGTGGTGCAGCCCGCTGATACCGGCAAACCCGCTCCAAGCGACGCTTGGCGCGCGGGCGCCTGGCCAAGGCCTGCGGGCAGCACACAGCCCATGAGCACCTCATCTACGGCATCGGGTTGCAGCCCGGCACGTTGCACTGCGGCCCGGATGGCGTTGGCGCCCAGGAGAGGCGCTGTCAGTGAAGCGAAGCTGCCCTGGAAACCACTCAGTGGCGTACGGGCAGCAGCGACGATCACGACGGGATCGTTGGAAATCGAAGAAGCAGGCATGCGAGTCTCCATCCGCCGCTTCATGGCGGCGTTGCACGGGGTGAGGAAAGTGTGGTCGTGGATGAATCATCTGAGCCGATCGGGATTCGGCGACTCAGGGGAACCGAAGCAAGGCGGCAGCAGCATAACGATGCGCACTCCAGGCGCTGAGTTCACTTGGCCGCCATGCGGATGCCGCCGTCAAGGCGAATCACCTCGCCGTTGAGGTAGGTGTTTTCGAGGATGTGCAGCACAAGTCCCGCGAATTCTTCTGGCCGACCGAGGCGCGCGGGAAAGGGGACCATCTTCCCAAGGGCGTCTTGTACTTCGGCGGGCATGCCTTTGAGCATCGGCGTCTCCATGATTCCGGGCGCGACGGCGAGGACGCGAATGCCATGGCGGGCCAATTCCCGCGCGACTGGCAGCGTCATTGCCACGACTCCGCCTTTGGAGGCAGCGTAGCCTGCTTGCCCGATCTGGCCGTCAAAGGCCGCGACTGAAGCGGTATTGATGATGACCCCGCGCTCGCCATCGGACTCGGGCATGTTCCCGGCCATGCAGGCTGCGGCCAGCCGTACCATGTTGAAGGCTCCAATCAGGTTGATCTGAACGGTGCGCGCGAAACTCTCCAACTGGTGCGGGCCTTCGCGCCCGAGCACTTTCTCGGCGGGGGCAACGCCTGCGCAATTGATCAGGCCATGGAGTTGGCCGAAGGCGTCGCGGAACGTAGCCAACGCACTCTCCGCGCTCGCTGAGTCGGATATGTCAGCCTTGACGAAGTGGGCATTGCGGCCCAGTTCCACCGCCACCGCAATACCGGCTTCCTGGTTCAAATCTACGAGCAACACGCGAGCGCCGCCCGCCACCAGACGGCGCGCCGTGGCTGCGCCGAGCCCTGAGCCGCCACCTGTGACGACGAAACCTTTCCCTCGAATCTGCACTCCTGTCTCCTGGAAGTGACCACCCTGACGCGCAAGGCACCGGGCCAGTGCTTCGCTGTGAGCACTGAATGTCGGAGCCATGCATCCCGTTGGACGGTCATGTGATGCGACCGGCACGCTGCATGACCCCAGCCGACAAAGCCACGTTCGCGACGATCAACTGGCTGGTCATGGTAAGCGGCACGCGAAAGTACGCCCATGCCCATAGACCTCTTCATGCGTGCGCCTTTCGGACATATCGTGCGGGGATTGCGTCGC
>DASVNP010000426.1:0-26009 GCA_036383775.1 Paraburkholderia sp. | reverse complement strand
CTGCCCCGGCCGCGGCTGCGCCCAAGGCCTGATCGCCCAAACGCGGCGGCTCTTCCCGGGCCGCCGCGGACAAAAGCGGGAGGATGGCTCGCTCCGCGCGAGACCATCCGCCCAGGGCAAGCAAGGATAGGATGACAATATGGCGATTTCGGTAGGCGGCGCCGGCGCGGCAGAGAAGCCCATGTCGGACATCAACACCACGCCGCTCGTCGACGTGATGCTGGTGCTGCTGATCATCTTCCTGATCACGATTCCGGTCGTCACGCATACGGTGCCGGTGCAGTTGCCGAACGAGACGGTCAATCCACTGCAGACCAGGCCGGACAGCATAGAGATCGCGGTAAATAAGGATGGCGAACTGTTCTGGAACGAGAAGCTCGTTGATGGACCGGCGCTGCTGGCGCGCTTGAAGACGGCGTCCACGGCGCTGCCTCAACCCGAGGTGCATGTGCGCGGCGATCAGACCACGCGCTACGAATTCATCGGGCGTGTGATCACTGCCTGCGAGCGTGCCGGAATCTCGAAGGTGTCATTTATCACGCAGCCGCCGGCGCGCGGCAGCTAACTTTGCATGAGAGTCGACAATGGCGATGAACGTATCTTCGGGAGGCGGCCGCGAGCCGGAAGTGATGGTCGACATCAACACCACGCCGCTGATCGACGTGATGCTGGTGCTGCTGATCATGCTGATCATCACCATTCCGATCCAGATGCATTCGGTGAAAATGAACCTGCCGGTCGGCAATCCACCGCCGCCGGCCGCGCCGCCCCCGGTCGTGCAGGTCGACATCGATTTCGACGGCACGATCCGGTGGAATGGCGCGCCGGTTGCAGCGGGCGCCGATCTGGAGAAACATCTGGCTGAGGTTGCGGCTCAGGCGGAACAACCGGAAATCCATCTTTTGCCGAACCGGCTTGCTCCCTATAAGGACGTCGCCGCGGTGCTGGCCGCCGCGCAGCGCGAAGGGGCGACGAAAATCGGCCTCATCGGCAATGAACAGTACATGCATTGAGCGCGCAGGGCGGCCGGCGGAGGTCTGCTGTCCCCCCTCGTGAAGGAGGCCCCATGAGCACCATCCACAACGAAATCGATCTGGACGCCGACGGAGTTCACGTGGGCTATCTGCGTCTGCCGCACTCGGTTCATCGCTCCGCATACGGCTGGATTCCGATTCCAATCGCCTCAGTGCGCAATGGCGACGGTCCCGTCGTGCTGCTGATGGGCGGCAACCACGGCGACGAATATGAGGGACAGCTGCTGGTTTCCAGCCTGATTCGCGAAATCGAGCCGCAATGGGTGCAGGGGCAACTGATCTTCCTGCCGATGGCGAACTTCCCCGCCGCAGCCGCGGGCTTGAGGACTTCGCCGCTCGACGGCGGCAACCTGAACCGCAGTTTTCCGGGCGATCCACAAGGCGCACCGACAGCGGTGATTGCCCACTACATCGAGCACACGCTGCTCGCACGCGCACAATATCTGATCGACCTGCACTCGGGCGGAAGTTCGCTTCTGTACGACGGCGCCAATATGCTGGCTATCGAGCCGCGCGACCCGGTGGAGGACGAGCGGCTCAAGGCATTGCTCGCTGCGTTCGGCTTGCCGCGTGCATTTCTGCATCGCCCGAATCCTGTCCATGCGGCGACCGCCGCGCGGCGGCAGGGCGCAATTTCCATTCTCGCGGAACTCGGTGGCGGCGGCACTGTGCAGGCGAGCCTGTTGCGCGAGGCGAGGCACGGACTCCTGAATCTGCTCGGTTTCATTGGCGTCCTGAAAGGCCCACTCATACCCGATGGCCCACCCGCGCAAACGCGCTTCTTCACCGTGTCCGGTTCGCGGCACTACGTATATGCCTATGACCGCGGTGTCTACGAGCCGCTCGTCGAGCTGGGCGAGCAGGTGGCGGCGGGTCAGCCCGCGGCGCGCATCCATTTCCCCGACACGCCGCTACGGGAGCCCGTCACCACCTGGTTCGCGAGCGCGGGCGAGGTCGTCTGCAAACGTGTTCCTGCCGCCGTGGAGCGTGGCGACTGTCTGTTCCATCTCGCCGAGCCGGTTTGACACCGGCGCGCAATCAATGCGCCGCTCGCCGCTGTTACCCTGGAAATTCACGCGCTTTATTAGTTAAAAAATCGCGCGCCTGATATTCAATGGATTAACTCATTTTGCCGGCAACGGAAAATAGGCCGCTATAGCACGGCTAATGACGTGAATTGAATATACGGACTCCATGGAATAACGATCCGTTAAATGTTTGGTTCATTCGGAAAGAGTGGCCTGTTATCGTCCATATAGCTCGACGGAAATCAAAGTCGAATGGGCAAGGATTCAACGACAGGACCGACAGGGATAAGCGCCATCCCATTTCCACCATGACCTACGAGATTATTGACGCCACGCCGCTGGATCCCGTTGCGCGTGCGCTACTGGACGCGCTGAATATCGAGTACACGACGCGTTATCGCGATTTCCGGCGGGACAGCGCGGCATCGGTGAGTGAAGAGATGTCGCGTTATCCGGCCGAGTTGTTCGCGCCACCCGAGGGCGCATTCATTGTCGTCCTGCGCGACGGGGAGACCGTCGGCGGCGGTGCGTTCAAGCGTTATGACGCGACGACAGCGGAACTCAAGCGTATCTGGACGCATGTCAGTCAGCGTCGGCAGGGACTGGCACGCCGCGTCGTGCAGGAACTGGAGGCGCGCGCGTTGCGCCAGGGATATCGGCGTGTCTATCTGACCACCGGATTCAGGCAACCGGAAGCAGCGGGCCTCTATATCGATTCGGGCTACGAAGCGCTGTTCGATCGCTCGATCGCACCGGAAATCCACATTCGTCTTCCGTTCGGCAAGGATCTGCTGGAACCGGGTCGCTTCGATTCGCTACGCGATCTGGTTCATCCCGAGCCGCTCGGCCAGCGGTAGTCATGCGTCTCGCGCCTCGAACAACTCATTCATTTCACAGGGTCTATCAAGCCATGAAGCAAAACAGGGGAATCCGCGCAGCGGTGGCCGGAACATTCGGCGCCTTGGCAATCAGTGTGGCCGGCGTCGCTCTGGCGGCCGGCAACTCCTTCAATCTGAGCCCGGATCAACAGGGCCAGGTCCGCGCAGCGCCTGACCCGGCAGCCATCAAAGCCATCCCGGCCACCTTCCAGTTTGTCGCGAAGGACGAACTGGTGATCGGCATGACCGTGGCATGGCCGCCGCTTAGCACCTACGCGACCGATGAGAAGACCGTTGTCGGCTTCGACCCGGATCTCGCGCAACTGGTTGCCGACGGTCTGGGACGCAAGCTGAAGATCGTGGTCCTCGCGTGGGAAGACTGGCCGCTCGCCGTGCAATCGGGCAAGGTCGACGCGGTGCTGTCGAACGTGACGGTGACGGAGCAGCGCAAGGAAAAATTCGATTTTTCGAGCTATCGGCGCGATGTGCTCGGGTTCTATGTGCGCAAGCAAAGTCCGATCAAAGAAATCCGCGAACCGAAGGATATCGCCGGGCTGCGTGTCATCACCGATTCGGGAACGAACCAGGAAAAAATCCTGCTCGAGTGGGACAAGGAAAACGTCGCGCACGGACTGAAGCCGGTGCAGGTCCAGTATTACGGTGACCCTAGCGCGCGCTTCGTGGCACTGCAGTCGGGGCGCGCTGACCTGATCCTGAGCGTGAACTCGGCGTTGGCCTACGCGGCAGCGCAGAAAGGGGACTTGCGTGCAGTAGGCTCCATCAGCGGTGGTTGGCCCAATACGGCGGATCTCGCGGTCACGACACGCAAGGGCAGCGGCCTCGCTGCGCCGCTCACGTTATTGCTGAACGACCTCATTCAAAGCGGCAGATACACGCAGGTACTCGACCGCTGGAATCTCGGTTCTGAAGCGATAGATCAGGCCAGGACAAATCCCCCAGGGCTCCCCAAGGGTTAACTCACCGGGGTAGTCGTAGTCGAGATCGGTTCGGTCAAGTCTCTTACAAATAGTAAGTAATGCTAAAAAGGCACGGCGCATGGATAACGCCAGCCATGTGCTGGCGCAGTGTGCCCGCTTATAACCAACGGAATAGTCGATGCGCGGTGAAGAGAGGAAGAATAGGGCAGATCAGCCCGTTAGCGGAGTTCGCAAAACAGTGCTGTCTGTTGCCGTGCTGGCAATCGCATGCAACAGCGCGGCATGGGCGCAAGGCGCGAGCGCGCCTGCGCAAGCAAGCGATGCCACCGTGCAACCAGACACTGCACCGTCCACCGTGAAGCCGGGCGCGGTCAATACCGTGCAACAGGATACGGTGGTCGTTACCGGTACGCGCACCAATACGAAAGCAAGCCAGAGCCTGACGCCCGTCGACGTGATCAGCGGCGCCCAGTTGCGCGCCACGGGACAGAGCAATCTGCGCGATGCGCTCGTTCAACTCTCGCCGTCGATCTCGCGCGAGACCTATGCGGGCGATGCTGGGGTGCTGACCGACGCGCTGACGCTGCATGGGCTGAGTCCGGACCACGTGCTCGTACTGGTGAACGGCAAGCGCCGCCACACCACCGCGAACATCTCGCTCGACGGTGGTTTGAACCAGGGCTCGACCGGTGTCGATATCGACATGATTCCGGTCGCGCTAATCGATCACATCGAGGTGCTGCGTGATGGGGCGGCGGCGCAGTACGGCTCGGATGCCATCGCCGGGGTGATCAACATCATCCTGAAACGCAGTTCGCATGGCGGAGAATTGCAGACAACGAACGGCCAGACCTATGCGGGCGATGGCTTCAAGAACAGCGAATCGGCCAACATCGGGTTGGATCTCGGCGGCAAGGGTTTTCTCGACCTCAGCGCTGAATACAACCGTCAGAACCATACGGTCCGCACCGGCCCTGACGATTACTTCGGCACGTTCCCGGCGGGACATGGCTACTACAACCCGATCGAGGGCGATCCGGCAAGCACGCGCGAATCGGTTGGATATAACGCGGGCTATTACCTCGGCGACGATGTCGAGTTGTATGGTTTCGGTACCTATGCGCATCGTAACGCGGAGGCCTATCAGAACTATCGTCCGCCTTCAGTGCTGCCGGCCGTCTATCCAAACGGGTTCGTGCCGGTGGAGACAGTCAACGAGAACGACTTTTCGGTGACGACTGGCATCAAGGGCAAGAATATGTTCGGCTGGTCATGGGATCTGAGCTCGACATACGGCGGCGACCATGACGTCATCGGCATGCGCAACTCGGCCAACACGGGGCTGTATGCGTCGCAGGGCTATACGCCGACCAGTTTTCACCTTTCCACGGTCAGCAATACGCAACTGACGAACAACCTCGACTTTTCGCGCGCATTCCAGCTGCCGGTGCTCGCGGCGCCGGTGAATGTTTCCTGGGGCGTCGAGCAGCGTCGCGAGACGTATACGGTGGGACCGGGCGACTACGCGTCTTATATCGATGGTGGCTCCCAGTCACTGCCAGGTCTTGCGCCTGTCAGCGCGAGCGACAACTCGCGCAACGTGGTCGGCACGTACATCGATCTGTCTACCCATCTGACGCCGCAATGGACGGTCGATCTGGCGGGACGCTTCGAGCATTACAGCGACGTGGGCAGTACCGCGAACGGCAAGGTATCGACGCGCTACGACTTCACGCCGGCATTCGCCGTGCGCGGCAGCGTCAGCACCGGGTTCCGCGCGCCGTCGCTCGCCGAGGAGTATTACAGCAACATCAACGAATCGCCGGCCTCGGTCCAGGGGCTTCTGGCGGCCAACTCGTCGGCGGCAAAACTGATCGGCGCCCAGCCGCTGCAGTCGGAAAAGTCGACCAACTACAACATCGGCTTCCTGCTGACGCCGGTGCAGGGGCTGCATCTGACGCTCGATGCGTACCAGATCGACATCCGCAACCGGATCGTCGAGGGCGGCACGGCGTCCGGGGCAGCCGCGATCGCCGCGCTGCAGGCAGCGGGGCTGTCCATACCCGGTTCGATCCCGGCGTCAGCGGTATCCGCCAGCTACTTCACGAACGGAGCCAGCACGCGCACCCGCGGACTCGATCTGACCGGCACTTACCACACGAGCTTCGGCAGCTTTGGGCAGGTGGACTGGGACCTGGGGGTGAACATCAACACGACTTCGGTCACGCATGTGGCGACAGGCGCGAACGGTGCGCCGGAACTCAATGCGCAACAGATCGCGTGGCTCAGCACATCCACGCCGAAGAACAAGATCATCATCGGCGGCACGTGGCATCTCGACAAGTGGGGCGTGAGTCTGCACGAGACGCGTTTCGGCTCGACGTCGAGTGAGGAAACCTACATCGTCGGGCCCAACGCGTTCTCGACCACGCAGTTTCTCCACTTCGAGAATGCCGCCCGGTACATCACGGACGTCGAGGTTCGCTACGACGTGACCAAAAAGTTCCAGATTGCAGTTGGGGCCAACAATCTCTTCGATGTCTATCCGAGCAAGCTGCCTTACGTGACGCAGCTCGAAGGCGCACAGTACGACGCGTTCGCTTCGACGATCGGCGTGAATGGCGGTTTCTACTACGCGCGTGCCCGCTACGTGTTTTGATGTTTTCCTGATATGCATAGAAAAAATCCCTCGAACGATTTCGCGGTCCGCTAGCGATAATGGGATTAGCAAAGTCGTTCAGCGGATTCCATTAATTTTTTCCCGTGTGCCACACGGTGCATGGGGAGGATTCGTTATGTCCTACTCACTTTCGATTCTCGACAAGAGTCCGATTGCCGACGGAAAAAGCGCGCATGATGCGCTGCGCTTTACCGTACGGCTCGCGCAGCGCGCGGAGGCGCTGGGCTACAAGCGTTACTGGATCGCTGAACATCATGGCGCGCCGGGACTCGCGAGTTCCGCGCCGGAAATCGTCGTGTCGCACCTTCTTGCACACACCTCGCGCATTCGTGTCGGTTCGGGCGGCGTGATGCTTCAGCACTACAGTCCTTTCAAGGTGGCGGAGACGTTCCGGGTGCTCGCCTCGCTTGCGCCGGGGCGCGTCGATCTCGGCATCGGCAAGGCGCCCGGCGGCCTGCCGTTGACGACGCGCGCGCTGCAGTGGTTTCACGACAAGGCGAAGAAGCCCGACTTCGCGCACCAGTTCGCGGAGCTCGACGCGTTCCTGAAGTGGGGCGTAGCTGAAGATCATCCACTGGCAGGCGCAATTGCGCTGCCGACGCCGCCCGAAGCGCCCGAGCGCATTCTGCTGGGCGCCAGCGCCGAGAGCGCGGCACTGGCCGCGCAGCACGGCTGGCAGTTCTGCTACGCGGGTCATTTCAACGGTGACGAGGCCAATATCGAACGCTCGCTCGACGCCTATCGCAGCGCGACCGGACGCACACCTCTGCTCGCGCTTTACGCGTTCGCGGCGCAATCGCGTGCAGAAGCTCAGCGGCAGGTCGGCGCGCTGCGCATTTTCAAGCTGCAGCTTGCCACGGGGCAGAGCGTCAATCTGCCGAGTCCCGAAGCGGCGGCGGAATTCGCGCGGCAAACCGGCGTAACCGACTATCGTCTCGACGAACTGCATCCTCACGTGATCGCCGGCACGCCGGACGATGTACACCGCGAACTGGACGCTTTGCACGAACGCTTCGGCATCGAGGAATTCGTGATCGACACGCCGATTACCGACTACGCGCAGCGGCTCGCTTCGATCGAGGCGCTGGCCGGCGCGCAACAGACCGCACCCGTCTGACTTCAGCTCATTCTCTTACGGACCACACTATGACTCAGCGAAATCTCACCTTCGGCATCATGCTGCACGGCGCAGGCGGGCACATGAATGCGTGGAAGCATCCGGCCGGACCGGCGGATGCCAGCGTCAACCTCGATTTCATTACCGGCGTCGCGCAGAAAGCCGAGGCGAATGGCGTCGCGTTCGCGTTCGTGGCCGACGGGCTGTATATCAACGAGAAGTCGATTCCGCATTTCCTGAACCGCTTCGAGCCTATCTCGATCCTCTCCGCGCTCGCGACGGCGACCTCGAAAATCGGCCTTGCCGGCACGCTGTCGACTTCGTACAGCCATCCGTTTACGGTGGCGCGGCAATTCGCGTCACTCGACCTGATCAGCGGCGGACGCGCGGGATGGAATGTCGTGACGTCCCCGCTCGAAGGTTCCGCGAAGAACTACGGCGGCGAGCATCCGGACCACGAACTGCGCTACGAGATCGCGGACGAGTATCTCGAAGTGGTGCAGGGCCTTTGGGATAGCTGGGACGACGACGCATTCGTTCGCGAACGCGAGAGCGGCCGCTTCTTCGACCACGACAAGCTGCATACGCTCGATCACAAGGGACGCTTCTTCGAAGTCGCCGGACCATTGAACATTCAGCGCTCGCGGCAGGGACAGCCGGTGATCTTCCAGGCGGGCTCATCGGATTCCGGCATTGCGCTGGCCGGCAAATACGCGGACGCGGTGTTCACGCATTCGCCGTCGCTGGAAGAGACCAAAGCGTTCACCGACCAGGTGCGTCAGAGCGCGGTCGAGCACGGGCGCGCGGCAACGGACGTGAAGATTTTCCCCGGCATTGGACCCATTGTTGGCGCGACGGCGGAGCAAGCCGAGGCGAAGTATCGGGCGATCCGCGACCTGCTGACCATCGACGATGCGCTCGCCTATCTGGGGCGCTTCTTCGAGCATCACGACTTTACGCAGTATCCGCTCGACGAGCCGTTCCCGGAGCTGGGCGATCTCGGATCGAACAGCTTCCGTTCAACAACCGAGCGCATCAAGGCCGATGCCAGGCGCAGCGGCGCGACGCTGCGCGAAGTCGCGCTGGAAGTGGCGACGCCGAAGCCGCAGTTCATCGGCACCGGCGAGCAGATCGCCGACGAGCTGATCCGCTGGTTCGACGCCGGTGCGGCCGACGGTTTCATTCTTGGTTTTCCGGTGCAGGCGGAAGGGCTCGACGATTTCGTCCGCCACGTGATCCCTGTGCTGGAGGCGCGCGGGCGCTATAGCCGCACGCTGGCCGGCACGACGCTGCGCGATCACCTGGGCCTGCCGCGCCGCGAAAGCCGCTACGCGGCCGCGGAAACGGCCTGAACAACGGCATGCAACGCAGGAGGACAGCATCATGAGCGACACCACCCATCTTGCCGGAGCCGTTCGCGCGGCGCAGGCGGTGCATGCGGCGCATGCAGGGCCGGCGATTGGCGGCGATGACGATCGCCAGTACGCGCACTACCGGGTCGTGCCCGCACGGCATCATGCGCGCACGGCGGCCACCGTGCTTGCCGTTGTCCTGATCGGGATCGTGCTCAATTCGATACTCGGCAATCCGCGCTGGGGCTGGAGCGTGTTCGCGCAGTGGTTTTTCGCCGAACCGGTGCTCTCGGGGCTCGTGCGCACGCTCGTGCTCACGGCGCTCGGCGCGCTGTTCGGCTTCGCACTCGCGACACCGCTGGCACTCGCGCGCGTTTCGCGCTCGCCGCTGCTGGCAGGCTTTGCATGGGCTTTCATCTGGCTGTTCCGGTCGATTCCGCCGATCGTTCTGCTGCTCCTGCTGAATAATCTCGGCTACCTGTACGAGACGATCTGGATCGGTGTGCCGTTCACACACTTCGCGCTACTGAACGAATCGACCACCGACCTGATCAGTCCGTTTTTCGCCGCGGTGCTCGGGTTGACGCTGAATCACGCCGCGTTTTCGGCCGAGGCAATCCGTGGCGGGATTCTTTCCGTCGATCACGGGCAGCGTGAGGCGGCCGCCGCGCTGGGTTTGCCGGGCGCCCGCCAGGTGCGGCGCATCGTGCTGCCGCAGGCCATGCGCTCGATCCTGCCGACCGCCTTCAACGACGTGATCGGTCTGGCGAAGGGCACCTCGGTGGTCTATATCCTCGCGATGCCGGACCTGTTCTACACGGTGCAGATCATCTATCACCGCAACCTGGAGGTGATTCCGCTGCTGATGGTCGCGACAGTCTGGTATCTGATCATCCTGACGGTGTTGTCGGCGATCCAGATTCACATCGAGCGGTACTACGCACGCGGCGCGACGCGTGAGCAGGTGGCGGTGTCGCCGCTGAGCGCACTGTTCAGGCGTTGGCGTGCCGCGCGCGCTGCCCGTCGCGAAACCGCCGCTCAACCGCAGCACGGCCATGGCACGCAAGCGGCAGTGGAGGCGGCAGGCTGGGCTCAGCGGCGCGTCGGCGGCAGGGTCGGCATCCACAACGTGTCGAAAAGCTTCGGCACCGTGAAGGTGCTCGACAACGTCTCGTTGTCGTTCCCGTCGGGCAGCGTCACGGTGATTCTCGGCCAGTCCGGTTCGGGCAAGTCGACGCTGCTGCGTTCGATCAATCACCTGGAACGCGTCGACGACGGCTTCATCGACATCGACGGCGAACTCATCGGATATCGCCGCGAAGGGCGCACGCTCTATGAACTCAAGGAGCGGGACGTGCTTCAGCGCCGCCGCGACGATGTCGGGATGGTGTTCCAGAGCTTCAATCTGTTTCCTCACTTGACGGTGCTCGACAACATCATCGAGGCGCCGCTCGCGGCGGGCGTGCAGCGCGCTCAGGCGGAATCGGAGGCACGGGTTCTGCTCGCGCGCGTGGGACTCGCCGGCAAGGCCGACGCGTGGCCGCGCCAGCTATCCGGGGGCCAGCAGCAGCGCGTGGCGATAGCGCGTGCGCTTGCGCTGAAGCCCAAGGTTCTGCTCTTCGACGAGCCGACCTCGGCACTCGATCCCGAACTCGTCAACGAGGTGCTCGACGTGATCCGTCAGCTGGCGCGTTCCGGCACGACGCTGATCGTTGTCACGCACGAGATCGGCTTTGCGCGCGAAGTCGCCGACACGATCGTCTTCATGGATGGCGGCCGGATTGTGGAGTCCGGTTCACCGTCAAGCGTGCTCGGTGCGCCGGCTCATCCGCGCACCCGCGAGTTTCTCTCGAAGGTGCTCTGAAAAGCATGTCGCGCGCAAACCAACACACGGATCAATCGATGACGAAACGCCGGACGTTCCTGAGCAATATGGCGGCGCTGGCCGCCGTGCCGATTGTGCCGATTGCGTGGCCTGCCGGGCGCGCTCAGGCCGCCACGCAGTCTTACGATTTCAGCCCGCAACAGCCTGGGCGCGCGCGTGCGACAAAAGATCCCGACGCGCTGCGCCTCGTCACCGACTATCGCTTCGTCACGCCCGGCGAGTTCACGGTAGCGATAGCGCCATTCGCCGCGCCGATTTCCTCCTACGCGACCGATGCCCGCAGCGTCGTGGGCGCCGATCCCGATTACGCGCAACTGGTCGCCGACGCGCTCGGCCTGCGGCTGCAGCTCGTGCCCGTCGCGTGGCCGGACTGGCCGCTCGGTCTTGCCTCGGGCCGCTACGACGCGGTGATTTCGAATGTCGGCGTGACGGAGAAGCGCAAACAGAAGTTCGATTTCACGACCTACCGGCAGGGTCTGCACGCGTTCTACGTGCGGGACGACAGTCCGCTCAGGTCGATCAGCGAGCCGCGCGAGATCGCAGGGCTGCGTGTGATCACGCGTTCGGGGACGATTCAGGAGCGCATTCTGCTCGAATGGAACCGGCGCAACGCGGCGAACGGGCTGAAAGAAGCCACGCTGCAGTACTACGACGACGCCGCCTCTGAGCGCCTTGCGCTGCTGTCGGGCCGCGCGGATGCCATTCTCAACCCGCACGCTCCACTCGCCTATGAAGCGGCGACCCAGGGGCGGATTCATTTGGTGGGCACCGTCAACGCGGGCTGGCCGTTCAACGCTGATGTCGCGATCGCGACCCGCAAGGGCAGCGGCCTCGCACAGGCGCTGACAGTCGCAACCAACGGCCTGATCCGAGGCGGGCAATATCGCACGGCGCTGGCCCGCTGGGGCGTGCAAAGGGAAGCATTGGCGCGTTCGGAAACCAATCCGCCTGGCTATCCGGATGCTTGAAAAAAACTTCGCTACACGAAACATCGGCACCAGCGGACGTTGCTTGCCGTCGGCCGCTATCGCATTGCCAGAGCAACCACGAGGGTCGGTATGTCCGCTGTCCGCATTGATCACCTTGCTTTCCTGACACCCGGCAACTATCCGGACGGCGCGCCGCTCGCAGGCTTTGAACGAACGCTCGAGCTTTTTGCCACCGGTGAGGCGCTCGGCTACGACAGCGCGTGGGTACGCCAGCGGCACCTCGAACGGGCGGTGTCGTCCGCCGCGACCTTTCTTGCCGCGGCGAGCCAGCGCACCAAGCGTATCGGACTCGGCGCGGCCGTGATCCAGATGGGGTACGAAAATCCATTCCGGCTAGCCGAGGATCTTGCAACCGTCGATGTTCTGTCGCAAGGCCGCCTGAATATCGGCCTGAGTGCGGGCGCGCCCGCGCACGGCATTCTGCTCGGCGAGCGGCTTTTCGATGCGAATCCTGAACTGATCGATTTCTCGCATGCTCGCGTCGAGCGCCTGCGCCGCAATCTCGCGGAGGAATGGCTGGGCGACGAGGATACCTTCGTCGAATCGGCAGCGGGCCGCGTACGGCCCCGTGTCACGCCGCATGCGCCGGGTCTGACCGAGCGGCTCTGGTACGGCGGCGGTTCACGGCGGTCGATCGAATGGGCCGGTCGCAACGGTTTCAATCTGCTGATCGGCAACATCACGACGGGCGAGGGCACTGACGACTATCGCGATGCGCAGTTACACCAGATCGATCTGTTCCGCTCGCACTGGAGCGAAGCGCGCGCACCGCGTATCGCACTCGGCCGCGTGATCGTGCCGCTCGATGGCGCCGATGCCCGCACGCGGCAGCGCTACCGTGCGTTTGCCGAAGAGCGCCACGCGCGCACGCTAACACCGCATGGCGAACGGCGCACGCTGTTCGCGCCCGATCTGGTCGGCACCGCCGACGAGATCGTCAGCCGCCTGCTGGAGGACCCCGTCGTCGCGCAGGTTCGCGAACTGCGACTCGAACTGCCCTATGACCTGCCGTTCGAGAACTATCAGCAGATTCTCGAAGATGTCGTCACGCGCATCGCACCCGAACTGGGTTGGCTCCCTGAAGTAGCGCGGGAGCCCACGGCCGCCTAACGTATCCAGATTCGTTTTATCTACTCAACACCTAAGGATTGCTCATCATGAGCCGCGATTTGCTGCTATTGCTGGAACCAGGCTTTACCGATCCCGCTCATCCCGGCGAGCGCTTTGTGTGCCCGCACGGCGTGGCGATAGAAGGACTGCTCGCAAGCGACGCCGAGCGCGCCGCGCAACTCGACGTGAAGCGCGTGCCGTTCCCGCGCCCAAGACCGGACGTGATCGCCGCGCTCGACGAAGCGCACCAGGGTCTGCCGGTGCTCGTGCTAGGTGACGAACACCCGCTGCCCTACGATGCGCAGACGCTCGGTGACAAGTACTTCGTCACTGAAAGCCAACGGATTCTTGCGCTGCTGGCCGAGCGGCACGGATTCCCGAAGCTTCATTGAACCTGTTCACGCGACGTGCCGGGTTCTGGAGCCCGGCCGCATATGCAAGGGGTCACGCATGGCAGCAGTATTTCCGGAAGTGGCATCGGCAGACCGTTTCGCTTACGTCACGGTTCATGACCCGCTGGCCCGTCCGTTGTTCGAAGAATTAGCCTACGAGTACGGCAGCCGCTATGCCGGCCTGATCAATCCTGAGGAGATCGCGAACGAATTGCAACGCTATCCGGTCGAGGCGTTCGCGCCACCGCACGGCGCGTTCGTGTTGCTGCTGCGCGATGAGCAGGCGATCGCGGGTGGCGCGTTCATGCGCCATGCCGAAGCCGGCACAGCCGAGTTCAAGCGCATCTGGGTCAGCCGGGATCATCGCCGTCAAGGACTGGCGCGCCGCGTGCTCGCCGAGCTGGAGGCGCAGGCGGTTCGCCAGCGTTATACGCGCGTGTTCCTCAGTACCGGACCCCGTCAGCCCGAAGCAATCGCGCTCTATCAGACGAGCGGCTATACGCTCCTGTCGGCGCATGATTTCGGCGAGGATGAGCCGCCAGGCTATCTGTTCGAGAAGTATCTGCCGGTTTTGCGAACGGGCTAGCCCGAGCGACCGAACCGATGCTTCTTTAGAAATGAAAATTAATTGGTTCGGGTTCGGCCGCGACTCTTTCATAGTGTCTCCTGATGGCTATAGACGGTTGCATTCCCGGATAGCCGGAACCAGCGCGCACCGATTCGCGCGATATCGAAGGAGACGTCATGACGCTTGAACTCGCAGAACAACCGGCGGATACGCTGCTCGAAGCCGCGCGCGCGCGTGCAACCGAGGCCGGATTGCCGTATGCCGGCGGCCTCGCGCCACAGGATGCCTGGGCGCTCGTCGAGGCCGGCAACGCCGTGCTCGTCGACGTGCGCAGCGCCGAGGAGCGCAAGTTCGTGGGCTTCGTTCCGGACAGCCTGCACGTGGCATGGGCGACTGGCACCAGTCTCACGCGCAATCCGCGTTTCGTGCGCGAACTCGAGGCCAAAACCGGCAAGGACGCGGTGATCCTGTTGCTATGCCGCAGCGGCAACCGCTCGGCACTCGCAGCCGAAGCAGCCGCGAAAAGCGGTTTTACCCAGGTATTCAACGTTCTCGAAGGTTTCGAGGGCGATCTGGATGGCACGCAGCACCGCGGCTCCGGCAATGGCTGGCGCTTTCGCAGCCTGCCGTGGATTCAGGACTGAGGTTTATCCGGCAACTGGGTTGCCCTCTACAGGGAGCACGCGCTGTGGCTGTCTTCAATGTCGATGATATTGTCCTGTCGCTTCAGACGGTTCGCCAGCAATGGCGCGAAGTGCAGAAGCGCTCGCTCGAGCCGGGCGGGCGTGAGTTGCCGGGGCGCGAAGCATTGTCCCAGATCGTCGATACGCTCAAGGGCGTGCTTTTTCCGATGCGGCTCGGGCCGCCCGATCTGCGTCAGGAGAGCGAAAACTTTTATGTCGGGCACGCGCTCGACGCCGCGTTGCACGCGCTGTTGAGCCAGGCGCGCCTGGAGCTTCACTATCGCCGCCGGCACCAGCCGCCGCCCGCCGAGACCATCGATGCCCAGGCGGGCGTCGCGGTGCGCGCGTTCGCGGCACGCCTGCCGGAGATTCGCGCGCTGCTCGACAGCGACGTGCTGGCCGCTTTTCACGGCGATCCGGCGGCGGGCAGCGTGGACGAAGTGCTGCTGTGCTATCCCGGCGTGCTGGCGATGATTCATCACCGCCTCGCGCACGAACTCTACCGGCTAGGTCTGCCGCTGCTCGCGCGGATCGTCGCCGAACTCGCGCATGCGCAGACCGGCATCGACATTCATCCCGGCGCGCAGATTGGCGCGGGTTTCTTTGTCGATCACGGCACGGGCGTGGTGATCGGCGAAACGTCGGTCATCGGCGAGCGCGTGCGGCTCTATCAGGCCGTCACATTGGGCGCCAAGCGCTTTCCACGCGATGCGCAAGGACATCTGGAAAAAGGCCATGCCCGCCATCCGATCGTCGAGGACGACGTGGTGATCTACGCCGGCGCCACCATTCTCGGGCGCGTCACGCTCGGACGCGGTTCGGTGATCGGCGGCAACGTATGGCTCACGCAGGATGTCGCGCCAGGTTCGCACGTCACGCAGGCCGTGTCGCGCAACGAGGGCGGCGGCACCGCAGCCGATGCGCTTCACCCCGCGTTGCCGCTCGACCGGCTCGTCTCCGAACCCGCCGTGGCGGGAGACGCGCGATGACGCTGCTCGTCAGGAATTTCGGTGCGGCAGTCCGGCGCAACCGTGAGCAGCAGGGCTGGTCCCAGGAGCAACTGGCCGAGCATGCCGGACTGAACCGCTCGTATGTCGGCGAGATCGAGCGCGGCGCGGCAATTGCCTCGATCGTCACCGTCGACAAGCTCGCGCGCGCATTCGGCGTGTCGATCGAGCGTCTCCTGCGGCTCACGTCCGACGAATCAGGCGAGCCGGTGACGGGAGATTCCGCTGCGATCGATCCGGCTCTCGCCGGTTAGTTTTCCGGTTGCTGTCTATAGCATGTTGAGCGGGTGAGCCACGCTCTCCATAATCTTTTTCGCTCATAACCTTTCCCGTTTTTCTTCTATCAACCCTGGAGTCACAGATGACAGCAACAGTGGGCGGCCTGACTGCGCTCGGCGATACCGCGGCGCGGCAACTAGCGAATGCCACCAAAACCGTTCCCCAGCTCGCGACGATCACGCCGCGCTGGCTGACGCATCTGCTGCAATGGCTGCCGGTCGAAGCGGGCATCTACCGGCTGAACCGGGTGAAGAACCCGGAAGCCGTGGTGGCTGCGTGCACCGCGCGCGAAGACGAAAGCATTCTGCCGCGCACCTTCGTGCCGTACGAAGAGCAACCGCGCGAATATTTCCTGAACGCGGTCAGCACCGTGCTCGACGTGCATACGCGCATCTCCGATCTGTATAGCAGTCCGCACGATCAGATCAAGGAACAGCTGCGCCTGACGATCGAGACGATCAAGGAATTGCAGGAAAGCCAGCTGATCAACAATCCCGATTACGGCCTGCTTGCGAACGTCGCGGAAGAGCAGCGTGTGTTTCCGCTGACCGGGGCGCCGACGCCCGATGACCTCGACGAATTGCTGACGAAGGTGTGGAAAGAGCCCGCATTCTTCCTGACGCATCCGCTTGCAATCGCCGCGTTCGGCCGCGAATGCACGCGCCGTGGCGTCCCGCCGCCGACCGTGAGTCTGTTCGGTTCGCAGTTCCTGACGTGGCGTGGCATTCCGCTGGTGCCGTCGGACAAGGTGCCGGTCGCCGACGGCAAGACCAAGATCCTGCTGCTGCGCGTGGGCGACAAGCGTCAGGGTGTGGTCGGCCTGTTCCAGCCGGGTGTGGCCGGCGAGCAGGGGCCAGGCCTGTCGGTCCGCTTCATGGGGATCAACAATCACGCAATCGCGTCGTACCTGATCTCGCTGTACTGCTCGCTCGCCGTGCACTCGCCGGACGCGCTGGCGGTTCTCGATGACGTGGAGATCGGCAAGTACCATGACTACCCAGACACCTACAAGTAAGCCCATGGATAGCGCTCTGCCGCACGATGTGCCGTCGGGTCCACCTGCGGGCTTCCCGGATCCCGCGGTACTGGCGTCGCTCGCGAACGCGTTTTTCTCGGCGTTGCCGGGCAACGTGCCGCTGCCGGGTAGCGGTGCGCCCAGCCTCGCGGGGACTCTGCCGGTCACCGCTCCGGTGCTCAACGAAATCAGCAATCCCGCTCCGGCGGGCTCGCCGCTGGCCGGTCCGGGCGGCACGGGCACCGGTGTGCCGGGCGCGGCCTTGCCGCAAGGCCATCTGCCGGGCGGCAACCTGTTGCCGTCGGCGCCGACGCACGTGCTGTCGCTCGGCAATCGCGCGCCTGCGCTGGCACCGCACGCGGCGGCGCAGAACGGTCTGCCCGATAGCGCCGTGACGGTGGCGCCCGCGCTCGATCCGCATTTCGGCGGCGCGGCTGTGGGCGTGCCGGAAGGGCACGGCGCGCAACGCCCGCCGGTTGGCGGCGCGCCGTCGCCGTCGGCGGCTGCGCCGCATGGCGCCTCGCCGTACTATTTTCTCGGCGATCCGGCGCAAGCGCGTTCGACCGCCGGCGCGTCGCCGGATATCGTCGTGCCGGGCTGGGACGAAGTGACGGCACAATCATTCGGGCTGCCTGGCGTCGATGAGCCGCTGTCGGCGTCGCGCTTTCCGTACCAGACGCAGGGCGCTGACCATGCCGCACCGCAGGCCGCGTTGTCCGCGCATCCGCCGTTCGACGTCAACGCGATTCGCCGCGACTTTCCGATTCTTCAGGAACGGGTCAACGGCCGGCAACTGGTGTGGTTCGACAATGCCGCGACGACCCACAAGCCGCAGGCGGTGATCGACCGGCTGGCGTATTTCTACGCGCACGAAAACTCGAACATCCATCGCGCGGCGCATGCATTGGCAGGGCGCGCCACCGACGCGTACGAGGCGGCCCGCAGCAAGGTGCAGCGGTTTATCGGCGCATCGTCGCCGGATGAAATCATCTTCGTGCGTGGCACCACCGAGGCGATCAACCTGATCGCCAAAACGTGGGGCGTGAAGAACGTGGGCGAGGGCGACGAGATTATCGTGTCGCATCTGGAGCATCACGCCAACATCGTGCCGTGGCAGCAACTGGCCGCGCAAACGGGCGCGAAGTTGCGGGTGATTCCGGTCGACGATAGCGGTCAGGTGCTGCTCGACGAATACCGGCGTCTTCTGAACGATCGCACGAAGATCGTGTCGGTGACGCAGGTGTCGAATGCGCTCGGTACGGTGGTGCCGGTCGCGGAGATCGTCGAACTGGCGCATCGCGCGGGTGCGAAGGCGCTGGTGGATGGCGCGCAGTCGGTGTCGCATATGCGGGTCGATGTGCAGGCGCTCGACGCGGATTTCTTCGTGTTCTCCGGGCACAAGGTGTTCGGCCCGACCGGTATCGGCGTGGTCTACGGCAAGCGCGAGGTTCTCGAAGACATGCCGCCGTGGCAAGGCGGCGGCAACATGATCGCGGACGTCACGTTCGAGCGCACGGTGTTTCAGCCGCCGCCTGGCCGTTTCGAAGCGGGCACCGGCAATATCGCCGACGCGGTAGGTCTCGGCGCGGCGCTCGATTACGTGCAGCGGGTGGGCATCGAGAACATCGCGCGCTACGAGCACGACCTGCTGGCGTATGCGACGAGCGTGTTGCAGCCGGTGCCAGGCGTGCGGCTGATCGGCACGGCTCGCGGCAAGGCCAGTGTGCTGTCGTTCGTATTGAAGGGCTACGAGACGGAAGAGGTCGGGCAGGCGCTCAACGAGGAAGGCATTGCTGTGCGTTCGGGTCATCATTGCGCACAGCCGATCTTGCGCCGGTTCGGTCTCGAAGCCACGGTGAGACCATCGCTCGCGTTCTACAATACCTGCGACGAAGTCGACGCGCTGGTTTCGGTGGTAAGACGTCTGGCGTCGCGGCGCTAGATAGTGTTGCGAGTGGGCAACCGAGCGTCGGCTGATTTCAACCGCCAGCCACGGAGGTGTTGAATGAACCGCACGGCGCTCGTCTGTACCGCTATCCTCGGTCTGCTGCTCTTCCTGCTGGGACTCGCCATCTCGGTCGTGCGCACGCACGATGGCACGCTGACCGGTCAGGCGCCCGAGCCTGACCGGCTGCTCACCAAGCTGGTTCGCGCTCACGGCAACACCGCCGAGTACGCGCCGTTCTTCGCGGTGCTTTTCCTGTACCTCGGCTCCCGGAATCCAGCGGACTGGCAGCTCTGGTGCATGGCAGGCGCAACGGCCTGCCGCCTGCTGCTGGTGGTGGCGCTGCTCGCCTGGCCCACCATGTCGAAGCCTAATCCGGCTCGGGCGATCGGGGCGCTGGGAACCTACGGGTTCGGGGTGGCACTCTGTGTTGCATTGCTAACGAGCCGCTAGTTTGCCGGCCGCGGCGATCGGGCGGCCGAGCGGCCGCTACCGCCGCGCCGCTCAAATCGCCTGCTTTTTCATCAACAGCTTCAACAACACCGGCAACAGCAGCAACACCAGCGGCAACTGCACGATCAGCCCGGAAATAATCGCGATCGCGAGCGGCTGCTGCATCGCCGAGCCTTGCCCCAGTGCGAAAGCCAGCGGCAGCAGAGCCAGAATCGCGGCAATCGTCGTCATCGCAATGGGGCGCAGGCGATTGCGGCCGGCGGTGAGCAACGCCTCCTCGAACGGCATCTCGTCATCGCGCACCAGCGCCTGCAATTCCGACACATAGAAAATCGCCACCTCGGTGACGATACCGATGATCATCGTCATCCCCATCATCGCCGAGATGTTCAGCTCGATGCCGGTGATCCATAAGCCGATAAACACCGCCCCCGTTGCCAGCAAGGGCATGGCCATGACCGCCATGGCGACGCGAAAGCGCTCGTACAGAAACAGCAGCAGGCCGAACACCAGCGCAATCGCAGCGCCGAACACGATCAGCAAGCCCTTGAAAGCGATCTGCTGTTGCTGATACAGGCCGCCCAGTTCGTAGTACACGCCGGCGGGCAGCAGGTTCTTGTCGCCGAGCGCCTTCTGCACGTCGGCAATGGTCGAGCCGAGATCGCGCCCATCGATGCGCGCGGTCACCGCCACCATCCGTTTCAGGTTGTCGCGGCTGATTTCAGGCTGGCCGGTCACCGTCACAGGATCGGCCACGCGCTTGAGCGCGAACAGATGCCCGTCCGGCGCGCGAATCTGCAACTGGCCGAGTTGCGTATCCGTGAGCGTCATCGCACCGGCTACACGTACCCGCACGCCGACCGTTTTCGGCCCGCTCTGGAACTGCGTCGCCACGTTGCCTTCCACCATGTCGGAGACTGCCTGGGCGATCGACTGCGGGTCCATGCCTTCGGCGGCGGCGGCCTCCGGCCGGATATGCAATTCGAGCGCGTCGCCGGCCGGGTTGATACCGTCGTTCACGTCCACCACGCCCTGAATCTTGCCGATCTGCGCCGCGACCTTGCGCGCGGTCGTGTCGAGCGTGCTCTGGTCGTCGGAGTAGATCTTGATCTGGACCGGCTGCGGCACTGCCGTCAGGTCGCCGATCAGATCCTCCATCAGCTGCGCGAGTTCGATGTTCACGCCCGGCACCTGGGTCTCGATCTTCGAGCGGATTTCTTCCATCACCGTCTCGATCGGCTCGCGGCTGCCCGACTTCAATCGCACGAAGAAGTCCCCCTTGTTGGGTTCGTTCAGATCGCCGCCGAGACCGGCGCCGGTGCGGCGCGAGTATGTCAGGACATTCGGATTCGCGCGGATGATGCCTTCTATCTGCTTCATCAGCCGGTCGGTCTCGGTGATCGAGGTGCCGGGCTCGGTGTGATAGTCGAGCACGAAGCCGCCTTCGTCCATGGTCGGCATGAAGCCGCTGCCGACCCGCGTGAAGGCGAACGCAGCCACCACGATCAGCGGCAGCACGCCGAGCAGCACGAGCACCGGCCGCGTGGTGACGCACTCGACCAGAAACGCGTAGCGCCGGTTCATCCATGACGCGAAGCGCGTTTCCTGATGTTCCTCGGCATCTTTCGGCTTCAGCCAGCGGTCGCACAGAATCGGCACCGCGAGCCACGTGACCAGAAAAGAAATGAACAGCGCGCTCGCCATCGTGACAGAGAGCGCCTTGAAGAACGCGCCGGTCACACCAGATAGGAACGCCAGCGGCACAAAAATGATCAGCGTCGCCGCCGAAGACCCGGCAAGCGGCCGGGTGAATTCGAGCGCCGCCGCCAGCACGCGGCCATGAAACGCGTGGGCGCCGCCTTCGCGCATGCGCCGCACGATGTGTTCGATCATAACGATCGCGTCGTCGATCACGAGGCCGACCGCGGCGGCCATGCCGCCGAGCGTCATGATGTTGAAGCCCATGCCGAACACGTCGAGCAGCAGGATCGTCGCGGCCATCACCACCGGCACCAGCGCGACGGCAATGGCGGTGATTTTCCAGTTGCGCAGGAATACGAACAGAGTCAGTGCGGCCAGCACCACGCCGATCATGATCGCGTCGCGCACGCTGGTGGCCGAGGCGATCACCAGTTCGCTCTGGTCGTACCAGTTCGACAGATGCACGCCGGCCGGCATCTGGCTCTGGAAGCCGGCCAGCTTCGCGCGGATCGCCTTGGCCATCGCCACGCTGTTCGCACCCGGCTGCTGATAGACGTTGATGAGCACGGCGTCCTGGCCGTCGGCGGTGACGCGCATCCACTGCGGCACGACGCCGGCACGCACCGTCGCCACGTCACCAAGGCGAATCTGTGTGGCGCCGGTGGCCGACACCACCACGTTGCGAAGCTCATCCAGTTGCGTGATGGTGCTGTTGGCGATCAGGAGATACAGCTTGTCGTGATCTTCGATGCGGCCGTTAGCCATCAGCACGTTGCTCGCGCCGATCGCTTTCGACACGTCGGCGAGCGAGAGCTTGTAGGCGGCGAGGCGCGCGGGGTCGATGGCGACTTCCAGCTCGTCCTGCGCGCCGCCCATCACGTCGACGCGCGCCACGCCTTCCACCGACGAGAGCAGCGGCCGCATCTGGAACTGCGCGAGGTCGCGCAGCTTGGAGAGCGTCTGCTGCTGCGAGGTGAGGCTGTACGCGAGCACCGGAAACACCGTCGGGTCCATGCGCCGGACCTGCATCGAGGTGCCTTGCGGCAGTGTCGCGAGAATCTCGCTGATGGCCGACTGGGCCTGCAGCGTGGCTTGCGCCATGTCGGTGCCCCAGCCGAAATTGATCGAGATTTCCGCTGAGCCGCGGCTCGTGGTCGATTCGACGTCGCGCACATTCGGCACGCGCCGCAGGGCTTCTTCTACCGGCATGGTGACGAGCGTAGCCATCTGTTCGGCGGGGCGGTCGCCGGCGTCGAGCGAGACCACCGCGCGCGGAAACGCGACGTTCGGGAACAGCGAGATCGGCAGACGGAACGCGCTCAGCACGCCCGCGAGCGCCAGCAGCGCGATCACGAACAGCAGCGAGCGCCGGTGCATCTGCATCCATTGACCGAAATTCATCGCGGTGCGCCTTTATTGGTCTGCACCGCGGTTTGCACCGCCATGCCGTCCTTCAATTCATAGTTGCCGCTGATTACGAGGCCCAGCGCCGCGTCGATCGGACCGTCCACGCCGTAGCGCTCGCCGTTTTCGACCTGCGTCACCACGGCCACGCGGCGTGCCTTGTTCTGCGGGGTGATCTGGAACACGTACGCGCCCTGATCGTCCTTCAGCACGGCGGCACGCGGCACGACCCAGTGAGAGCCGATGCGGGTGGCGATGTCGGCGCTCACGCGCGTGCCGGGAATGAACGCCGTCTGAGCGAGCGGCACGTTTGCGCCGATATCGACGAGCTGGCTCTGCGGGTCGATGGAAGCGCCGACCAGCGTCACGCGACCTTGCGCCGAGACCTTTGCCAATGCCGTGGACAGGCCATGTAGCGTGACGCTGTCGCCGGCGTGGATCGCGGCGGCATCCGCGGGCTCGACGCCGAGCGTCACATTGGCGCGCGCCTCCTTGCCGTTGCCGCCGGCGAGTTGCAGGATCGCGGCGCCGGGCTGCACCTGGTCGCCCTGAGCCGCGGACACCTGCAGCACCACGCCGTCGAGCGGCGCGGTCACGATCTTGTTGCCGCCCGCGACGCCGGTCTGATTCTGCGCGGCGAGTGCCTGTTGCGCGTCGTCGGCGGCCTTGCGGGCGGTTGCGAGTTGCGACTGCGTGGCGAGTCCCTTGTCGTACAGCGATTGCGTGCGCGTCAGCTCGCCTTGCGCGAGCGTCACGGCGCTTTTCGCCTGGGTGGCGGCGAGCACGGCGGCAGGATCGGCCTGCACGACGAAGAGCGGCGCGCCGCGCGTCACGGTCTGCCCGGCCTGCACGCGCATCTGCACGATGCGCGCCGTGTATGGCAGATTGACCGTGGTGAGATTCGACGCGGATGCCGCGACGATGCCATACGCCCGCACCGGCTGGGCGATATCGGCGCGCTGCACGCGCACGGTCTGGACCGCGACGACGGGCTGAGCGGCACTGTCGTCGGCGCCGCTATCGGCTGTGGCGGCGCCGGCAGCGCGGGCAGCATGACCGCCGAGGTAGAGAAGCGCGGCGCAGGCGAGGCCAACCGCGAGCACGGCGAGTCGCGGGCGTGCCGCCAAAAGAGGACTATTTCGCATGAGTGTCGGTGTCAGTCTGGGCTGAGGAGAAGGCATCGGGAATCGCGCTGCCGAGGAGCGCCTGCAAGCCGACGCGTTGTTCGGCGAGCGACTCGCGCACGGTCGCGACGTCGATGCGTTTGGTGAGCGCGGCGCTTTGCGCGTCGGTATAAGCGCCGAGTGCGAGGTTGTGTTCCGCGTAGGCCGCGGTGGCATGTTGCGCGGCAAGCTCGACATCGGGCAGCGCCGCCTCGGTTTGCTGCAACTGCCGCGTGAGGATCGCGTTATCCGCACGCAGATGCGCGACGTCCGCGTAAGCCTGGTTCAGGCGCGTCTGATACTCGTCGCGCAGCCGCTGGCGGGTCGCTTTTTCAATCGCGACATTGCCCTGGTTGCGGTTGAAGATCGGCAGGCTCAGGTTGATCTGGAAGCCGCTCGTGTAAATGTTCGATGTATCGCGCGCCCGCACGAAGCCCACCGAGAGACTCGGAAACTGGCTCAGGATCGCCGCGCGATATTTCTGCTCTTGCGCCTCGTAGCCCGCCTGCAATGCGATCAGATCCGGGCGGCGCCGCGCCAGATTGGCGAGCGCGGCCTCGAGCGTGGTGTCGGACAACGGCTCGATTGCGTCGCTGCCGGTGAGCGGCAACTGCACGGCCGGCGCGAGGCCGAGCAGCGCGTTCAGATCGTGATGGGTCTGCTCGGCGGTGCGTTCGGCGTCCGTGTATTGCTTGCGCGCGTCGCTGTAGGCGGTGAGCGCGGCGGTCAACGTGTCGTCGGTCAGATTGCCGTCACGGCGCGCTTCGGCCATGCGTTCGTAGCGCGTGCGCGCCAGATCGCGCTGTTGTTGCAGCAGCGGCAGCGTGTCCTGCTGGAAGCGCGACTTGATAAACAGCTGCCGCGCCTGGGCGACGATCTGCCATTCCTGCCACAACAGGCCGAGATCGGTCTTGGCCACGGTGGCGTCGGCGGATTGCTTGTTCGCACTGCGCAGCACGATCGCCATCACGTCGATGCTCAGACCGTAGTTGAACGCGCGCGTGGCGCCGGCCGCACCCGGATAGTCGCTCGACACGCTCAGTTGCGGGTCGGGCAGCAGGCCCGCCGAGTAGGCTTGCGCTCGTGCGATGCCGAGGTCGTCGCGCGCCAGCTTGAGATCGGGATTGTTGGCGACCGCGAGCATCGCCACTTCGTCGATATCGAGCCCGTCGGATGGATCGAAACGATGCGCGGCCAGTTCCGGCAGCGGCATGCTCGACGGATCGATGCGGATGCGTTCGAGCGAACGGGCGGACGTGGACGTATCCTGCGGCGCGAGCGGCTCGCGGTGATACCACGCGCAGCCGCCGAGCAACAGCGCGCAGAGCGGCACGAGCGCGCGCAGCCGCGTCGATGCCGCCGCCGCTGCGGGTTTGAGAACAGGCAAAATCCGGCTCCTGAGCGAAGAGGTGCGGCAACCGCGAGTGCGTGCCGAATAACAGGAGCCGATTCTGCGCAGTGGCTGCTTAAGACACCCTTAACTGCAATTTAAGCGTCCCATCAGCCTCCCTTCAGCGAAACATAAGGCAAACATAAGGAAGCGTTAAGCTAACGGACGGGACAATGCGGGCAAACTGGACAGAGGAGAGGCCATGCGTCTGCTATTGGTCGAAGACGACGAGATGATTGCGGAAACGGTGCTGGGCGCGATGCGCCGGGCCGGCTACGCGATCGACTGGGCCGAAGACGGCCGCGCGGCGGAGCTGTCGCTGGGCAACGGCGTGTACGACCTCGTGCTGCTCGACCTCGGTTTGCCGAAGAAAGACGGCATCGACGTGCTCAATGCGTACCGCAAGGGCGGCGGCGCCGCGCCGGTGATCATCCTGACCGCGCGCGACGCGGTGGACGAACGCATCCGCGGCCTCGATGCCGGCGCCGACGACTACCTGATCAAACCCTTCGACCTCGACGAACTGGCCGCTCGCGCGCGTGCGCTGCTGCGCCGGCGCACCGGCCAGAAGCAGCCGGTCTATGCGCACGGCGAACTCACGCTCGACCCGGCGGCTCACGAAGTCACCAAGTCCGGCGAGCCGCTGCCGCTCGTGCCGCGCGAATTCGCGTTGCTCCAGGCGCTGATCGAAGAGCCGACTCGCGTGTTCACCAAGTCCGAGCTGGAGGAAAAGCTGTATGGCTGGGGCGAGGAGGTGGGCAGCAACACCATCGAGGTGCACGTGCATAGCTTGCGGCGCAAGATCGGCGCGGACCAGGTGGTGACCGTGCGCGGCGTGGGCTACCGCCTGAAGAGGTGCTGATGACGTCGATTCGCCGCTGGCTGCTGGGGTGGCTGATATTTGGCCTGGCGGCGGCCTCGGGCGTGGCCGGTTTCGGCATTTTTCATACGGCGCGCGAAGAAGCGAGCGAACTGTTCGACTACGAGTTGCGCACCGT
>DASVNP010000425.1:0-3965 GCA_036383775.1 Paraburkholderia sp. | reverse complement strand
CAGATAGCCGCGGCAAGCGCGAGTGAAACGGCGCCGCAAAGCAGGCTTCCTCGAAATATTGGTATACTAATTACATTGGCAATTTTGTTCACGAACGCCTCCATGACGTTACTCGGACGAGCAAGCGGTAATGTGGCGTGTGGAAACGACGGGCAGCTCCCTGCGTGGGGATGCGGCCTCTATTACAAAGCGTTACGACGGGAAGAAATTATCGGGAGGGAATGACAATACAAGGACAGAAAAAAGTCGACGGCGTGTGGATCTTCTAACGAATTACTTTCAATGCGATCCACATTGCATAGTTCGGCCGCGCGCAGTAGTGGCACTGCGATCAACCTACGGGAAAGGCCTCAGTCAGCCTTTGTCGTATTGAGAAACGCTCGCAGTTCGCGTTGCATAGTCGGAGCATCCAGAACGATACTTCCGCCATGTCCTGCGAACACGCTACTGAAGCTTTCGTGACCAAGGCGCTCAAGGGAGCGAAGTTGGGTGGGCCAGTCGTACCAGCAGGCGTCTCGAAAGGCATGCAGAGCGTGCCTGCGAAAATCCCAACACAGTGAGTCTCCAGAAAAAAGGGCGTGGTTGACGAGGAACATGACGCTTCCCCGTGTATGTCCCGCCATCGGTATGACCCGGACGCCCGGCAACATCTCATGCGCCAGATCACCGGTGATTACGTCAGTGGCAAATGGCGCGCCGTCAGCGTCGTTTGCATGGATCCAGACGCGGGCGCCAAAGCGCTTTGCATAGAGGCCGGCGTCCGCGACATCGTCGCGGTGGGTCAGCAGGATATGATCCAATCCTCCGGCTTCTGCGATCCAGCGCTCGAGGTGGCCGGACCAGCGCGGCCCGTCGATCATCAGACGCAGGCCGCCTGCGAGCGTGATGTAGCTGTGAGCGCCATACGAGGAGCGGGCGTTATACCCGAGCCGCCACACGCCGGGAGTCAAGGCTTGCGGGAAGAGGCCTGTCGGCATCTTCAAACCTTTTGGTGACCGAACGGCAGCCGCCGGACAGAGGAGTACGCCTCGCCACGCATCTTCTATTTCCTGTTCACTGGCAGGCTGGTGGGCAAACGCAGAAGCGCCGTTTCGCTCGATGAACAGATTGGGAGCGGCCGTTCGAACCGCGCCGCAGTTGAAGCAAGCTGCGCTTACGTGCCAATGATCGTCGACATCATCTTTATCCTCCGCCATGGCGTGCTCCCGGTTGATATTGGGTAGACGGTTCAAAGATAGCACCTTTGCGCGATTGGGAATCGAGGTGCGTTCTGTTTGCCCTTACGACGACACGCGTTCTGGATTCGCTTCGCCAGCAGCGTGGTTTTTTGCTAGCGCCAGCGCGTCGGGCCGGTCGGTTTCACTCGTTCGACACGATTTTCCGGATCATCGACAATGCGTGTCGAGCACGGCATTTATTCTGCTATGGGTTCTTACGCACCAAAGACCGGTACTGGATAGCGCCGAACCGATTGCGTAATATTTGAAACCACGTGCGGGCTATCAAGCGGTGAGCTGTTGGTTGAGTACACAAGGAGTCGCGCAGACGGTTCAATCATTGCGTTTCACGGCAATTTTGACGGGTACAGCTTCCATGACAATTGAATTGACCAAAGAAGTTCGAGCCGATGCGATTGCATCCATTCAGCGGTACTTCGAGAAGAATATGGAGGAGCCTATCGGCAACATCGCTGCTGGCGCGCTCCTCGGCTTCTTCCTGGAAGAAATCGGCCCGAGTATCTACAACAACGCCGTGGCTGACGCGCAGGAGCGGCTCCTGCAGCGCGTCTCGGAGCTTGATTTCGAGGTGCACGAAGAAGAGTTTCAATACTGGAAAAAGTATGAGGGGAGCGTGAAAAGACGATGAATAAGATACGTGAACTGCTGACAGCCGCTGACATCGCGGCGATGGACCCGGAGCGTTCCGTCCACCCTTTGAACGAGAATGCCGTCCGCATGAAGAGGTCGCTTGGCGACGCGGCGGGATTGACGCAACTCGGTTTTCATCTGATGACGTTGATGCCGGGACACGAATCGACCGAATATCACCGGCATCTCTATGCGGAAGAATGCGTCTACATTCTTTCGGGCATCGGCGCTGCAACTGTTGGCGACTGCACGTATCCAATTGGTCCTGGTGATTTCATGGGGTTCCAGCGTGGCGGTGCCGCACACACGATGCTCAACACAGGCGACGTACCTTTGGTTTACATCGTTGCGGGCGACCGGCCGGAGCACGATGTGTGTGATTATCCAAAGCAGGGCAAGCGGCTGTACAAGGCTGGTGTCAACAAGGTCTTCGTGGATCAGGAGGGGTAAGCCCGTCCGGGGATGTTCAAAAGTTCACCGGTACGACATACCCGCAGTCAATCCGGTGTCAACAATAACAATGAATGCCTGTGTCCCCAACCAGTCACTATCTTGCCGGTAAGTCGGGGTAGTGCTCAAACGTGCGCTTGATAAGTTGTCGAAGCCAGATGTTCGCTGGCTCGTCGTGAAATCGGGGATGCCAGAGTTGGCGAAGCGCAAACGGTGGAAGCGGCACCGGCGGCGGAACAATCTTAACGGTCCCGAGCTTGGCGAAGACATTCCCAAGCTCCAGCGGCACGGTGGCGATCAGTTCAGGATGTTCGTCGATCAATAGCGGCACGACGAGGAAGTGCGGTGTCGTCAGATAAACATTTCGATGGATGCCGTACTCGTCGAACGCACTGTCGTAAGCGGCGCCCGCGCGCCCAGTCAGGGAAACGACAATCTGCGGCATCGTTTCGAACTGTTCACGCGTAATCGATTCTCCGACCTCCTTGTTTCGCACGCTCACCATCGTCACGAAAGAGTGCAAGAAGAGTTGTTGCTGGTAGAGATCATCAGGCGCGGCACGGATCGACCCCAACGCGAGATCCACGTCTCCAGACGCAAGCAATCCCTCGATTTGCTCGATTGGAACTTGCACGGATCGCAGCGTGCAGTTCGGCGCTTCCTCTCGCAGCCGCCGGATAAGCGGTGGCAGAAATACCAGTTCGCCCATGTCCGTCATGCAAAGAACGAAGGTGCGCCGCGCTGTTGAAGGATCGAAACGCGCCTGCGAGACGACGTCCTGACGCAAGGTCGTCATGATTTCAACGATCGAAACGCCAAGCATGGCGGCTTTCGGCGTCGGCTCCATGCCCGATGGCGTCTTGACGAACAGCGGGTCCTCAAAGAACGCCCGCAGGCGATTCAACGCGTGGCTCATAGCCCCCTGTGACAGCCCCACTTCGGATGCCGCTCGCGTCACGCTGCGTTCGCGAAGCAGCGCATCGAACACCACGAGCAGATTCAGATCGAGATCACGTATATGCACGGCGTGCATTCCTTGCATTAGTCCCATTGGCTTGACGCATGATGGTGCCGAATCTATCTTGAGGTCAAGCGTGCCAACGATAGGCCGCGCCCACATGATGGAGACAAGGATGTTTATCAGAAACACCTGGTATGTAGCCGCCTGGTCGCATGAGGTGGAAAGCGAAGCGCTGTTCGCTCGCGTCATTACCGGTATCCCGGTTCTGCTGTATCGCGAGGAAGGCGGCGGTGTTGTTGCGCTCGAGGATCGTTGCTGTCATCGCGGCGCGCCGCTGTCGGTTGGCCGGCGCGAGGGCGATTGCGTCCGCTGCATGTATCACGGTCTGAAATTCGACAGCACCGGAACCTGCGTTGAAGCGCCTGCCCAACAGCGCATTCCGCCGCAGGCGAAGGTTCGAACATTCCCGGTTGTCGAGCGGCACCGGTGGATCTGGATCTGGATGGGCGACTCTTCGCTCGCCGACCCAGAGACGATTCCTGACACCCATTGGCTTGACGATCCACAGTGGCGCAGCTTGCCCGGTTACATTCACTACAACGTGAACTACCTGCTGATCTGCGACAACCTGCTCGACTTCTCGCATTTGCCTTTCGTGCATCCGACGACGCTTGGTGGTTCCGAGG
>DASVNP010000424.1:0-61044 GCA_036383775.1 Paraburkholderia sp. | reverse complement strand
CACCAGTTCACGACCCGCACCGAATGCGTGACAGATATGGCCTGCCGCCGACAGCGTTTGGCAAACAAGATCGGCCTGGGCCGAATCGTCATCCAGAACAGCAATTCTCATAACACCCCGCAACGCGACATCGTCCTTCGTAACTGGTGGCCGGCTAGCCGGTAGATCCCCGGGATGGCGGTGCTCGCACCGACGATCCGGCTCCCGTGTTTCTCTCAGGCCGCACATTTTCCGGCTAGTGGTCCTTCGCCTTGCCCCCGCTCAGTCCTGCCGCCGCGCCATCTCAAAATTGGCGCGCATTGTTCGCTTTATCTGCACCGATTATTGAAGGAACAGATCATCATAATCGAAAAACGACTGTTTCTTTCCCGGAATTCTTTCCCGGATTCGATTAACCCGCAATCCGGCCGGGCTCTTCGATTCGGTGTTGCCTGCCGCATATTCCCGGGCGGCCTTGAGCCGCCTCGGCTATGGGTGTCGATCCGCCGGGTTTGCCGTTCAGATCGGTTGGTCTCACTCGCGCGGTGGTTGGCCCCGTTCGCCGTTGTCTTCTGCTGGCCGCGCCCACGTTCGGGAAACGACGATTTGACAATTTGCGACTCAGTATAGAAACAGTCTCAAAATAAATCGTTTAAAGATTGTTAAGTCGGACTGTTAGATCGGGAGCGGACCCAATGCGTGGACGGTTGCACTCCGTTGTGCCGCGCTACACCGCATTGCCCCTCGCATTGCACGTATTGCCTGGACAAAAAAAATGCGGCGCCACCTCGCACCCGAGGCCAACGCCGCCCAAAAAACACTACACGCTCGCGGGGAGATCCAGCCGCACGAGTGAACTCAAATTAACCGGTAGCAAAAGCAGACTCAAGATGAAAGAACTGCTTTTGTAACTCGACTACAGGTATTTATTACGGAAGATTGGGTTCACTCCGGATAGAAACGTTGTGCCGTCTACGATTAAAAATCGTCTGAATTTACGTGTCGGCAATCGTTAATTTACACACCCAGAGGTTTTGTTACAGTTGAAATGAGTAGATGAATCATGCCCCGGCGTAGCCGCACAATTGCCACCGCCGACACCCCACGATGGCCGCCGGCACCAGAACCGCCGGCACCAACCAGCCAGTCAGGTTCCGCGCTCGTCGCAGACACGCCCTGCAGGCGCTTGCCGCGCCGTTGCAACGCGTTCGAGTTTGACCTGCGCGTTGCCCGCCGCGACGACGCCGAGCGCTTGCGCGGCAGCATATGACAGATCGATGATCCGTCCGCGCACGAATGGACCGCGATCGTTGATGCGCACGATCACCGATCGCGCGCTGCCGAGCGCCGTCACGCGCACGCATGCTCCCAGCGGCAACGTGCGATGCGCGGCAGTAAGCGCGTGCATGTCGAAGCGTTCGCCGCTCGCGGTGCGGCGGCCGTGGAACAGGTTGCCGTACCAGGTTGCCATTCCGGTCTGTTCGAATGGCTTGCCGCATGCGCAGGCGGCCATGGACGACGATGCGCCATCGTCTGCCGGCGGCGTGCGCTTCGGCTCGCCGCGCGAGATGTCCAGCGGATGCGAAGTGCTGTCATCGTCGGCAGACAGCGCCGCTGTATCTGGACTGGTACGCTCAACCTTGCCGTTATCGTGCATCGACGCGGGCTCAACGCTTTGTCGCGCGCACCCGGCCAGCATTAGCAATAAGCCAAACAAAGCGACGATCGAGGCTCGCTGCCTTGCGCCACAAAGAGAATTTAAATAGGAGTTCATAAGTATCGAGCCGTGCGGTGTACTGCCTTCGGCAGGCACCGTCTCGCGTTTTCAATCAGGATCAGCGGCGTAGCCGCAAGCGCATCGCGTTACCGGTAGGCCGGAAGGTACTGGAGGGGATCGACAGGTTTGCCGTCAGCGCGTACTTCGAAGCGCAGCGACGCCCGGCCGCCATCGTCGGTGCCCATTTGGGCGATAGCGTCGCCTTGTTTGACGACAGCGCCTTCCTTGACGAGCAACGCACTGTTGTTGCCGTAGGCGCTCAACAGATGCGCGTCGTGCTTGATGATGATCAGGCCGCCATAGGCCGCGATCTGGGTCCCCGCGTACACCACACGGCCTCCAGCCGCCGCCCTCACCGGCTCGCCGGCGTGGCCGCTCAGCACGATTCCCTTCGTGCTGCCTGGCACGAACGGTGCGGCCACGGAACCGTCGACCGGCCACACGAGGCGAGCCTTTCCGGCACGCGGCGCGTTTGAAATATTCGTGACGCTCGCGTCAGCGGCCACGGGCGGCGTTGGCACCGAGTTCGCAGCCGCTCTTGCAGTGATCGAGCCGCCAGCCTCCGGCGGCGCGACCCGCAGCACCTGGCCGACAAGCAGGCTCTCGTCTGGCGACAGATGGTTCCATCGCGATATCGCCGACGGCGCGCGACCGAAAGCCTTCGCGACGCTAATTTGCGTATCGCCGGGGTTGACGCGATAGAAGCCGGCGTGGACAGTTTGAGCGGTCGTGGACGCGAGCGGCATGCCGGGCGTATCGGCGCCAGTGAAAGCGACCCGCGGCGAGTCTTGCGGGAACAGCGAGCAGGCCGTCAATGACGCGGCAAGCAACAGCCCGGACAGCATGGGCAAACCCGACTGAACGCATCGGAAAAAACGGGTTTTCATTGGGACAATCCGGACAAATCTCGGGGATACCGAATCGCGGAGACATCACCACGATTAAATTAAGATAACTGAATAATTAGCACCGGCTCCGTGATAGGAAATCCGACACTGAAACGCGACATCAATCGCTACACGATTCTTGCAACGTTCTTATTCACGGTTTGGCGGCCACCATACGGGCCGATGACACGCACCGGCCCGCGGCTTCAATTCGCCGGCCGGTCGTTACGGCTTGACCGGTGCTGCGTCGCTATTCGACGGAGCGGCTTGCGCATCACCGGCAGCGGATGCTGCGTGGTGATGATGCGCGTGCTTGTGATGCTTCTTGTGATGATGCTTGGCAGCGGGCGCGGAGGCGTGCTCCGTCGGAGCGGCAGGCGCCGGCGCGTCGACCGGCGTGGATGCCTGGGCAAATGCGCCGATCGAGAACAGACCGGCGACAGCGGCGGCGAGAACTTGCTTGTTCATGGGTGACATTTCCTTAACATACTGCGTTGACTGACCTTTTCACGGTCGCGTGTTCAACGAGTGCCAGGAGAATGCGTTGACGGCATCGTAAGGAATGCTGCATTCCTTGACGATTCTTCACGCATTTGATTATCACGAAGTCAAATCTGAATATATTTCCACCCAGCACAGGGGCGCAACGGCGCTCGGCGCGGCACGCGCGCCAGCCGTTTTGAGATGCTTTTTCAGGATGCCGGACATGGCGCGCCGCGGCGTAATCTTTCGCGATCTGCCGCGCTTATCTGCCGCCTTCGATCTCCGGCATCGGCGCGAACAGCGCGTCGAGGTCGTCGTCGGAGAACTTGGTGGCGCCGGCGGCGTCTTCGGAGAGAATGCTGTCGGCGAGCCCCGCCTTCTGCTCCTGCAACTCCACGATCTTTTCCTCGATGCTGCCTGCCGCAATCAGCTTGTAGACGAACACCGGCTTGTCTTGCCCCAGCCGATGCGCGCGGTCCGTTGCCTGATTCTCGGCGGCCGGGTTCCACCACGGGTCGTAGTGAATCACGGTGTCGGCGGCGGTCAGGTTCAGGCCCACGCCGCCCGCCTTCAGGCTGATGAGGAACAAGGGCACCTCGCCTTGCTGGAACCGCTCGACAGGCGTGGCCCGATCCGTCGTCTCGCCGGTGAGGGTCACATAAGGAATCGCGGCTTCGTCGAGCGCTTCGGCGATCAGCGCCAGCATGCCGGTGAACTGCGAGAACAGCAGCACGCGGCGCTCTTCCTCGATCAGTTCCGGCAGCATCGACAGCAGCAGATCGAGCTTGGCCGAACGCATGGCGCGCGCGCCCTTCTCCGCTTTGTCCGGCGCTCCATGTTGAGCACCGGTCTCGACGCCCCCGCTACCCGCCTTGAGCATACGCACCAGCCGCGGGTCGCAGCAGACCTGGCGCAGCTTCAGCAGCGCATCGAGCACGATGATGTGGCTGCGCGCGAGACCTTGCGCGCTGACCGCGGCGCGCACCCGGTCCTGCATCGCCGTGCGCACCGTTTCGTAGAGATCGCGCTGGGCGCCTTCCAGATCGACCGAGCACACAATGGTGGTCTTGGCCGGCAACTCTTTCGCGACCTCGTCCTTGCGACGGCGCAGCATGAATGGCCGGATGCGGCGCGCCAGCAGCGCGCGGCGCACGCCGTCGCCGTTCTTCTCGATCGGCTGACGCCAGCGTTTGGTGAAGTCCTTCTGGCTGCCGAGAAAACCCGGCAGCAGAAAATCGAACTGCGACCATAGCTCGCCGAGATGATTCTCCAGCGGCGTGCCCGTCAAACACAGCCGATGCCGCGCGCGCAGTCCGCGAATCGCCTGTGCGGCTTTGGTGCTGGCGTTCTTGACGTACTGCGCCTCGTCGAGAATCAGCAGGTGGTAGTCATGTTCGCCCAGCACCTTCTGATCGCGCCACAGCAACGCGTAAGTGGTCAGGATCAGTTCATGTGCGCCGATCTGCTCGAAACGCTCCTTGCGCTGCGGGCCGTTCAACACCAGCACCTTCAGCTCGGGCGCAAAGCGGCGCGCTTCCTCGCGCCAGTTGTGCACGAGCGTCGTCGGCACCACGATCAGCGCCGGGCGGTTCAGACGCCCGGCTTCTTTCTCGGCAAGAATATGCGCGAGCGTCTGCACCGTTTTGCCGAGCCCCATGTCGTCGGCGAGCACGCCGGCCAGGTCCTGCTCGCGCAGAAACTGCATCCAGTTCAGACCTTGTTGCTGATAAGCCCGCAGCTCGGCCTTCAGGCCACGCGGCACCGGCACTTCATGCAGACCCGGGCCCGCTTGCAAACGCTGCGCCAGCTCGCGGATCGAATCGTCGCCGCGGAATTGCCAGCGGCCCGTGCCGTTCAGCGCGTCCAGCCGGCCGGCGTCGACGGAGGCCACGCGCAGCGGCGCGCCTTCGGCCAGCGACCCGCCGAGCGCGTCGAACAGATCGACCAGCACGCGCACCACGGGCTTCAGGCGGTCGGCGCGCAGGCGCAGACGCTTGTTCTCTTCCGTTTTCAACTCGATCGGCTCATCGTCGGCAATCGTTTCGAGCGCGCCGCTCAACCAGCGCTTGTCGCGCCGGAACAGGTCGGCGAGCAGCGGCTCGAGCCGCACGTTGCGCTCGCCAATACGGATGCCCATCTCCAGATCGAACCAGCCGTCGCCCGCCTGATGCGCGGTGCCCTCGATCGCGTCGATCTCGATCACGTTGAAGCGGAACTCCGGCGCCATCGTCACGCGCCAGCCCTGGTTCACGAGTTCCGGCACGGCGTCGTTGACGAACGCGGACCACGCCTCGGCATCGGGCAGCCCGAGCATCGTATCGGGCAGCAGCCGCGCCGCGTAGACCCGGCTGGTTGGCACTTTCTGCAAGCCGGTCTTGCGCAACTCGAGCAGACGCTTTTTCTCCGCTTCGTAGCGGCGCCGAATATGGATCACGTCGCCGCCAGGGAGCGGCACCAGCGTGACGCTGCTATCCGCATTGATGCTGACGCCGTCGTAGTCGAAACTCACGCCGGCCAGCTCGATCGCCTCGGACTTGCGCAGTCCCGCTCTCGCCGTGGACGGCAGCGCGTGGCTGTTAAGCGTGAGCACCGGGACGGGGTCGACGTCGATCACACGAATCGCGGATGTGTCCTGAGTGGGCGGCAGCGGCAGTTCGGGCGAGATCTCGCGCAGCACCGAGGCCACCAGCGGCGCTTCGGCGAGCGAGATCGGCGGCATGGCCAGGTAGTCGGGCAACTGCTGGAACGGCAGCGACAACTGGACGACGCCCGCTTCATTGGCCACGCCGTCCACATACCAGACCGGCTCGGTCGGCAGGACCATGCTGGCGCGCGGCTCGGTGCACAGCACCGGCCGCAGACGCCGGTCGGCGAGCGGCTCCCACTCGATCCGGCCGGGCCGGTCGGCGGCGCGCGACAGCGGGACCAGTCCGTCGCGACCGGGCGCACGCTTGAAGTCGGCAAACAGACGCCCGGTGGCAATCAGCTTCTGCAGCATCTCCGCGCCGCTCGTGCCGCGCAGGATGAACTGGCCGAAATCTTCACGTGAACGGCCGAGCCACAGGCCGCGCAGGATCGACAGGTCTTCGTCGGAGACGAACTTCGGCTGTTTGAGCAGCGCGGCTTCCACATTGCCCCACGGCTCGTCGACCTCGACGATCGCACCTTGCGCATCGCAGCGCGCGCGGTATAGCACGACCTCGTGGCGCATATGGAAGTCCGACCAGTTCAGCCGGTAGGCGAGCGTCTGGGTGCGTGGCGAGTTCGCTTTCTGGGCTTGCGCATCCGCGGCCTCGGCGCGTGCGCGGAAGCGCTCGAGCCAGCTGACCAGTTCGGGCCGCACGCCCTGCGGCGATTCCCCGTCCGCCACGGGCTGTGGCAGGAACTCGCCGGCACGCTCGTCCTCGTCCATCGCGACGTGCGTGATGTGGTCCATCTCGTCGTGATACTCGAGTTCGGCGAGCAGCAGCGCGGCGACGTGCTTGCAGTTACTGCCGACCGGGCAGGAGCAGTCGCCCTGCGCCCAGGGTGAACCGCCGTCGGTACGGAAACGCACCCGTGTTTTATAGGGAAGCCGCTGCGTACCCTGCACGTTGCCGCTGAGCGTGTTGCCCTGCCATTTCAAGTTAGTCACGGCGCCAACCCCGTGCGCCTTGGCGACCGTGTGGTCCCCAAGCCAGTCTGCTATCCGTTCCCGATCAAAGAAAACTGACGACATCGGCGTCCAATCCTATTCAAGCCTGCGGAGGCAGCCGGCCGGGCAAGGAGTCAGTTCGGCAGACGGTACGCGTCTGCCGGCGCATGGCGGCCGGGCATCAAATGCCTGTGGTAACCGGCCATTTTACGCGTTGGATGGAATTGGCTGTGGCGGCGCCTGCGTACCCACCATGAGTTCCAGCCCGGCGCTCGCGAACACTTGCTGAAGCGCGGGCGCCGGCGGCTGATCTGTCACCAGCAGATCGACGCCTTCCGCGCCGAACGCGTGCACCAGCGCGCTATGCCCGAACTTCGCGTGATCCGCCGCGACGACGCGCCGCTCGGCCTGAGCGAAGGCCGCCAGCGAAAACGCCACGTCGGCAGGCAGCGCGTCCATGAACCGACCCTGCATGTCGATCGCGGTGACCGAAACAATCGCGTAGCGCACGTGGAACTGGCGCAGGAAAGCCAGCGCGCTGTCGCCGACCGACGCGCAATCGTCGGCCCGCAACTCGCCGCCCGCGATAAATACCCGGTTGCCGTTGCGCGCGGCCAGTACGCGAGCGACCTCGATGGAGTTGGTCACGACCGTGAGCCGCGAGCGCGCGGCGAGCGCCTGGGCAATATGCAGGCACGTCGTGCCGCCTTCCAGGATCAGCGAATCGCCGTCCCGCACCAACTCGCCGATGCGCGCGCCGATTGCCTGCTTGCCCTCCTGGCTCGCCACCATGCGCCGCTGGAACGGCGGCTCGTCGAGACGCTCGGGCAGCATGACGCCGCCGTGGACTTTGATCAGCAGGCCCTCCGCGATCAACGGCTTGATATTGCGGCGGATGGTCTCGTCCGACACGGCGAAACGGCCAGCCAGATCGGTAATCGTGCAGGTGCGCTGCTCATGTACGAGCCGCAGGATCTCGGCTTGGCGCTGGCTGGAGAACATGGCAATGAGAGAGTGACTGTTCGCCGGAGTCTAGCAAAAGTCACGATTCGGCGGGGTAAATAGCCACACACTCCCAACAAAAGCCACACTTCATGCGCCAACGCTTCCGGTGCCGGAGGTCATCTGCAGACCTTGGCCAAACCGCCGCGACGCATTCCTTAATGTGACGGCGACATGACACAACGGCAATTCCAGCACCATCAATTGCTCGTTGCATTTCGTGTTTTTTTGCGGCAATCTAGGCACACTTTTTCCACGCATTCCCACACATGTCAACACACATTCCTACCCATGCCCGCGTCGTCATCATTGGTGGCGGGATCATTGGCTGCTCCGTTGCCTATCATCTGACGAAACTGGGTTGGACCGATGTGGTGCTGCTCGAACAGGGCCAGCTCTCTTGCGGCACGACGTGGCATGCAGCCGGACTCGTCGGCCAGCTGCGCGCCCAGGAGAGCATGACGAAACTGATCCGCTATTCCACCGCGCTCTACGCCGAACTCGAAGCCGACACCGGCCTTGCCACCGGCTGGAAGCAGTGCGGCTCGCTCTCGGTGGCCCGCACCGCCGAGCGGATGACGCAACTCAAGCGCACTGCCGCCGTTGCGCGCGCCTACGGCGTGGCGTGCGACGTGATCAGCCCGCGCGAAGCCGGCGAACTGTGGCCGGTCATGCGCACCGACGATCTGCTGGGCGCCGTCTGGCTGCCCGGCGACGGCAAGGCGAACCCCACCGACCTGACCCAGGCCCTCGCTCGTGGCGCCCGCATGCGCGGCGCGCGCATCGTCGAAAATACCCGCGTCACCGCGATCCACACGCGCGCTGCACAGGACGGCCAGGCCGGCGGTTCGCATGGCGCGCGCGAAGTCAGCGGCCTCGCGTGGCGCAACAAGGACGGCGAAGAAGGCACGATCGGCGCGGACATCGTGGTGAATTGCGCCGGGCAGTGGGCCAAAGCCGTCGGGCGTTTGTGCGGCGTCACGGTGCCGCTGCATTCGGCCGAGCATTACTACATCGTTACCGAGCGCATTGCCGGCGTGCATCCGGACCTGCCGGTCATGCGCGACCCGGACGGCTTCATCTACTTCAAGGAAGAAGTGGGCGGCCTCGTAATGGGCGGCTTCGAGCCGGACGCGAAGCCGTGGGGCATGAACGGCATTCCCGAGAATTTCGAGTTTCAATTGCTGCCGGACGACTGGGATCAGTTCGAAATCCTGATGGAAAACGCGCTGCAGCGCGTGCCCGCGCTCGAAACCGCGCAGGTGCGGCAGTTCTATAACGGCCCGGAGTCGTTCACGCCCGACAACAACTTCATGCTCGGCGAAGCGCCTGAATTGCGGCGTTTTTTCGTCGGCGCGGGCTTCAATTCGATGGGTATCGCCTCGGCGGGCGGCGCGGGCATGGCGCTCGCCGAATGGATCGTCGCGGGCGAGCCGACCATGGACCTGTGGCCGGTCGATATCCGGCGCTTCGCGCGCTTCAATGGCAACGACACGTGGCTGCACGATCGCGTGAAGGAAACCCTCGGCCTGCACTACGCGATGCCGTGGCCCAATCGCGAACTCGACAGCGCGCGGCCATTTCGCCGCTCGCCGCTATATTCGCTGCTGCGCGACGACGGCGCCTGTTTCGGCAGCAAGATGGGCTGGGAGCGCGCCAACTTTTTCGCGCCCTCGCCCGCCGAGGCCAAAATCGACTACGCGTTCGGCCAGCAGAACTGGCTGCCGTGGAGCGGCGCCGAACATCGCGCTTGCCGCGAAGGCGTTGCGCTGTTCGACATGACGTCGTTCTCCAAATTTCTCGTCAAGGGACGCGACGCGCAAAGCGTGCTGCAGGAGATCGTCGCCAACGACGTGGACGTGCCCAACGGCACCACCGTCTACACCGGCATGCTCAACGAGCGCGGCACCTACGAGTCGGACTTCACGCTCACGCGTCTCGCTGACGACCAATACCTGCTCGTCACCGGCACCGCGCAAACCACACGCGATTTCGACACCATCGAAAAAGCCATTCCGCACGACCGGCACTGCGCGCTCGTCGACGTCACCGGGCAATATGCGGTGCTCGCCGTGATGGGCCCGCGTTCACGCGAGCTGTTGCAGAGCGTGTCGAAAGCGGACTGGAGCAACGCGGCGTTTGCCTTCGGCCAGAGCCGCGAGGTCGACCTCGGCTATGCGACCGTGCGCGCCACCCGCCTCACCTATGTCGGCGAACTGGGCTGGGAGCTGTACGTGCCGGTTGAATTCGCAGTTGGCGTGTACGAGACGCTGCACGCTGCCGGCAAGGCGTTCGGCCTCGTCAACGCGGGCTACTACGCGATCGACTCGTTGCGCATCGAGAAAGGCTATCGTGCCTGGGGCCGCGAACTCACGCCGGACACGAATCCGTTCGAAGCGGGTCTGGCGTTCGCCTGCAAGCTCGACAAGGACATCCCGTTCCGTGGCCGCGAGGCGCTGCTGAAACTGCGCGACGAACCGCTGCGCCGCCGCATGGTCGTGCTGACCGCCGACGGCGCCAGCGACCGCATGCTGTGGGGCGGCGAAGCGATTCTGCGCGACGGCAAGCCCGTGGGTTTCGTGAGCTCGGCGGCATTCGGGCACACGCTCGGCTGTCCGGTCGCGATGGGCTATGTGAACAATCCCGACGGCGTGGCGGATGCCGCGTATCTGACGAGCGGCCACTATGCGATCGACGTCGCCGGCGAACTGCTGCCGGCAACCGTGCATCTGAAGGCGCCTTACGACCCGCGTTCGGCGCGCGTGAAGGAGTGAAACGAGGGCCTGACGTGAAGACGTAACGCCCGAGCTAACGTCCGCCGCGCGCCATGCTGGAGAACACGCCGTCGCGGCGGATCAGCCCGTGAAACAGCGCCGCCGCGAGATGCAGCAGGACCGTCGCGAACAATGCGAACGCGAGCCACGTATGCAACGCGCGCAGCAGCGCGAACAGCCGGACATCATGCGGCGCGATCGGCGGCAAATGCAGCGGACCGTATAGCATGACCGGATAACCTGCCGCGGACAGCATGCCCCAGCCAATCAACGGCATCGCCGCCATCAACACATACAGCACGACGTGCGAGGCCATGGCCGCCCGGCGCTGCGTCGCGGGCATATCCTCAGGCAATGGCGGGCTGCGGCGTGTGAGGCGCACGCCCGCGCGCAGCAGCACCAACAGCAACAGCGCAATGCCAAGCGGCCGGTGAATCGCAATCAGCGTGTCGTGCGCGCGCGAAACGGTCGCCACCATCCCCACGCCGATAAAGAGCATCGCGATGATGAGAGGCGCCATCGTCCAATGCAGCAGGCGCGCGAGCGGACTGAAATGGGTACGCGTCGGCATCATGAATGATCTCCGGTAGACGGGACTTGATGAATCGCGGGATGCAACGCTTCCTCACGCGTGCGGCGTTGATACGACTGCGCATAGGCGGCCGAGCGCGCCGCAAGCAGCGGATCGTCCGAGGGCCGGATGCCTGCCGGCAGGATAGTCGGATCGAAGTTGACGTCGCGGCAGGCGCCGTCTTCCTGCGACGTCGTGCGCTCGATCACCAGTGTGCCCGCGTCGATCTGCTGCCGGTCGGCGGGCCATTGCAACGTGGCGTCGCCCGTCGGGTCGCCAGGCTGCGCGACGCTCAGGATCAGATGCCAGCGCAGCGGTCCGTTTTGCAGGCGCTGATCGAGGTCGGCCGCGAGAAAATTCTTTTCGGCCTTTTGCGCGTCGGTGACCGGTGCATAAGGTGTCTGCGGCACCATCGCCCAGCGCACCGCGCGCGTCGTGCCGGAGGCATCCGTAAAGCGGAACGCGTTGATGCCGTAGTACGCGGCATTCGCCAGACTCGAGGACGGCGGGTGCGCTTTCACCCAGGCCTGGAACGGCCGCGTCTCGGGATTCGCGGCGTAAAACGCCTTGAGTTTGGCGGGGTCCGGTTTGCCGGTCGCCGGATCGGGTTTGGCGGCGACCAGTTGTTGATAGAACTGTTCCGGGGTATGCACCGCGAAAACAGGGATCGAATTCATCCCGGTGCGCCATTGTTCGCCGTCGGGCAACTGGAATAACAACGCCATGCTGCGCACCGGCGTGCTGGTATCGGGCGCGGACGGGTTGCCGCCGGGCACCGCAAACCGGCCCGTGACCGGCGTGCGGCCCGGCGCGAACACGAGCGCATGCGAAACTGCCGCGCCCGCGCCGTTGCTGGCGAAATATCCCTCGATGCACAGCCCCTTGGCATGGTTGCGCCGGTAGCCCGGATGCGGCTGACCGGCTACCGTCTGGAACGTGTCGATGATGCGCGGCGCGGTAAGGCGCGCAGGTGTCAGCCAGCCCGCCGTATAGGCAAAGCCGCCGGCGAGCGCGAGCACGGCCGCGCCGATCACGGCGAATCTGCATGGCACGCAGACCGGCGCGGCGTGGGGAACGGGTGGTTGCGTCACGACAACTCCTCTCTCGGATGGATGCGCTTGGCGGGCAAACACAGGAGCAAACACACCAATCGGCGATCTATTCCATCCGATTACCGGCGCGCCCGTTCCTCGCGCGCGCCGGTTGTCGCGCCCCTCACTTGGCGCTAACCGCCGGCGCGCTCGCGACGTGATCCATCCGTGCTTCGGCGGCGAGCGCTTGCTTGTGCTGCGCGACCTGCTGCGCGAATATCGGATTGACGCCCGGGTACGAGGTATCGGTGACGTCATTCAAGCCGTTCTGCTCAGCCTGAATCAATTCCTGGTACACCTCAGCACGCGTCTTGCCTTCTGCAAAAGCACTCGAAGAAAGACCAAACGTAACGAGCGCCACGACGGATAATGCGGAAACAGCCACTTTCTTCATGATGAACTCCAGCGAGTTTTGTGCGGGTTTGCATGAGGGAGAACCACGGGTTCGCGGCTTTTATTCCTGCCTCGGCGCCTCGGCAAAAACATAGTTGGAAGTGGGAATAAACCGGCTCCGAATGTGTTCGCACTTCGATAGCGGACAACCGATGCAAGCCGACGCCATGACCACCTACACCCCATCCAACTCGCCGATTTCCGAAGCCGACATTCAGGCCTACGCCGACGGCACGCTGATGCCCGAGCGCGCCGCATTTCTGCAGGCGTATCTGAGCAAGGAACCGGCGGAAGCGCGCCGGGTGGCGTTTTACGGCAGGCTGAACGCGCAGGTCCAGGCCGCCTTTCAAACCACCGACGAACCCGTAGCGGCCCAGCCCGGTCCATGGCGCCGCAGGTTCGGGCGGATCGGCACCGCGCGCCACCTCCGCAAGCTCGTCAACACGCTGGCGGCGCTCGCATTGACGCTGGCGGTGGCAAGCGGCTGGCTCGCGGCCGCCCAGGTATCCGCCCAGTCGCTCAACAACGCCGCCGTCATGGCGCTGGCGGAAACCGCCGCCGCGGGGTTTTCCGCCGCTTCGCCGACGCGGGCCGATCCGATCGCGCCGGACCTCGCGGCAATCGGACTGCGCCTCGTGGACCGGAAGGCGACGTCGCCCGGCCCACTTCAACGCATTGACGAATTTGTCTATCTGAACCGCGACAGTCAGCCCGTGGTGCTGCTTTCGGCCTGGGCGCCGTTCGCCCCGGCACAGCCGCAGTGGTCCGCCCGCCGCATCGGCGAGATTCGTCTGCTGCTCTGGAGCGCGCGCGCGCAACGCTTCGTGCTGGCCGGCGACGCCCGCAGCCACGGCCTGATGCGCGCCGCCGACGTCTTGACGACGCGCTGAGCCACGCACGCGTTTCGCGTTTTTCATGCAAGACGGGGAATAAAATGGCTGCACGTGTGTTTGCAGTTCGAATGCGTCTCTCGGCCACGCCGGCCGGCGCCCGCCTCGTGCACACGACGAGCCCCACGATTGGGATGACAAATGGATGTTCGTGACGATCTGATGGAGCATGTGCCGCGTTTGCGGCGCTATGCCCGCGCGCTGATCAACAATCGCGACCTCGCCGACGATCTGGTGCAGGACACGCTCGAACGCGCGCTCGGGCGCACCGGCATGTTCCAGCCCGGCACCGATCTGCGCGCGTGGCTGTTTACGATCATGCACAACGTGTTCGCCAATCAGGCGCGCAAGGCCTCGGCACGCGCGATTCACGTGGCCGTCGACGACGACAGCGTGCATGAAAGCGAATTCGCCGTGGCGCCCGCGCAGACCCGTTCGCTGGAAATGCGCGATCTCGACTACGCGTTGCAGCGCCTGCCCATAGAACAGCGTGAGGTCGTGCTTCTGGTGGGCCTCGAGGAAATGAGCTATGCCGACGTGGCGCTCGCACTAAACATTCCGATCGGCACGGTGATGTCGCGCCTGTCGCGCGGACGCGAGCGGCTTCGGGCATTGATGGCGGGCTCTCAGCCCGGCGCAAAATTAAAGGTGGTGCGATGAGCGACCAACACATGCCGATCGGCGAAGAAGAACTGCACGCGTACGTGGACGGCACGCTGTCCGACGCACGCCGTGCGGATGTGGAGCGCGCCCTCGAACAGAATCCCGAACTTGCCGCGCGCGTCAGCGATTATTTTTCGCTGAACAGCATGTTCCATGAGCGCTACGACCGCGTACTGAGCGAGCCCGTGCCCAAGCGCCTGCTGGCGCCCGCGCCGCGCCGCTGGCGCGAGGCCGCGAACTGGCCGCGGTTCGCGCAGTTCGGTGGAATGGCGGCGGCGCTGCTGCTGGGCGTGGGCATTGGCGTGGGCACACATATGGGGCAAGACATGATTGCGCCCGCCGTGAACGGCCACTCCGCCACGCGCCCCGTCAGCGCGGACAGCACCGAAATGTTCGCGCACCAGGCGGCGGTGGCGCATGTGGTCTACATGCCCGCCGTTGACCGGCCGGCCGATATGAGCGCCGATCACGAACAGGATTTCGTGCAGTGGCTCTCCAACCGGCTCGGCACCAACGTTCATCCGCCAATTCTCGCGAAGAGCGGCTTCGCTCTTTCGGGTGGACGCCTGCTGCCCGGCGCCGACGGCCCGACCGCGCAGTTCATGTATCGCGGACCGAACGGCGAGCGCGTCACGCTGTGCATCTCGCGCCGCAAGCAGAACGCCAACACGACCGCGTTCAAGCTGTATCAGGACGGGCCGGTGAACGTGTTCTACTGGATCGACGGCGACTTCGGCTATGCGGTGTCAGGCGGGATCGATCGGGCGCAGTTGCTGCAACTGTCGCACGACGTCTATGCACAGTTGACGGGGGCGGCACCGGGTTGAGCGCGGTTGAGCGCCGGATTGGGTGCCGGATTGGCTGCGGCACGGCACGCCGTGCGGTGATTCAGTTGCCCGGCGCGCGGCCACGGTCGAGCGAGGCCGCGCGCATGGCCTCGCCCGGATTGGTGAAGAACTGCTGGCGTAGTTGCGCAATCTGCGCGTCGCGCTGCTGCGGCGGCAAATCCTGCTGGCCGATCTGGTCGCGCTGGCGCGCGTAGTCGGCGTAACGGGCTTGCCAGGCATCGTCTGCTTGCTGCATCTGCACGGCGCGCTCCGCCGCTTCAGGCCCCAGCGTTTGCGTGATCTGTGCACGCAGCGTATCGAGCGAACCGCCGGGCTGGCGCGCCTGTTGTTGCGCCAGGTTGATAGCGTCGAGCGCGGTCTGCTGTTCATGCGTGCGCTCGAGCGCCGCGCGGGTGTCCGCGGGCAACGTTGCATCCAGCGCGGCCAGACGGGCGGTTTTCTGCGCGTCGTTCAAGGTGGGATCCGACGCGATGCGCAGCCGCGCCAGATCGGTATGTTGCCGCTGCGATTGCGCGCCGAAAAACGGCACGTTCCATTCGCCCATCAGACGGACACCCAGCGCATCGCGTTGATCCAGCGTGAGTTGCAGCGCGTCGACGTCCATTTTTGCGCCGCTTTGCGTGAGCGCCGATGCGGCTTGCGGCAACTGCCCGAGTGCAGTGCGATAGGCGGTGTAGCGCTGCCAGACGTCGAGCGCGTCGCCGGCGGCCGGCGTGCCGTCGAGTTGCGCGGCGATCTGGCGGCGAACCAGCGCATCGAGCGTCGCGGGCGACACTTCGTCTGGCGTCGTCAGGAAATAGTCGAAGAAGTCGCGCACCGCGCGCGTGCGCGCCAGATGACCGCGGCCATCGGTCGTCAGGCGCGGCGGCGTAGAGCCGTCGAGCGATGCCGGCAAGTCACCTCGTGCAGCAACGTTGACGGCCGGGTCCGAAGGAGGCACTACGCGCGCCTGTCTTGAAGTCTCAACTTCACGAACCGTGGACGCATCATGCGATGACGGCGCGCCGTTCAACCACCACGCGCCGCCCGCCGATATCGCCCCCACCGCCACGAACGCGAGCCACTGACTGCGCGCACTGCCCCGCTGCCGCCGCGCTTTCAGTCGCCGCATCCGCTCAGACACCCTGCGTCTTGAGCCGGTTCGCCTGCGTGCGAATCACGGCCACCGGGTCCGCCGCGTTCGCGCCGCGCACGCCGAGCAACTGGTTGATCTCGTCGAGATGGTTCCACTTGTAGCTCGTGCCGAGCACCTTGCCGTAAAGCGCGCTGCACACGGAGACGAGGCCATCGTTCTGCCCTGACTGGCGGCTCAGCATGATGGTGCCGGTGCCGTACAGAACCAGTGTCGACGGATCCAGCAGATCAGCGGTATCGAGCGGCGCCACGCTCGTGTCGGTCGCACCGGGAATGCCGAGCAGCGACGTCGGCTGGATGGCACTGCCCGCCCACGAGTACAGCAGGTGTGTGTTGCCGCCGACGGTTTCGGTTGCCGCGCCGGTTTGGCACGTACCCGGTGCGCCGAGCCCCGCACTCGGATAACGCAGGTTATACGCCGCGGCATTGGCGGTGGTCAGCGTCTGCAGTGCGGCCACTGCGTTCTGATTCGTGTTGTGCGTGCTACTCGTCAGGATACCGAATATATTTGCGAAGGTGCCGATGATCGGCGTCGACAGACCGGTCGGATCTTTTTGCAACGCGGCCTGCACGAAATCCGCGAACTCCGAGCCGCGATGCGGCGTGCCGATCGTCGTCACCGAGGCGACGAGTTCCGGCGCGACCGCGGCGACGTAACGCGAGGTCAGGCCGCCCTGGCTGTGGCCGATCAGGTTCACCTTCTGCGCGCCGGTGGCGGCCAGCACCTGCTTCACGTAGGCGAGCAGTTGTTCACCGCGGCCATTGGGGCCGTCGTCGCTCTGAAAGCCGGAGAGATTCGCCACATACACCGTGGCGCCATGTTGCTGAAGGTCGGACTGAATGCCGTACCAGTAGTCGAGCACGCCAAGGTACTTGTCCGTGCCCGTGAGGCCGTGCACGAGAATGATCGGATAACGCGTGGCAGCGTAGTCGTCGCCGGCGGTGGTCGACGTCGCGGCCACGGCGTGATCGACGCCGGCCGGTGGAGCGAGCGTGAGGAGAATCGCAAGCGGTGTTTGGATCAGTGCAGCGGCGATGGCCCAACTGGCGAAGCGCGAACCTTTCGATTTCGACATGCGACGGACTCCGGTTGCGAAGTCCGCGTATTTAGCTATGGAAATGGATTGAGAGCAATAGAGCGAGAACTCCAAACGGCCCGTGCCGCACTGTGTACTGAACGCTTATTGCGGGGTTGCAATGCGGCGCGCATTGCGAGGATCGAGTTCGACAATGCGGCCCGACGGTGAACCTGCCACGGCGCCTGACTTGATCAGATCGCGCGGCGTCACGCCCAACAGGCGTCCCATCCAGTGCGCCATATGACTCTGATGCGCGAAGCCGCTATCCAGCGCGATCTGGCTCGCGCTCAGCTTACCTTGCAGCAGCAGTGTCTTCGCGCGCTCCACCCGGCGTTGCACCACGTACTGATGCACCGGCGTGCCGAACGTTTCGCGAAACAGCACCTTGAAATGCGGCACGCTCAAGCCGGCTAGCGCGGCCAGTTCGCTTAGCGTGAGACGCTGGTCGAGATGCGCTTCGATAAACTCGATCACGCGCGCGGCCATTTTCGGCGCAAGCGTGCCCCGCCGGTTCTCGAGCGCCGGCGCGCCGCCGATCAGGCGCACCACCATCGCGGTGCACAGACTCTCGGCGTACAGCGGATCGGATGCTTCGTCCGCTTCGAGTTCGGCGTGCAATGCCCAGGCGAGATGCTGAAAACGCGCGTCGCGCATCTGGAGTTGCGGGCGCAGTTGCGCATCGGCCGATTTCAACGCCAATTGCTCAACGGTCCGCTGGGCGAAGCCCTCGCTGAACCACACGCCGAATATCGTGCAGGCCTCTTCATCGCTCCACTGGCCGTCGAGCCCCGCGGGAATCACGTCTGCATCGCCATGCGCCTGAAGGCGCGAGTAGCGCTGCCCGTTACACAGGCAACGTGCCCTGACCGGCGCGCCGACATGCACGCCGACCCGGTGATAGTTGAATGCCGGCAGGCGGTGCAGCCCGGCCGACACGGTCGTCAATTCCGCGCCGAAACCCCGCCAGCCGAGCCCCTTGCTGGAGCGCAACGCAATGCGGGAACCACTGTGCGGTTGCGGTAACGGTGTCACGGCATTCATAACTTTCCTCGTGGATGGCGGCACAGCGTGCGTGGCGTGTGTGCATTGTGCGGCGTTTTTCGCGGCTTTGCTGGACTCTACGAAATTCCACGCCGGTATTGCACCACTTAGTGCAGCAATATTGGCGGCGCTACCTGAAAACAATCATCCAAATCTGTGGGGAACCATCCGTATCCGCGCGTTCGCGGATCGCTGCATCCCTAAGATGACGCCATACCGATCCAACAAGGAGCACAACGTGTTCGTGATTTTTGGAGCCGCCGGCAATGTCGGCAAAGCAAGCGCGGCGGCGTTGCGCCGGGCCGGCCGCACGGTGCGCGCGGTGGTGCGCAACGAAAAACAGGGCGAATTCCTCGCCGGAATCGGCTGCGAGATCGCCGTCGCCGATTTGTTCGACACCGCAGCGGTGGCTCGTGCCATTGAAGGCGCGCACGCCGTGCAGCTACTGTGTCCAGTGCCGCATGCGCACACCGACCCTGCTGATGCAATGCGGCACATGATCGACGCAAGCGTCGCGGCCCTGCGCGCGGCCCCGCCGCAACACGTCCTCGCGCTGTCCGACTATGGCGCGGAACACGAGAGCGGCACGGGCATCACCACGCTGTTCCACTACCTCGAAACGCAACTGCAAACCGTCGACGCACGGTTGACGTTTCTGCGAGCGGCGGAACACATGCATAACTGGGCTCGCACGTTGCCCACCGCGCTTGCCTGCGGCGTGCTGCCGAGTCTGCACCATCCGTTGAGCAAGCGGTTTCCGACCGTGGCCGCACAGGATGTAGGCCTGCTCGCCGCCGACCTGCTGCTCGAGGACAGCGCGCGGCAGGGCTCGCCGCGCGTCGTCAGCATCGAGGGCGATGAGCGCGTCAGCGCGCTGGACGTGGCGCGCACCATCAGCGACCTGGCGGGCCGTGAGGTCGCCGCACGCGAGGTGCCGCGCGACCAATGGAATGCCATGCTGCAGGGCGCGGGGCTCGGCGAGCATTACGCGCGCCTGATTACCGACCTCTACGACGCGCACAACGCGGGCCGCATCGACGTGCAAGCGCAGCGCAGCGAGCGGCGCTTCGGTACGACGAAACTGGCGGAGGTGTTCGCGGCGATCCTTCCGCGCGTGGCCGCGGCTGCCAGGGCGGCCGAAGCGGCGCGCTGAACCGTGCTCGCGCAAGGAGATACTTTATGCATACCTGCCCTTTGCTACGCGCAATGCCCCATTCACACAAGGCCGCTCACGCACGCCGGACGCCGCCTGCGCGCGTAAGCGCGGGCGGGCGCCGCGGGCCCTTGCTCGCCGCCAGTCTTGCCGGATGGCTGGCCTGGATTGGGTGGCGCGGGCTGCAAGACGTGCTTAACGCGATTCCCGACAGCAACGACGATTTCGGTTTGTTCTGATTCACCGCAAGTCGGCGTCACGCCGATGAAATGCAAAGCGCCCGGCATGCCGGGCGCGATAGGTTGATGAATCCGCCGCAGAAGCGCCGGATTACCTGTCCACTCTCTCCCATATCAGTGTGGCTTGTCACGGGCACCGGGCCATGCATGAACCGGTGGCGGGTCCGGTTCGCCTCCCCCAGGCAGTTATACCGCCGCGCTGTCTCCTCTGTTTCATCAGGAATCCATATCGGGTCAAATCGCCTGCCACTCCACGCATGTTGAGACGATGGAGCATGTCTTTGAGCCGGAGGAGCATGGCCGGTTGTTTGTTGCATCCTTAAACTTCAGTGCTAAGTGCTTTGCCAGTACCACCTGATGACAATCAATCCATGATTGACACCGACGGGGTCCTGTAGAGCACCTTTCGTGGGCCGCTGCGTTGTCGTTTCTGCCTTCAAGTCGCCATGTGTGATTGTCGCAATCCGAACCGCCAAGCGGATTAAACCATAGTTAAGGAAGGGATTTTTTCATGAAAACTGTCACGATCTACACCACATCCAACTGCACATATTGCATGGCCGCCAAATCTCTTCTGAAAGTCAAAGGTGTATCGTTCGACGAAATTACCCTCGATGGCGACCGAGTTGCAGCATCCGCTCTGGCCGAAAGAACCGGCCGGCGCACGGTACCGCAGATTTTCATCGGTGCGACGCATGTCGGTGGGTTTGACGATCTGAAAGCACTGGAAGCGGCCGGGCAGCTTGACGCTCTACTTCAGCGACCAGTGCACAACGCCTGACTGTGAAATTCCGCTTCACGGCTTATCAACATTGCGATGAATAGTCGCTCGTGAAAAGCGATGGTATCTTGGCTCCAGCAATTCAGGAGTGAGGATGATGCAATGACTGGTGGTCTTGACGGCGTGCGCAAACACTATCGCGCGACCGGTCTGGTTGAACGACTGGAAGCTGCACTCACGGCCCTGGGCCGAAGTCCTGGCCGACATGTCGGTGCTGGACGCTGGATGAAACGCTCTCTTCTTAATTTCACAACAGCCTCTGTGCTGATCACTTTTGCTGGAGTCTCCATGGCACAACCCACTCCGATGCCAACCACGCCAATCACGAAGATATTGGCTATTGGCACCTTTCCGCCAGGCACGGACATGCAACTTGTCCAACATACTCTTCCAACCGAGGTTCGCGAGACGGCGCAGCTCTACCTCGAGGGCAAGATCGACCAGTGGTATTCATTGCAGGACCAGCCTGGGGTGGCATTCATCCTGAACGTCACGGACGTCGGTCAAGCGCATGAAATGCTTGAGGCACTTCCCTTGGGGAAAGCGCACTTGATGACATTCTCGCTGCTCCCAATAGGCCCACTGAAGCCGTTGAGCAAGCTTCTGAATCAGCCATCCCCCTAGTGCTTCGTAATCTGGAAGTTACCGGATTACATCGGCGCGGACTGCTCATTGCGTCCTATGGACCATTACTCGCTGATGCGCGCGACGATCAGGCTGGTTCGATCGTCGCGCAAATGTTTTACTGCCCTGTCAGGACCCAACATGAAGCTTTATTACTCGCCGGGAGCGTGCTCGCTTGCGTCACATATCGTCGCACGCGAACTCGGTATCGCCATTGAACTCGAGAAAGTAGACATGTCGTCGAAGCGCACGCGAGGCGAAATCGACTTTCTCGCAATCAATCCAAAGGGAAACGTGCCAGTGCTCGAACTGGACGACGGGAGTTTTCTTACGGAAGGGCCTGCAATCATGCAGTTCCTCGCGGACTTGAAGCCAGAACACGATCTCGTTCCTCGCAATGGGACGATGGCACGCTATCGCCTGCAGGAATGGCTTGGTTTCATTAATTCGGATTTGCACACGAATTACGCCCCGCTCTTCAATCCCACGACGCCCGAACGGATCCGCAGCGAAAGGAGCGAAGCACTCTTCAAATATTACGCACTAGTGGAGCGATCCCTGACACCCAAGCCTTGGTTGCTGGGAGAGCAATTCTCAGTCGCCGACGCTTATCTGTTCACGATTACAAATTGGGCAAGACACGTTGGCCTGGATTTATCGGGGCTATCCGCTATTACTGCGTTTCAGCAACGCGTGGTTGGTCGCCCGAAAGTCCGGGAAGCACTGGTGGCAGAAGGTTTGCTGCGGGACTGATCAGCCAAGGGGGCTTTCGGGGGAGGTGGGCGCGCAAAAATTCAAGCGCTGGGACACGAGGCTGCCCTGCGAAAACTGCGATGCCGGGCAACGCTCAGGAACACCTCGACGCCATCGAGTGCGCCCTGCCTGACTGTGAAGTTCTGCTTCACGGCTTATCAACATTGTGATGAATAGTCGCCCTCTGAAAAGCGATGCTATCTTCGCACCAGCAATTTTGTGGATCCCAAACATGACTGGAAACGCCTACTTCTCGACAAACCTGCTGCTTGCCTACGCGGCGTATTTCGTTGGCACCGCGAGTCCCGGGCCGAGCAACCTCGCAATCATCTCTCTCGCGGCCAGTCACGGACGGAAGGCCGCATTGATATTCGCACTCGGTGTCGTCTCCGGGTCCATGTTTTGGGCAACGGTGGCTACGCTAGGCGTGTCGGCTGCCCTGATCGCCTATTCTCAGTTCATCATTGCGGTGAAAATTTTTGGTGGCCTATATCTCTTGTGGCTAGCCTTCAAGTCCGGGCGCAATGCCCTTGCGACAGCAGATGCATCCGCCATGAAGCTGGAACGAACACAGACATTGACGGGCGTCTACGCCCGCGGAGCGACGCTCCATCTCACCAATCCGAAAGCCATCCTCGTTTGGGTTTCAATTGTTGCCCTATCGTCGAACACCGCGGGATCTGCCCATGGTGCTCTGGTTGCCGGCTGTGCGGTCATTGGATGTTTGGTGTTCGGCGGCTACGCCATACTGTTTTCGACGGACTCGGCTCGCAGGATGTACCTGCGGACCCGGCGCGCACTGGAAGGGTGCCTCGCCGTAGTATTCGGGATTGCCGGGATCAGGCTTCTTGCGTCGCGTGTCTAGCCAGTTCCAGTAACTTCGCCTGGAACGCACGATGCACACCCCCGTGGCGGCACGCTAGTCCGCCGGCAACCTGTTCGCGATCGACAACAAGGCAGCGACACCTTCTTTACCGAACATCCTTTTCGCCGCCTGCTGAGCCGCACGCCAGGCCGGCATGGCGGTCACCAGCAATTTACGCCCGGCATCGGACAGCACGATGGGACGACTGCGTCCTTGCGTAGGAACCAACTCCTCAATCCAACCTTGGTCCAGCAGCAACTGAAGATTGCGCGTTGAAGTCGATCGCTCGAGATGATTGGCACGGCCTATTTCAGCGCGGCTGCCACCGTTCATTTTGGCAATCAGGACGAGCATGGAGAATTGCGACGAATTAACGTCGTATGAACGAAGTGCCTGATCATAGATGCTGGTCACGACACGCGAAATGGATCGCGTTCGCGTGAGCAAACAGTGCTCGGTTACCTCCTCGATCAGGTCGGGCTGCAACGGCGGCTTGTTCAGTGGTTTGGTAGTCATACGCTGCTTTAAAGTGTAGATGCGTGTATATGCATCATACGTCAATGGATGCCGCCGGGCGCACCGACGGCGCACCAGCTCTACTCACTCGCGGGATTGCCGCCCGCGTTAAACGCGGCCCTAACTTCGTCCACCGTTTGTTCAGGCGCCTGCAGATGCGGATAATGGCCGAGTTTAGGGAGAATCGTAAGCTTCACACCGTTGCGGTTCGCGTACTCGACGCCCATTTCCTTCTTGATGTAGATATCCTGCTCGCCCCACACCACCTTCACGGGGACTTTCAGCTTTGCCATATTGGCTTCGAAGTAGTCCTGGTCGCGGGTGAAGTAAGAGTAGTAGTGGTAGAAGGCGTCTGCCGATGTGACATCACCGCCCCACCCTTTCGCCATATCGTCCCTGAACTGTTGCGGCAACGCGTAGTGCTCCTCCGGCGACATGCCGCGGAAGAACGTGTTTGCCAGGATTTCATCACGGTTCGTGTTCATCGCGGCATGCACGGCGTCAGACGAAGGTTTGGACTTCAGACCCTGCAGGCTTGAGTACATGTACTGTGGACGGTTGAACGGGGCAAAGTCGCCAACGATGATTTCTCTCGCGATATTCGGTTGCTCCAATGCTGCCAGCAGCGCCGGCAAGGCCCCGATATCGGTCGCATAAATCACCAGCTTCGAACTGTCGATGCCAGACGCGCGGATGTAGTCCTCCAGCACATGGGCATAATCCTTTGGCGCATAGGAGAAGCGCTCGGCGCCTGGTCGCGAGGACTGTCCGTAACCCGGCCAGTCAAACGCATGCACCTCGTAGTCGCTGGACAAGGATTCGGCAATCGGCTTCCATGCGTACATCGTCTCCGGGAAACCGTGCAGGAACAGTACCGTGCCCTTGGGATGCGCAGGCCGATAGACCATATGACGCAGCTTGATGTCAGGATTGACCTGCACCTCGCCCACTTCGACCTTCGGCGCCGACGAGGATGACGTCGGCGGATTGGCGCATGCGGAAAGGCTCATAGCCACTGCGGAGAAGACTGTCGCCTTCGTTAAAAGTCTGAACATAATCGTGGTCCTCGTTAAGTGTTTGCGTGACTTGCAGCTCCTGGTGCCCGCCACAAACACGTTGACCTCTTCAGCGGTCACGATCTTGTGGTTCGGATCTGCCACGCCGGTAAGCGGCCCTATATGCCGCACCATACGGATTGGTATGGTGCATATACACCATGCATCGCACTATAGTGTATATACACCACGCGATCAAGAGCGAGTGTGTTCAGGAAATTGCACTTCACTGTTTCAGTATCAGACTGAAATAATGAAGTGCAATTTTTCGAACGCAATTTTTGTTGACCATATAGTGCATACACACTATATTTTGCCAGCACGGTGTATATGCACCACATTCGTCCCTAGGATGCGGCGTATCAAGCTGCTCGCGAGTGAAGATTTTGCAGTGACCAACGCACTTGATGGCGTGCCGCCATCACCGCATCGTATGCACCTCCGATTCGCCTCTGCTGCTTAGGACAGTTGTCGTTTTACTAACCATGCATTTAAGTATGCATATGCACAGTTAGTCTCCGATGCCGCAGTACCTCGTTTGCTGCCTACTGGCGCCTGAATTTTTGATACTTGCATGGATTGGTTATGGATGTCACACGGATTAAGTTGGGAATGGTTGGCGCTGTAGCGGGAACGCTGGCCTTGGCCGCATGCGGGCAAAAGCCGCCCGTACGTTCACCGGGGCTGCCTGAGGTGGGCGTGATTACAGTCGCCCCGCAGGCGGTCACGACGACAACCGAACTGCCGGGCCGCACAAATGCCTTTCTTGTTGCGCAGGTTCGGGCACGCGTCGACGGCATCGTCCTGCAACGCGGATTTACGGAAGGCGACGACGTCAAGGAAGGGCAACGTCTCTACAAGATCGACCCGGCGACGTATATCGCCGCGTTGAATAGCGCGAAGGCAACGCTCGCGAAGGCGAAAGCAAACGCGATTGCTGCCGATTCCCTTGCTCAGCGTGATAAACCGCTGGTGGCCGCGAACGCGATCAGCAAGCAGGAATATGACAACGCTGTCGCCGCGGCGGGACAAGCGGAAGCCGACATTGCCGCAGCGAAGGCAGCGGTCGATACAGCGCAGATCAATCTCAACTACACGGACGTAATATCGCCGATCTCGGGCCGGGTCGGCATATCGCAAGTCACGCCAGGCGCGTATGTGCAGACGAGCCAGGCGACGCTGATGGCTACGATACAGCAGCTGGACCCGATGTACGTGGACGTGACGCAATCGAGTCTCGATGGCTTGCGATTGCGCCGCGAATTCGACGAAGGAAAGCTCGACGCGGCTGGACCGAACGCGGCTGCGGTCTCGCTGACCCTCGAAGATGGACGCGTTTATCCGCTGCAAGGCAAGCTGCAGTTCTCGGATGTGACTGTCGATCAGACCACCGGGTCGGTGACAATCCGCGCGCTTTTCCCGAACCCGAACCATGTTCTGCTGCCGGGTATGTTTGTGCGCGCGCACATTCAGGAGGGAATCAGGCAAGGCGCATACGTGGTGCCACAAATCGGCATTACGCACGATCAGAAGGGCCGTGCAACGGCGCTGGTCGTCGGACAGGACAACAAGGTGGTGTTGCGTCAGGTCGTGACGTCGTCGACTTCCGGCACCAACTGGATCGTGGAAAGCGGCTTGAATCCAGGCGACCGCGTGATCGTGGAGGGCACCGAAAAGGTTCGCCCGGGCGCGGTCGTCAAAGCCACTGCTGCGCAGTAACGGGGGCAACATGGCCAATTTCTTTATTGATCGCCCTATTTTCGCCTGGGTCATCGCCATCATCCTGATGCTGGCAGGCGCGGCATCGATCGCGACCCTGCCGGTCGCGCAGTATCCGACCATCGCACCGCCGTCTATCCAGATCACGGCGACTTATCCGGGGGCGTCCGCGAAAACCGTGGAAGACACCGTCACCCAGGTGATCGAGCAGCAGATGAACGGTCTCGATCATCTGCTTTACATTTCGTCGCAGTCGGACGACTTCGGCACCGCAACGATCACGCTGACCTTCGCGGCCGGCACGAATCCCGATACCGCACAGGTGCAGGCGCAAAACAAGCTGTCGCTGGCGACACCGCTTTTGCCGCAGGCGGTTCAGCAACTCGGGACAAAGGTCACCAAGTCAAGCAGCAGCTTTTTGCTGGTCCTCGCTTTCGTGTCCGAAGACGGCAGCATGAACAAGTACGACCTTGCCAATTACGTGGCCTCGAAGGTGCAGGATCCCGTTAGCCGCCTCAATGGCGTGGGCACGGTGACACTTCTCGGCGGCACGCAGTTCGCGATGCGCGTGTGGCTGGACCCGCACAAACTCGACGACTTCGGGCTGTCCCCGGTCGACGTCGAGCAGGCATTGCAGACACAGAACGTGCAGGTCGCTTCCGGCCAGCTCGGCGGCACGCCGGCGGTGCCGGGCCAGGCGCTGCAGGCGACCATCACTGAGGCGACCCTGCTGCGTACACCCGATCAGTTCGGCAACATACTCCTGAAGGTCAATCTGGATGGCTCTCAGGTTCGCATCAAGGATGTGGGACGCGTCGAGCTTGGCGGCGAGAACTTCAACATCGACACGAAGTACAACGGCCAGCCGGCAGCGGGCGTCGGCATCTACCTTGCGACCGGGGCGAACGCGCTGGCGACCGCAAAAGCGGTGCGAATGAAAGTCGACGAGCTGTCGAAGTACTTTCCGCATGGCCTCGTCGTGAAGTATCCGTATGACACGACGCCGTTCGTCAAGCTGTCTATCGAGGATGTGATCAAGACGCTGCTCGAGGGCATCGTGCTCGTCTTCCTCGTGATGTACCTGTTCCTGCAGAACCTGCGTGCCACATTGATCCCCACGATCGCAGTGCCTGTCGTTTTGCTGGGGACGTTCGCCGTGATGGCCGCCGTGGGTTTCACGATCAATGTGCTGTCGATGTTCGGACTCGTGCTCGCAATTGGCCTGCTGGTGGACGATGCGATCGTGGTGGTCGAAAACGTCGAGCGGGTGATGTCGGAAGAAGGCTTGTCGCCACGCGAGGCAACCCGCAAGGCGATGGGCCAGATCACGGGTGCGCTGGTCGGTGTGGCGCTGGTGCTGGGCGCCGTGTTCGTGCCCGTGGCGTTCTCGGGCGGTTCGGTCGGCGCGATCTACCGGCAGTTCTCGCTGACCATCGTGGCCGCGATGGTGCTGTCCGTGCTGGTCGCTCTGATTCTGACGCCGGCGCTGTGCGCGACGATCCTGAAGCCGATCCAGCAGGGTCATCACGAAGAGAAGAAAGGCTTCTTCGGCTGGTTCAACCGCACTTTCGACAAAAGCCGCGACAGATACCACACCGGCGTGCACCACGTGATCAAGCGCTCGGGCCGCTGGCTCATCATCTATGTCGCGGTGATCGCCGCGGTGGGCCTGTTGTTTGTGAAGCTGCCGAAGTCGTTCCTGCCGGACGAGGACCAGGGAACCCTGTTCGTGCTGGTCCGCACGCCTGCGGGTTCGACCCAGGAAACTACCGCACATACGCTGAAAGATGTTTCCGACTACCTGCTCAAAGACGAGAAAAGCATCGTCGAATCCACGTTCACGGTTGACGGCTTCAGTTTCGCAGGGCGCGGCCAGAACTCCGGTATCGTCTTCATCCGGCTGAAGGACTACGCGGCCCGGCAACGCTCTGATCAGAAGGCGCAAGCGTTGGTCGCCCGACTCGCCGCTCGATTTGCCCCGTACAAGACTGCACTGATCATTCCGGTCAACCCGCCGTCGATACCGGAACTGGGGACGGCGTCCGGCTTCGATTTCGAACTCGAAGACCGGGCCGGTGTGGGACACGACGTGCTGACGGCGGCGCGCAACCAGCTGCTGGAGCTGGCTGCGAAGGATCCCGCGCTCGCGCGCGTACGCCCGAACGGTCTCAACGACACGCCGCAGTTCAAGGTGGACATCGATCGCGAGAAAGCCTTGTCGCTCGGCGTCACGCCGGCTGCGATCGACCAGACGTTCTCGATTGCGTGGGCGTCGCAGTACGTGAACAACTTCCTCGATACCGATAACCGGATCAAAAAGGTGTATGTGCAGGGCGACGCGCCGTTCCGCATGTCGCCGGATGACCTGAACGTCTGGTACGTGCGTAACGCGTCGGGTGGGATGGTGCCGTTCAGCGCGTTCGCGACCGGCCAGTGGACGTACGGGTCGCCCAAGCTCGAACGCTACAACGGTGTATCGGCGGTCGAGATCCAGGGGGCGGCCGCGCCGGGCATGAGTACCGGGCAGGCGCTGGGCGCGATGGAGAAGATCGCTGCTCAACTTCCGGCGGGCATCGGCTTCGAATGGACCGGTTTGTCGCTCCAGGAAATCCAGTCCGGCTCGCAGGCGCCCATTTTGTACGGCGTCTCGATCCTCGTCGTGTTTCTCTGTCTCGCGGCCCTCTACGAGAGCTGGTCGATTCCGTTCTCGGTGATCATGGTCGTGCCGCTCGGCGTGCTCGGCGCCCTCCTCGCCGTCATGCTGCGCGGGCTCGAAAACGACGCGTTCTTCCAGGTGGGTCTGTTGACCACGGTCGGCCTGTCCGCGAAGAACGCGATCCTGATCGTGGAATTCGCGCGCGAATTGCAGCGGACCCGGGGCATGGGACTCGTGGCTGCGGCGCTCGAGGCGTCCCGCTTGCGGCTGCGGCCGATCCTGATGACGTCGATGGCATTCATCCTCGGCGTGCTTCCGCTTGCCATCAGCAACGGCGCGGGATCGGCGAGCCAGCACTCAATCGGAACGGGCGTGATCGGCGGGATGCTGACGGCAACGTTCTTCGCCATTTTCATGATCCCCATGTTCTTCGTCGTGGTCCGTTCGAAGTTCTCCGGTGAGAAGGATGACTCGGTTCACGCGTTCCCGCACGACGAGCCGCACCAACCCGACGATTCCGGCGAGCGCGTCGAAGTTAGTGTCAACGATGAAACAGCCGGTTGAGGATAGTGAAATGCGAAAACTTTCGTTGATACCAATCGCAGTTGCGGTGCTGATCACCGGCTGCACGATGGAGCCGCACTACCGCCGCCCGGATGCGCCGGTGCCCGCGTCGTTCCCGAGCGACGGCGTCTATCAGACGCAGGCGCCGGCAAAGAAAGGCGAGCGCTCGGCGAACGGACAGGTGGCTACCGACATCGGCTGGCGCGACTTCTTCGTCGATGCGCGTCTGCAGGAACTCATCGAGATCGCGCTGAAGAATAACCGCGACCTGCGCGTGTCGGTGCTGAACATCGAGGCTGCACGTGCGCAATATCAGATAACGCGCGCGGGGTTGTTGCCAGCAATCGACGCGGCGGCTTCGCAGAGCAAGCTGCGCACGCCGCGAGACCTGTCGTCTACGCCACGGACGATCTCGGACGTGTATTCGGTCGGCCTGAACGCGTCATGGGAGATCGACTTCTTTGGGCGAATCCGAAGTCTCAAGGACCAGGCGCTCGCACAGTACCTCGCCACATCACAAGCTCGCAAGGCGGCCGAACTCTCGCTGGTTTCGGAGGTAGCGGACCAGTATCTGACGATGATCGCCTACGACGAGCTACTCGAGGTCACGCGCGACACGCTCAAGACCGCGCAGGGTTCTTACGGGCTCACGAAGCTCCAGTTCGACAATGGCACCGGCTCTGAGCTCGATCTGCGCCAGGCGCAGACAGTAGTCGACGAGGCGCAGGCGAACCTGCAGGCACAGGAACGTGCGCGCGCTCAGGCCGAGAATCAACTCGTTCTCCTGATCGGTGAACCGTTACCGTCGAATCTGCCGCCAGGCGCGACGCTCGACGGGCAGGATTTGCTGGAAGACATACCAGCGGGTCTTCCTTCCGATCTGTTGAATCGCCGGCCGGACATCATGGAAGCTGAAGAGAGCCTCCTGGCGGCGAATGCGAATATTGGCGCGGCGCGCGCGGCGTTCTTTCCGAAGGTTTCGCTGACGGGCAATTTCGGCACGCTCAGTCCCTCACTGGGCGGACTGTTCAAGCCGGGTTCCGCGGCATGGGGCTTTGGACCGCAGATATCCGTGCCGATTTTCGCAGGCGGCGAGAACCGCGCGAACCTCGATCTGGCCAATGTGCAGAAGAACATCCAGGTCGCGCAATACGAAAAGGCGATCCAGACCGCGTTCCGCGAAGTGGCTGACGGGCTTGCAGCGCGCGGCACGTACGATCAGGAGATCGAAGCGCGGCAGCATGACACGTTGGCTGAGCAGCGCCGGCTCGAGTTGTCGGAGCTGCGGTACCGGCATGGCGTCGACAGCTATCTGTCGGTGCTGACAGCTCAAAATGACCTATACGCTTCGCGCCAGTCATTGATCACCGCGAGAATGCAGCGTCTAACGAGCCTCGTCGATCTGTATCGCGCACTCGGGGGCGGGTGGATCGAGCGGTCAGGCGAAGAGCCGCGCCCTGCCGACGCTCCAGGCATCGGCTAAGGGGGCTAGCCGAGCCGGCGAATGCGAGCCCTGGCCCGATATTCCTGATTGCATCGAGAAAACAATCTTGGAATTCGAGGTACCAGGCTTTGAGGGGTTGTCGCGGTACGTTTCGCCAACCCGATGCGGCGCAATCTGGATCTCACCCGCTTTTATGGACAGGACTCGCCACCCAAATCAAGACGGGCTCTCCTGTCCAGATCGAAACTATTCGTTCTCGTCGAAGTAGTGGCCGAACTTGACCTGTTTGGTGCGGATATAACGCTCGTTTTCCTCGCGCATCGGGATCGCCAGCGCGACCCGCTCGCACACCGGAATGCCGTGCTTGGACAGCGTGTCGAACTTCTCCGGATTGTTGCTCATCAGTCGAACCGAGGTGACCTTCAGCGTGCGCAGAATGCCCGCGGCCGAATCGTATTCGCGCGAGTCGTCCGGCAGACCCAGATCCAGGTTGGCCTCGACGGTATCGCGCCCCTGCTCCTGCAGCGCATACGCGCGAATCTTGTTCGACAGGCCGATACCGCGCCCTTCGTGGCCGCGCAGGTACAACAGGATGCCGCAGCCCTCAGCGGCGATATAACGCAATGCGAGATCGAGCTGCTCGCCGCAATCGCAGCGGTACGAGCCGAGCACGTCGCCCGTGAGGCACTCGGAATGCAGGCGCGTCAGCACGGACGACTTGTTGGCGACGTCGCCCATCACGAGCGCGAGATGCTCCGCGCCGCTTTCGCACACGCGGAACACGTAGGAAGTGAACGTGCCGTAGCGCGTGGGAAGGGTGGCGGTGGCGTCGAGAATGACGCATTCGCCGTTGATTGCGCCGTCTGCTGCGGGCGACGGATCGTGAGACGTGAGCATGGCGTTGGACAGTGTTGCTGACATGAACCCGGGCGAGCCGGGGATGAGGTATGGACTGGGAGTTTACCGCTAATCGGCGTTGCGCACCCGGATGCCCTTGCACGCGACCCGGAACCGCCCCCTGTTTGATACCCAGCGCGCGTTCCAGTTATTCCCGGTGTACGGCGGGTGTGCGCCAAGCCTATACTTGAATCGCCTGTCCCCCACGACCGCGCGCCGCGCCGGCGTGCTGCACTGCGAAACGGAGCCGCTCCATGACAAGCGTTGCACAGCTTCTTAAAACGAAACCGAACTCCTCCGCCGTTTTTACTGTCGGGGCCGATGATTCTGTCTACGAGGCGATCAAGCTGATGGCCGAAAAAGGCATCGGTGCGCTGGTCGTCACCGATGGCGACAGCATCGCCGGGATCGTCACGGAGCGCGACTATGCGCGCAAGGTCGTGCTGATGGACCGTTCGTCGAAAGCCACACCGGTGCGCGAGATCATGAGCAAGGCCGTGCGCTTTGTCCGCCCCGATCAGACCACCGAAGACTGCATGGCTCTGATGACCGAGCGGCGCATGCGCCACTTGCCGGTGATCGACAACGACCGGCTGGTCGGCATGGTGTCGATCGGCGACCTGGTGAAGAACATCATCGCCGAACAGCAATTCACCATCCAGCAACTCGAGTTCTATATTCACGGCGAGCGGCCCTGAGGCTCGCCGCGCGCCACGACAGCGCGGCCGCAAAAAAAGCCCAATCCGTCAAACGGTTGGGCGAAGCTACCTTGCGGCAGCGGAGGTTCCTTCAATTCCGATGTCTTGACGATCATCGAGGCGGTAGATGCGGCGCGATGCCACTGCATCTACCGCCTCGGTCTGCTTTCGTCCACGCCGGCGGCCTGTCGTCGAGGCCGGCTTCGAACCTGAGAGGCTGCGCGGCGGCTCGGATCAGTTACCGAAATACACCGCCTTCGGACCCGACTGCGGCTGAAGCACACCACCCGCTTGCGACGAACCACTCTTCGCACCGCCATAACCGCTGGTGTCGGCGACCGGTTCCTGCGTCTGGGCAACTGCCGGGTTTTGCGCCTGCACGCGGCGTTCAGCCGCCTGAATGTCGGCCGGATAATCCGTATCGTTGGTGGTTGCCGGGTTATAGCCCGCCTGCTCGAGCTGGATCAACTGGTTGCGCACTTCCGCGCGGGTCACGGGCGCCTGGCTCGACTGGGCGAACGAAGCGATCGGTGCGGCGAGCACCACTGCAATGGCCACTGCCTTGAGAAGCGATTTCATGATGATTTCCCTCCAGATCTGATCTTATTTGCGTCGCCCGCCACACCATGTGAGAAGCGATTGATCACAGTCTAGTCAGCGGATCGTCGAGGGAAAACCCTTAATTCCGAGATACATAATTGCTGAATTCGCAAGGATGTTCCGCGAATTGCCGCTTGGCGTCATTCAAGCGGCATACATTGCGTAATAATTGTCGGATTCGTAATTCTTGCTGGCTGACGTTCCAGAAAACACGTCTGATCTGAGCGTGTTTCGTCGCGCCCCCCTCTATCGCCGCTCCAGTTCACGCCTTCTTTCGCGCCCCCACTGAGGGCATTTGCAAAAGCTTGCGAGGGCCGCTGACAAAGGTGCTGCCGGGTTCGAAAAAGCGCAGCGGCCGATGCATTTCACGTGACAGCCCAATCCGCGTCGTCACGCCCACCGGCGTTTCGCCTCGCTCGATGACACCGATCCACAGACCGTGCCCCGCGCATAGGTCCTGGCCGTCGAACGCCGGGCCGATGCCAAGCGCCATGGTCAGCCGGCCGGGCCCACGCGCGAGATCGCGCAGCGGCACGCCGGGCCGCCGCGCTTCCATCAGGGGCAACCCTTCGAGCGGCTCGATCGCGCGGATGAGAATGCCGGCGCCGACCTCTTCCGCCTCCGCCGACATGTTGAGCATGTACGACAATCCGTAGGTCAGCCGCACGTAGGCATGGCCTGGCGCGAGAAACATCGAACCGTTATATGACCGGCGGCCAGCGAACGCATGGCTGGTCGAATCGCCCAGCGGATAAGCCTCGGTCTCGACGATGCGCCCGCTCATGCGCCCATCGGGCAGATCGTGCACGAGGTACTTGCCGATCATGAAGCGCGCCAGCTCGATCGTGTCGAGTGGCAATTCGTCACGAAGCAGTGGCAAAATAGGGAGCGGTTCGTTGTGCATAGGTGGGTCCGTGTTTTAACCATGCAGCGCGAATGGACGCAAAGGGTGCCTGGCAGTTCGGCATCAAGTGGTACTGCGCCATCGCCCTGTTTCGATCGGCCCATTCGTTGTACCAAAACCTCATTTCTGTGCACCGCGTCATTCACCATGGCACTAATTGGAGTATCGTGTGTTTCCGGCTTGCAGCACAGCCTTTGCCGGCTCACGGGTGCTTCGGCCCGGCCGTATCAGCATACAGTTTGAAAGCTTTTGCACGACCCGCAGCACGGTTCCATTCAGAATTCATCCCGCTGTACCCGCAGGAGTAGCACGCCCTGCAAACAATCCCCTTGGGGGACACCGCCCCATCCCAGGGGTCGTTGTAGCTATGACAACAGGAGAGAGTTGAATGAAAGCATCCCCGGCAATCAAAGTGATCGGCGGCGCGCTGATCGTTCTGGCGTCCATCCAGGCTTATGCGCAAAGCAGCGATGCCGCAGCAATGGCTCCGGCAGCGCCGGCGGCCACGTCGACCAAAGCGACCAAGGCAGCCGACCGTGCCTTGGGCCGCAAAGTCCGTAGCGCACTGTCCAAGACCAAGGGCCTGAGCGTCGCGAATATCACCGTGCGCGCGCGCAGCGGCGCAGTGACGCTGGCCGGCACCGTGCCGGAACAAGGCCAGGTCGACGTCGCTACGCAGGCAGCACAAGGCGTGGCTGGCGTGACGTCGGTCAAGAACGCCCTGACGATTCGTCCGGTCGGTCAGTAATCGTTGAACGCCAATGCCTCGTCACGGGGCATTGGCGCTCCGAACCGATTTCAGCCGTATCGCCGGACGCGTCGTACCGTCTTTTGCCTGGCACACATCACCCGCTGTTCAAGCAACACAATCCACGCCATTCACCGCACCCGCTGCACATAGAACGCGCAATGCAGTGCGACCTGATCGATCTGACAGCCAGCCGCCGTTCGCAACCCGTTTGCCGGACGCCGCGCGATCGTCACCCGTCCTCACGGACTGAAACACATCGGGTCGCCACTAACTATCCTTTATAATTTAATGTGTTAGAGCGCATCCTTGATAAGATACATAAGGATTTGCGCTTGCTTCGAACCTGGACGGCGCCGCATGTTTGCCCGCCAGATCACCCGAATAGACGCATGAAAAGGAAGCCCGCATGACCTCAGCCGCGAACGCCTTGCCCCGCTGGACCCTCGCCGCGCCGTTCGTCGCCTGGATCGTGCTCGGGGTCGCGTACGCCCTGCCGGGCAACGCGCTCTTGCTGGTGCTGGTCGGTCTTGCGCTGTGCGCGGCCGTCTTCACGGCGGTGCACCACGCGGAAGTGGTCGCCCATCGCGTCGGCGAGCCGTTCGGTACGCTGGTGCTTGCAATCGCCGTCACCGTGATCGAAGTCGCGCTGATCGTCTCGGTCATGCTGACGTCCGGGCCGGAAAAAGCCGGGCTCGCACGCGACACCGTGTTCGCCGCCGTGATGATCGTATGCAATGGCATTGTCGGCATTTGCCTGCTGGTGGGCGGCATCCGGCATCGCGAGCAGGATTTCCAAAGCCGTGGCGCGGCTGCAGCGCTGGCGGTGCTCGCGTCCTTGTCCGTGCTGACGCTGGTCATGCCGAACTACACCACTACCAACGTGGGCCCCATGCTGTCGCCGTCGCAACTGGCGTTTGCCGGCGTGTCGTCGCTGGTGCTCTACGGCGTGTTCGTGTTCGTTCAGACCGTGCGCCATCGCGATTACTTCCTCGCCGGCGTGCCCGATGAAGACGTTCACGCCGCGCCGCCAAGCGCGGGCGAGGCGTTGATCGCCGGCGCCCTGCTGCTGGTGTGCCTCGTCGCCGTGGTGTTGCTCGCCAAGGTGCTCTCGCCGGTGGTCGAAACCGCTGTACAGAACGCGGGCGCGCCGCCCGCCGTGGTCGGTATCGTGATCGCCGCGCTGGTGCTGCTGCCCGAAGGGCTGGCCGCCGTGCGCGCGGCGCGCGCCGATCGCCTGCAGAACAGCCTGAATCTCGCGCTCGGTTCCGCGCTCGCCAGTATCGGCCTGACCATTCCGACCGTCGCCGCGGTATTTCTGTACACGGGCCAGCCGCTCGTGCTTGGGATCGACGGCAAGGAAACCGTGCTGCTGATGCTCACGCTGGTAGTCGGCACGCTCACGCTCAGCTCGGGCCGCACCACCATTCTCCAAGGCGCCGTGCATCTGTCGCTGTTCGCGGCATATCTGTTTCTGTCGTTCGCGCCTTAACGCGGGACTCCAACGAAATTTTTCGATGACCGCGTGAGAACACTGAAGCCGATCACACCAGCAAGGTGACGCCGGCCCAGACGATCAGCACAACACCCAGCACGCGGCCGGCACGCTCACCGCCGGGCAGGATTTTTTCCACGAAAACGATGAGCGCCAGCGCGGCGATCCAGACGAGATTCATGATGCCGCCGACAAACAGCAACGCCATCAGCAGCCAACAGCAACCCACGCAGTAAGTGCCATGACGCATCCCGAGCAGAAAGCTGCCCGCGACGCCTCGCCGCCAGTGCGCGGTAAGGAATTTCACGGGTGAACGGCACTGCGTCAGGCAGGCCCGCTTGAGCGGCGAGAACTGATAGACGCCCGCCGCGGCCAGCACGATCGCGGAAAGGAGCGCGCTCTTCGACCACAGCATCATTTCCGAAATGAGGCCGGTCGGTTGCAGCCCCTTCTGCAGCAGCGCCGCGCAGACCGAGAAAGCCAGCCATGCGATCAGGTAGCCGGCCAGCAGAAACAGCGACGGAATGGCCGACCTGGCCTCGATCGCGTCGTGGTGCCGCAATACGCGTCGATACAACAGGACGAGCGGCGCCGCGCTGGGTGTCATCATCGCGATCATCATCACCCACCACATGAGGATCACGGTCAGCAGCGACGGGTCCATTTCCCCGCCACCGTCCGCCAGTCGATGCGGGAACAGCGCGACGGCCGTCATGTCGCGTGCTGACATGCCGACTCCGGCGCCCGTCCACAAGTAGGCCCACGACAACGCGACGACCGCGACGATGCCGAGCGCGGTAATGACGCGCTCACGTCCGAGAATAGTTTCAATGCTGCTCATGCGGCAGCGCGATGCCGGATCGGTCCTTTGTTGTTCAGGTGCAGTCGCGCGAACTGCGCGTAAGTCCCCTTGAGGTCCAGTGCAATGTTTCCTTGCGAGCGGCTGGCACCGGAGCCGATTTCGGCAAGCTCGTATTCGAAGCCGTGCGGCAAGTCGATTCGAACGCGATGCTCGGCGCCCGTCACCGGATTGCGGATCGGTTCGCCTACGACGTCGAACACACCCTCCACATGAATCCGGCCGCGTCTGGCATCGACATCGACATCGAAGTCGATCTTCGTAAAGATCGGATCGAATGCCTGCTCGAGCGTTGAAGCGAATACGGAAAACATCGTGGCGAATGGCTCGGTGTCCTGCCCGGTCATGATTTTCAGAATGGCTTCGCGTTGCTCCGGGCTGGCCCGTTCGTCGACGATCGGCTGGCACTTGCCCTTGCCTTCGTGGATCGGTCCCGGCCACTGAAACACGACCGCGATGTTGACGCCGTCGAGCCGCACGTTGCCGTAGTAACCGTTGCTGATGGAGATGGCGCCCATCGCTTCGCAGAAGCCATTGTTTGGCAGTGCGTTGAATTGACACGGGCAACCGTATGAGCAATTGCAGTTGATCAGTTCGGTGCCTTGGATTTCCCAGGGAGTCATGGTTGTTCTCCTTGTGCTCCACGACGAGTAGCGTGCTTCGAATCTAGTGTATGGCAGGGGTTAGGGAAGTCAAATCGTCACGCGGCGGGCGCGGGCGGGGCATCCGACGTGTATTTGCGCAGACGCTGCGAAACCACATGAGACGGCCTCTCGACCACCCGATAAAACGCGTAGCTGATCACAAATGCCAGCGCGACCTGCACGAACCACGCGAATCGGGACGTACCGTCAAATTGAGTCATTTCAAGAAGAGCGAGCGCCATCTTGTGACAAAGATAGAGGCTATAGGACCATGCGCCTAAAGCAGCGAGTCTGGGCCATATGCTTGCCACGGAAGGCGTGCCTGTCTCCGTCGCGATCCAGATTGCCGCGAGGAACTGGAAAAGCGGAAGCGTGATGTCCGGTGTGACGAGCGGCACGAACGCCGGCTTGAGACTCGACCCGGATAGCAGAATCATGACGGCCGCGCCTGCCATAACAACGCTCACCCTTAACGCGACGAGGTGGTGCGCGAGGAACCGGGTGCTGATATCAAGGCCGCGGCTGATGAGCATGGTAAGCGGCGAATAGGCGCCGCGAATGTTGAATCGCTGCGTGTTGCGCTGCGTTTCCGCGATCAGGCAACCGGAAATCCAGCCGGCCGCATACAGCAAAGCTGTGCCGGGAACGCCATAAGTCTCGTACACGCAGCTGTGACATGCCGGGTGCCCAACGAGACGGACCACTGCCACCATCACGCCAGCCAAAATCGCGCAGCCAACGATCATGTCGCCGATGTATCGGAAATGCGCGCGCAAAAGCGGATATACGGCGTAATACACCATCTCGCAGTAGAGCGACCACAGCACGGACTCGAGATAGTTTTGTCCGGTGGGCAGCGGTTGAACGAGGCATAGCAGGATAACCAATGGCAACCCGATGCGGACAAATCTGGACGCGTAATAGCTGATCGGTTTGAGCGTGACGTCCCTTTGATATGCGTTGTGAATGCAATAACCGGAAATGACAAAGAAAACGATGACGGCGGCGGGGCCGGCAAATAGCGCTGTCGATCCTGACCATAATGCGCTGCCCAGAAAGGCCAGCCGGTGCGGCAGCAGTTCTTTGAATGCGGGCGGTCGAAAGTGGTACATCAAAACCCAGAAAGCCGCGAGGAATCGAATGGCATCCAGCTTGAGGGACTTCTTCAGATTTGCAGGCGCTAACGGATTCGATATGGATGCCATTTTGTCTCCCTCATATTCTGTCTGTGACGATTCTGCCTCCGCCAGACACGACAAAAATCGAAAACAATAGCGAAATTAATCCACTTCCCTGGTTGCGTCGGCATGCACGTGTACTGATGGCAATTTCTAAAACCGCAATTCATCCTTGCGAATAAGACGCTTAATTATCAGCAAACGCTTTCATAAACTTGATGGACGCTGGATCGTTTGCGTTGCAATTCCAATCCAATCAAGGAGGAGCGAGTCATGAAGGCAACCAGCACATTAGCCGCGGCCATCGCCGCAATCACGCTGTCGGCGGGCGCATATGCACAGAGCAACAATACGCTGGCGACCCCGACCACCAGGTCACCGGCCGCGCCAACGAGCGGCTACGGCACGCCCGGCGCCACCAGTACGGAGAGCGGCATGAGCGCCGGGGCGGCGAACCCGGGTCTGCCGAATAGCACGAACAATAGCTCGACGTCCCTCACCAACCCTCCCGGGAGCCACAACACGCTGGCGACTCCGAGCACCGTGTCACCGGCTGCGCAATAACGGCGATCAAATCGGCCCTACGGGGCCGATGACAACCTCGGCCCGCCCTACTCCTCCCAATGCGCGGCAATCCAGTCGCGGAACAGATTCAGCTTCTGCTGATGCGCAACCGAGTCCGGATACACGAAGTAATAGCGCCAACCCGTCTTGAGCACCGTATCGAACGGCCGCACCAGCCGCTTCGCCGCGACGTCTTCGTCAATCAGCGCGAGGTCGCTGATCGCGACGCCAAAGCCTTGTAACGCGGCGTTGGTCGCCATATCGAGCGTGTCGAAGCTCGGACCGTGGCCGGCGTCGATCTCCAGCGCATGCGCCGTATCCTCGGCGCTCACTTTGGCGAGCCACATCTTCCAGTCGCGATGATCGCGCGTGGGATGCAGCAGCGTATGGCGCGCCAGATCCGCCACCCTGGCGAGCGGCTTGTCCTTCAGCAGATCGGGCGCGCACACCGGCGTCAGACGCTCCTCGAACAACGGCACCGCCTGCACGTCCGCCCCCGGCGAGTAGCCGTAGATGATCGCCGCGTCGAACGGTTCGAGCTGGAAATCGACGTCGTGCTGCCAGGTCGTCGTGATCTGCACGTGCAACTCGGGATATTCGGCCTGGAAGCGCATGATCTTCGGCAGCATCCAGCGCATCACGCAGGTCGGCACCTTCAGCGCGAGATCGGTGCGCTGCCGGGTGAGACGCAGTGAAATCTCCTCGATTCGCGCGAAGCTTTCCTTCACGGCCGGCAGCAGCATTTCCCCTTCGGCGGTCAGCGTCAAGCCTTTGGCGTGGCGCTTGAAAAGCGGAAATTTGTAGTAGTCCTCGAGCGCGATGATTTGCCGGCTGACCGCGCCCTGGGTCAGGCACAGATGGTCGGCGGCGCGCGTGAAACTGCGATGGCGCGCAACGGTTTCGAAAATCTGCAGCGCGTTGAGCGGCGGAAGGCGTCGCATCGGGGTATCCGGATTAGAAAAAATCATTGCGAAGGCGTGGCGGCGCGGGCCTTCAAACACGCGGGCATATTGCCGATACACTTGCCACGCCGACAGCATACGCCATCAGAAAACGCGGCACGAGAGGTGATCCGCAACGGCGCTCATGCATTCGGCTCATGGCGTCGCCTGAAACCACGCCTCATCGGCACTACGCTGCACCGCTACGGGGCAAGCACTCCAGCAACCGCACCAGAACCGAGCTTTCCTCATACCTCCCACTGTCCCTAAGCGACCTGTAAAACATGGACGTTAACCCGCATACGCCACCGCGCCGGTACTCCCGCCGGCTGACCGGCATCCGCCGCGTGGATCGCTCGCGGGCCCATGCATGAGATTACGTCATGCCGGCCATGCGCATATTTCGTTTGTTGGGGGATTTTGGCAAACCTAGAGTGCATCAACACGCAGCACATCCGGCAAAGCTTGCCGGCACGGCAAGCAGGCAACAGGCGTTCAATATGGGAGACCGCCATGGAAGAGATCAAACGGGGTAGAAGGCAAGCCATCAAGACGATCGGTGCGGCGCTCGCGGCATCCACGTTGCCGATGCCGTTCGTCAACCTGCGCGCACAGGAACAGAACTTCAGCGGCAAGACGCTGCGCCTGCTGACCTGGTCGGACGACACCGGCGCCGCCGCGCTGCGCAATATCGCCGCCTCCTTCACGGCGAAAACCGGCGCCAAGGTGATTGCCGATCGCGCCGACGGCACCTCGGGCATGGTCGCCAAGGTCAAGGCCGCGGGCGAGCGCCCCACCTACGACGTCATCACGCTGGCCGGCGTCGGCGCCTCGGGCCTCGGCGATGCGGGTTTGCTGATGAAGCCCGATCTCGACAAGCTGCCGAACCTGAAGGACGTGGCGCCGCAGTACCGCACCGGCGCGAACGGCTTCGGCATCGGTTATCTGCTGTGGTCGGACGGGCTGATCTACAACACGTCGACGGTCAAGACCGCGCCGTCGTCGTACGAAGCGCTGTGGGACAGCAAGTACGCCGGACGGCTCTTTCTGCCGCCGCCCGAGTGGGCCGAAGCGGTGGATCTCGCGATCATCGCCGCGAAGATGAACGGCGGCTCGCAACAGAACATCGAACCGGGCTTCAAGAAGCTGATGCAACTGAAAGATCACGTGATGACGCTCGGCGAGAACCCGAACCAGGTGGCCGATCTGTTCCGCACCGGGTCGCTCGATATCGGCGGCATCTATTCTCCGGCCTTTTTCCCCGACCAGATCCGCAAGCCCGAGTACAAGATGGGCGTGACCTACGGCATGAAAGAAGGCTTCGCCACGCAGCTGATGTTCACGGTGATCCCGAAGTCGCATCCGGGCGACAGCGATCTGATCCACGCCTTCATCAACCATTCGCTCGATGCGGGCGTGCAAGGCCGCATGGCTGCCGACGTGCTGAACGGCCCGGTCAATTCGAAAGCGGTGATTCCCGCCGAAAGCCGCGCGTTCGTGCCGAGTCCGCAGCAGATCGCCGAGAAGGCCGTGCTGCATGACGACAAGGCGCTCGCGGTGGTGCAGCCGGCGTGGATCAAGCGCTACACCGAAATCTTCGCGGCATGAGTACGATGCTCGCGCGTTTTTCACGGCGGGCTCCGTCGACCGCACGCTCGGCGGCGGACAGCGCGCGCGCACCCGGTCCGGACGCGCCGCCGGCCACGGCAATGGCCAAGGCGCGGCCGTGGCTGCTGCTTGCGCCCATCCTGCTGTTTCTCGGCGTGCTGGGCGCGGCGGCGCTGGTCGTGCTGCGCATGAGCTTCGGCGCGCAAGGCAACGAATGGCACGGCTTCACGCTGCAAAACTACGCGGATCTGCTCGACGGCTACTTCATGAAGTCGTTGTGGCTCACGCTGAAGCTCGCGTTTCAAAGCATGATCTGCGCGGTGCTGCTGGCGATTCCGGTCGCGCTGGCCATGGCGCGCACCAAGTCGCGGTTCGCGCGGCGGCTATTGCTGGCCGGCGTGCTGCTGCCGCTGCTCGTCAATCTGCTGCTGCAAGGCTACGGCTGGCTGATCATTCTCGGGCCGGCGGGCTTGCTCAACCACGCGCTGCTCGGCAGCGGTCTGGTCCAGCGCCCGGTGATGTGGCTGTATCGCGAGCATGGCGTGTTGCTCGGTCTGATTCAGACGGCGTTTCCGCTCGCCGTGCTGCCGCTCTCGAGCGCGATGCGCGCCGTCTCGAGCTCGTATGAAGAAGCCGCCGCGACGCTCGGCGCGACGCGCTGGCAAACCCTGCGCCACGTGCTGCTGCCGCTCGCCATGCCCGGCCTGGTATCGGGCGCATTGCTGGTGTTCGCCTACAACGCGAGCGCGTTCGCCGTGCCGCTGCTGCTCGGCGGACGCCGCGTGCCGATGCTCGCGGTACTCGTCCACGATCAGGTGGCGCCTTTGCTCAACTGGCCGGCGGCCTCCGCATCGGGCGTCGTCTTGATGATCGCCACGCTCACGGTGATGGCGCTGTCGCAGCGCCTCGTACGCCGTACCCAGCGTCTTGCCGAGGAACCTCACGCATGAGCTCGCCCATTCAAACCTCGCGTATGCCGTCGCGGCCGCCCCGTTCGTCCTCTCCGTGGAGCTGGCCGGTCACGATGCCGGGCCAGCTCGGCAAGGCCACAGCGCTCGTCGCGGCGGTCGTCCTGTTCCTCGCCGCGCTGCCGATCCTGACGATGATCACCATGTCGTTCAGCGCGGCCGACACGCTCGAATTTCCGCCGCACGCGTACGGCCTGCACTGGTATCGCGCCGCGTGGCACAGCTTCGTCTCGCCGGACGCGAGCGACACGCTGTCGATGGGCGCCGCGTTGAGCACGAGCCTGATCGTCGCGCTCGCCACCATGGTCATCGCCACGCTCGTCTCGGTGCCCGCCGCCTATGCGCTCAGCCGCTACCGTTTCCGCGGCAAGCCCGCGGTCGAACAGCTGGTGGCGCTGCCGCTCGTCTATCCGCTCGTCATGCTCGGCTTGTCGCTGCTGCTGGTGTTCAACGTGCTGCCGGTCGAACTTGGCGTGTTCCGCCTGATCATCGCGCACGTGATTCTGGCGCTGCCGTTTACCGTGAAGAACTGCGCGGCGTCGGTCGCCTCGATCGGCCCGGAGTTCGAGGAAGCCGCGTGTGTGATGGGCGCAAGTCCAGGCCGCGCGCTCGTCGACGTGGTCCTGCCGCTCATGCGCCCCGGCATTCTGGCCGGCATGCTGTTCGCGTTCATCGTTTCGTTCAACGAGTTCACGGTGACCTTCTTTCTCTACAGCATCGACACGATGACCCTGCCGGTGTGGCTCTACAGCCGCACGGTGTCGTCGCTCGATCCGACCGTGTTCTGTTTCGCCGTATTCATTGTCGCGATCGACTTCGCGCTGATCTGGCTGCTCGAAAAGCTGATCGGCGACGAAGGCGTGGCGCTCTGAGCGCATCTTTCGCACACGCGCGTCCACGACACCCATTTGCTGGAGCATTCGATGACCCATCTCACCTTGCAAGCCGTGACCCGCCGCTTCGGCGCCGCGCACGCCGTCGACAGCGTCGATCTGAACGTGCCCGACGGCAAGCTGGTGTGCTTTCTCGGCCCGTCCGGCTGCGGCAAGACTACCCTGCTGCGCATGATCGCCGGGCTGGAAACACCAACCTCGGGCAGCATCCATTTCGCCGGCCGCGACATCACGCGTGTGCCGGCCAACCGGCGCGATTTCGGCATGGTGTTCCAGTCGCTCGCGCTGTTTCCGCACATGACGGTGGCGGAGAATGTCGCGTATCCGCTGCGACTGCGCAAAACAGACAAGGCAGCGCAAGGCCGCCGGGTTGCGGAACTGCTGGAGCTGATCCAGTTGCCGCATATGGCGAACCGGCCGGTCACGCAGCTCTCCGGCGGCCAGCGCCAGCGGGTGGCGATCGCGCGCGCGATCGCGTCGCAACCGAAACTGCTGCTGCTCGACGAACCGCTCTCCGCGCTCGACGCCAAGCTGCGCGAGGCAATGCAGGTGGAGATCCGCCTGCTGCAACAGCGCCTCGGCATCACGACGATCATGGTCACGCACGACCAGCGCGAAGCGATGACCATGGCCGATGAGATCGTGGTGATGGAGAAAGGCCGCATCGCGCAGGTCGGCAAGCCGCTCGATATCTATCGCGAGCCGGTCAGCGAGTTCGTTGCCGACTTCATCGGTCTGGGCAATATCCTGCCGGTCACTTACGACGGCGCGGGCGGTGTGAGCCTGCCGGGTGGCCGCCGCATCGCGGTGGCGCAAGCGGCGCGCGTGCCGGAGTCCGGCACCGACATCCGCTTGCTGATCCGCCCCGAGGACGTGTGCGTGAAGGCCGCCTCCGACACGGCCGGCCCGAACCGGCTGACGGGTACCGTCACCTTCATTCGCGACGTGGGCGCCTCGCTGGAGGCCACCATCGACTGCGCCGGCTTCACGCTGACCGCCGCGACCACGCCGCGCGAAACGCCGGGGCTCGCGCTCGGCATGCCGGTGCTCGCGGAATTGCCACCGCACGCGTGCAAACTGATCGCGGCGCGCGCCGCGCACTGAGTTGTGTCATCTCACCATTCCAATACCGACATTTTCGACAGAGGAACGACCATGAACCAGCGCCACCTTGCCTCATCCAACACCCGCCGCACCAGCCGCGTGTTCGCCACGCTCGCCGCGACGCTCGCCTTTACCGGCCTCGGCGCGCTGTGCGCCTTGCCGTCCGCCGCGCATGCGGACGCGCTCGACAACATCGCCAAGTCGGGCACGGTGCGCATCGGCGTGTTCGAGGACTACCCGCCGTTCGGCTCGATCGGCCCGGACATGAAGCCGATGGGCTACGACATCGACGTCGCCAATCTGATCGGCAAGGCGCTCAACGCCAAGGTCGAACTCGTGCAGGTCACGGGCGACAACCGCATGGCCTATCTCGCCGACCACAAGGCGGACATGCTGCTGTCCGTCGGCCAAACGCCGGAGCGAGAGAAAGTCATCGACTTCTCCCAGCCCTACGCACCCTACTACCTCGCCGTGTTCGGTCCGAAAACCCTGCCTGTGAAGAATGCCGCCGACCTTGCCGGCAAGTCGATTTCCGTTGCGCGCGGCACGCTGGAGGACCTGAGCGTGAGCAAAATCGCGCCGCCCACGGCGACCATCAAACGTTTCGACGATCCTAACGGCGCAATTTCGGCGTTTCTTTCTGGTCAGGTACAGTTGATGGTCGTCGGCAACGACGTCGGCGCCACCATTCTTGCGCGTCATCCCGCCAACGATCCCGAGCAGAAGTTCTCGCTGTTCAGCTCGCCGGATCACGTCGGTTTGAACAAGAACGAGGCGCGCCTGAAGCAGAAAGTGGATGAAACGATTGCCAAGGCCCGCAAGGACGGCACCATGAACGCGATTTCGCAGAAGTGGCTGCGCGCGCCGCTGCCGGCCGATCTCTGAACTTTTTTTCGCGGACCGTCATGACCTATGCCTTTGATTTCAGCGGCTTCGGCCTTTATGCGGGGATGCTGGCGCGCGGCGTGGGCGTGACGCTCGGGCTCACCGCCGTCTCGACCGCGCTCGGCGGAATCGTCGGCATTGCGGGCGCGAGCGTGGCGGTGGCCGGACCGAAATGGGCACGCTGGGTGGTGGCGAGCTATGTGGAGCTGATTCGCAATACGCCGTTCATCGTCCAGTTGTTCTTCGTGTTCTTCGGCTTGCCGAGCCTCGGTATCCATATCGACGAAATCCAGGCCGCAATTCTGGCCATGACGGTCAATCTCGGCGCCTACGCGATCGAGATCGTGCGCGCCGGTATCGATTCGATTCCGCGCGGCCAGGTGCAGGCGGCCCAGGCGCTCGGTTTGCACAAGGGCCAGGTGTTCCGCTTCGTCGTGCTGCCGCAGGCGGTGGCCAATGTGTTTCCCGCACTGCTCAGCCAGGTGCTGATCGTGATGCTCGGCTCGGCCGTGGTCTCGCAGATCTCGGTGCCCGATCTCACGTACGCGGCCAACTTCATCCAGTCGCGTAACTTCCGCTCGTTCGAGAGTTACGTGATCATTACCGCGACCTATCTGCTGCTGTCGATCGTCTTACGGCAAATCCTCAACCGGCTCGGACGCGGCCTGTTCGCGGGCCGCGCAGCACGCGGCAGCGACAGCGCGCCGCGTCCATGGCGCACCCGCCTCGCGTGGCGCGCCGCCCGCACCCTGCCCACGGAGCGTTGATCATGGTCGAATTCACGCTGTGGGACATTGCCCGCAATCTGTTGCTCGCCGCCCGCTGGACGGTGTTGCTGTCGTTGATCGCCTTTGTCGGCGGCGGCCTCGTCGGACTGATCCTGCTCGCCATGCGCGTGTCGCCGATCGCCTGGCTGCGGCGCGTCGTCGTGCTGTATGTGGAAGTGTTTCAGGGCACGCCGCTCCTGATGCAGCTGTTTCTCGCATTCTTTGGCTTACCGCTGCTCGGTGTGGATGTATCGCCGTGGGTGGCGGCCGCCGTCACCCTGACGCTCTACACGAGCGCGTATCTGGTCGACATCTGGCGCGGTTGCGTCGAAGCCGTGCCGCGCGGCCAGTGGGCTGCGGGCGCAAGTCTCGGCATGACGTTCAGCCAGCAATTGCGCTATATCGTGTGGCCGCAGGCGCTGAAAATCGCGGTGGCGCCGACGGTCGGCTTTCTCGTGCAGGTGGTGAAAAGCACGGCGCTCGCGTCGATCATCGGCTTCACGGAGTTGACCAAGACCGGCACGATGATCACCAACGCCGCGTTCCGCCCGTTTCCGATCTACGGCATGGTCGCGATGATTTACTTCGCGATGTGCTTTCCGCTGACGTGGTACGCCCGCGTGCTCGAACGCCGTCAGAAAATCGGGCAACACCGCTGATCCGGCGCGCGGCAAGCGCGATGCTTGCCGCCTGTTCTTCACGCGTTTACTGCACGTCCCGGCGAATCGCATCGCGATTCGCCGCATTATTTCCCGCCCGCACGGTTAGACCAATTAAAAGTTCGTGCGATGGCGATATTCAACTTGATAATGGCACCGTGCGCCCGTTTGTCACGACTAGAGTCTTTCACGTGACGCACGCGTGAATGACTGCATCCGCCAACGCCGCCTCAGGCGATCTGGATAAACCATTAGTTATCCTCTATTGATGAGCACGCTGGCTGTCGAGTTCGCAAATATCGAACTGCGATCTCATCGACCCAGACACCCGCTTTAAACCATTGTTTCGACGTACCTGCGTCCACGCGCATTCGTACCTCGGCTTGCTTCGATGTTGCGCGGGTTCGCAGAACGCTATGAGGCCCCTGCTGGTTTCGCCTTCCAGAGGCCTCCGGATCGACGGTCGCATCCCCCGGCTTGAGATCATCAGGCTTAACCGGAGTGAAGAAAAATGAAGATCACCCCTCTGGCATTAGCGGCTTCTGCATTATTGGCTGGCGTTGCACAAGCCAGGCAGCCGAATCTGGTCATCGGCGGAGTGACTTACGTCTGGTGCGCCGACCAGGGCAGCACCTGCTCGTTCAGGAGCAAAACTGAAAACGTGATCTTCGGCATCACGAACCCGTCCCTGAAGTACACGACCAAACAGTTCGTCAACAGCGCGCGCTGCAGTGTCAGTGCATTCGGGGTTGATCCGGCACCTGGGTATACGAAGCATTGTTGGGCAGCGGTGGCGACGCCTACGCCTACGCCTACGCCTACGCCTACGCCGACTCCCACACCGACTCCTACACCGACGCCCACTCCAACTCCAACTCCAACTCCAACTCCAACTCCAACGCCAACGCCAACGCCAACGCCAACGCCGACACCGACGCCGACACCGACACCGACACCGACACCGACGCCCACGCCCACGCCCACGCCCACGCCGAGCGCAATATCGTGCAGCTCGCCATCGACAACCAGCGGTGGCAACGCCAACGGAATAGTGACAGCCGAAGCAACCGACAATAACGGCCTGCGAGTCTTCTCGAACGGCCAGACGTTCACGCTGGTGTTCACCACCAAGACCGGCGCCACCGATATCGTCAACTGGGCAATCACCGATTACCAGGGCAATACGGTCGCGCGGAACAGTTTCACGGTCGCACCCGGCACCCAGACGAACACGCTGTCGTGCAGCGGCACGCAGTCCGGTTATTTCGCTGTGAGCGCGTCGCTGTCCAAGGCAGGAGGCAGCCTGCCCGCGGCGGGCACCCGGCCGGCTGGAATCGCGACGTTCGGCATCGAGCCCGCGTCCTCGGTGGTCCCTGCGGTGAACTACAGCTACCCCGACCAGCACCGCTTCGGCATGCAGGGTTTCAACGACAACGGCCCCGCGCTCTCCGCCCTCGGCATTTCGTGGACAATCGACGACCGCGAGCAGTCCTGGGGCGAGCCGAATGGACCGAACACCTATACGCCGAACGTCAGCGATCTCGATCCGTTCTACGCCGCGAATCCGCAGATCATGCGCCTGATCCGGCTCGACGGCATCCCGGCGTGGGACTCATCCACAGGTCAGTTCAACGACAGCTACTCGTTGCCGACGAACCTCTCCGAGTACTCGGGTTACATGCAGAAAGTGGGCACCGACACGGCGGCAATCGGTGCGCAGTATTTCCCGAACCAGCGTTACAACTATTATCAGGTCACATGGGAGCCATCGCTGGGCTGGGTGTACCCCAGCGCCAACTTCGTGAACCTTTATCAGACTGTCTACGGCGCGCTGCATCTGACTGACAACAAAGCCATGGTGATGGGCGTCGCCAATTCATTCCCCAACAACAACGATCAGGCGACCGGCAACTGGCTGCAGCAGTATCAGTCAAGTGGTTTGTGCAACTACCTCGACGGTGTGTCCACGCATGGTTACTACAATGCGCCAACCACGCCGTCGAATCCGCCTGAGTTGCAGGACGGGGCAGATCCGGCCACAGCGGCCAATGCGCTCGACAATGAAATGGCGGCGTTGCGGGCGACCATGCAGTCGTGCAAGCCCAATATGCTGCTGTGGATGACCGAACTGGGGATCAGCTACGACAGTGGCATCGGCTACGGGTCAACGGCCATCAACTCGAACCAGCTGTACGCCCAGGCGGTGGTGGCGGCCCGCGCGCACATCATCATCCTCGGTCAGGGCGCGCAGATGACCACCTTCTTCTTTGGACCCGACTTCCCGGGTTCGCCGGCGGGCTATGGGTCGTTCTTCGACCTCGTGGACAGCCAGGGCTCGTACAGCGCGACCAATCTGAGCCCCAAACCCGAGGGCATGGTATTCGCGGCCATGACTCATGTGCTCGACGGCACGAACACACTGGGGCCGGTGAATAACCTGCCGCTCTATGTGTATGGCTACGCTTTCCAGCAGTTGGGTGGCGGCAAGGTCATCACGGCGATGTGGGCGCATAACAACGCGCAGTGGCCCATCAACGGCGCGTACTCGCAGACGTATTCCGTGAGCTATTCCTTGCAGGTCGATGCTCCGGGCACGAGCGGAAAAGTCACGGTACTCGACGTAATGGGCAACCCTTCCACCGTGGCTTATAGCAACGGTCAGGTACCGCTGACGCTTACCGAGTCGCCGGTGTATGTGGTCTCAACCAACGCGTCGATCGCGAAGTCCAACTCGACTGTGCCCGTAGGCTATACCGGTCAATAACGAATCCTGCATCAAGCGATTCGCAAAGTACGAAGCGCCTGGAGGCCGGAGAAGACCGCGGTTGCAGCGGTCTTCTCCGGCCACCGGCACTTCGTTTTATCGCGTGGCCTGGCGCAGCTTTGCGACTTCTTCAGCCGTCACGGCCGGCGCGCCGTTGTTCCATACGGCCCGCACGAAGGTCAGCACGTCGGCGATCTGCCGGTCGTTGAGCACCGGCGCGTACTTCGGCATCGGATAGGGCGCGGGGATGCCGCCAATCACCAGGTCCTCGGTGCCGTTCAGCGTCACGTTGATCAACGACGACGGATCCTTTTCGAGCACGTTTGGATTGCCGGACAACGGCGCCAGCATCGGCGCGAAACCCCGTCCGTCGACACCGTGGCAGTGCATGCAATACGCCGTGTACACGCGCGCACCGGCATCGTTCGCCGGACGGTTCAGCGACACCCTGGTGGCTTGCGGATCGAACGTATACGGCGGCGCACCGTTGCCGCCCGCCGGTGGCAGCGACTTGAGGTACGTCGACATGGCCGCGATGTCGGTGTCGTTCATGGCCTGCGTGCTGTTGTTGATCACGCTGGTCATGGAGCCGAATGCCGAGGCATGGCGATTCGCGCCGGTTTTCAGGAACGCCTGCAGATCCTGATCGTTCCAGCGGCCGAGGCCGACGTTGTGCTCGCCGCTCAGGTTCGCCGCGAACCAGCCGTCGAGCACGGCGCCGGTCAGGAACGCGCTGCCGCTTTCATCCAGCGCCTTCTCCTGAAACGCAATGCCGCGCGGCGTATGGCACGAGCCACAATGCCCCAGTCCCTGGATCAGGTACGCGCCGCGATTCCATGCCACCTCTTTACCCGGCTTGTCCTGATAGACGCCCTTCTCCAGGAAGACCATGTTCCAGAACTTCAACGGCCAGCGCATGTTCAAGGGCCACTTGATGTCCGGCTCGCGGTTTGCCTGCTGCACCGGCGCCACGCCGCTCATAAAAAACGCGTAGAGCGCTTTCACGTCGTCGTCGTTGACCTTGGCGTACGACGGATACGGCATCGCCGGGTAGAGGTTGTGGCCGTCTTTCGCCACGCCTTCGCGCATCGCCCGCGCGAAGTCCTCTTCCGTATAGCCGCCGATGCCGGTCTGCGGGTCGGGCGTGATGTTGGTGGTGTAGATCTTGCCCATCGGCGTGGTCATCGGCAGGCCGCCCGCGAACGGTTTGCCCTTCGGCGCCGTATGACAGGCCGCGCAATCACCGGCTTTCGCCAGATAGGCGCCGCGTTGCACCAGCGCAGAATCGGCTGCCTGCGCGGCCGCCTGCGCCGAAGCCTGCGCGAGCAACGGCAGCATCGCGCACAACGCCGCACCGAAACTCTTCAATGTGCTGTTCATGTCGGGCTCCCGTTAAGCGCTTTGCAGTTGGTTGCCAACCGGCAATTGCCGCAGCCGCTTGCCGGTGGCGGCATAAATCGCATTCGTCACCGCAGGCGCGAGCGCCGCCGTGCCAGGCTCGCCGATGCCGCCGGGCGCCTCGCCGCTCTTCACGATATGCACGTCGATAGGCGGTGCCTGATCGATCCGCAGCATCCGGTAGTCCGTGAAGTTGCTCTGCTCGACACGGCCGTCCTTGATCGTGATCTCGCTATACAGCGCCGCCGTGATGCCAAAGATGATGCCGCCCTGCACCTGCGCCTCGATCGTGTTCGGATTGACCGTCATGCCGCAGTCGACCGCGCACACCACACGCTTGACAGTGACTTCGCCCTGATCCACCGCGACCTCCACGACGATCGCAAAGAAGCTGCCGAACGCGTGCATGACCGACACCCCACGCCCTTGCCCCTTCGGCAACGCGCTGCCCCAGTTCGCCGCTTGTGCGGCGGTGTTGAGCACGTTCAGCGCACGCGGCGTTTTGCCGAGCAGATCCTGCCGATATTTGACCGGATCGACCTTGGCCTGCGCCGCGAGTTCGTCGATGAAACTCTCCACCACGAACGTGCTGCGCGTCGGCCCCACGCCGCGCCAGAAAGCCGTGGGCACCGCGTGCGGCTCCTGACGCACGTAGTCGACCAGCTGATTGGGCAGGTCATACGGCAGATCCGCGGCCACTTCTACTGCATCGGGGTCCAAACCATTCTTGAATGCGGGCGGCGCGAAGCGTGCCAGGATCGACGAGCCGACAATCCGATGCTGCCAGGCAATCGGCTTGCCGTTCGCGTCGAGCCCCGCGGAGATCTTGTCGTAGTAGTACGGGCGGTACATGTCGTGCTGAATGTCTTCTTCACGGGTCCACACCACCTTCACCGGCGCCGGCACCTGTTTGGCGACCTTGACGGCCTGCGTGACCATGTCGAATTCCAGCCGCCGGCCAAAGCCGCCGCCGAGCAGATGGTTGTGCACCACGATCTTGTCGGCGGGCAAGCCGGTGACAGCCACGGCCGCATCCACCACCCGTGTCGGCACTTGCGAGCCGAGCCATATGTCGCAACCGTCCGGGCGAACGTGCACCGTGCAGTTGACCGGCTCCATGGTGGCGTGCGCGAGGAACGGCTGCTGATACACCGCGTCGATGCGCGTCTTCGCATTGCCGAACGCCGTGCCGACATCGCCATCCTTGCGCGCCACCGCGCCGTTGCGTTGCGACGCGTCGGCGAGATCGGCGACGATCTGCTTCATCGACAGGTTCGCGCCCGCGCCTTCGTTCCACTTGATGTCGAGCGCCTGCACGCCGCGCTTGGCGGCCCACGTATGATCGCCGATCACCGCGACCGCATTGTCGACCTTGACGACCTGGCGTACGCCGGGAATCTTCTTCGCGTTGGTGTCGTCCACGCGGGCGACTGTGCCGCCGAACACCGGGCAATTCGCGATCGCCGCGTAGACCATGCCTGGCAGCCGGACGTCGAGGCCAAACATCGCCGTGCCGTCCACTTTTCCCGGCGAATCGAGGCGCTTCACGGCGGTGCCGATCAGCTTGAAGTCCTTTGGGTCCTTGAGCGGCACGTTTTTCGGCGCGGGCAATCGGGACGCGGCATCCACCAGTTGACCGTAGCCGATGCGGCGATTGCTGGCCGCATGAATCACCTGCCCGGCCTGCGCCGTGCAGCTCGCCGGATCGACTTGCCATTGCTGCGCCGCCGCGCTGATCAGCAGGACACGAGCGGTCGCGCCGGCGCGGCGCATGGGCTCCCACGCATAGCGGATCGAGGTGGAACCGCCCGTGAGCTGGCCGCCGAGCAGCGGATCCATGAAGAGCTTTTCGTTCGGCGGTGCGTGATCGAGCGTGACCGAGTCGAGCGGCACTTCGAGCTCTTCGGCGATCAGCATCGGAATCGACGTGTAGACCCCTTGGCCCATCTCGACCTTCGGAATCACGAGCGTGACCTTGCCGGCGGTATCGATCTGAATAAATGCGTTCGGCGCGAATACGCCGCTTTGCGGCGTCTCGATACCGTCGCCGCCGATCACCGACTTACCCGCTTTCTGATCCTGGCTGGCAGCCGGCATGCTGAAGCCGAGCAGCAGGCCGCCACCCGCCGCCGCGCCTACCGTCACGCCGAATTTCAGGAAGGTGCGGCGCGACACGCCACCCGCGCCATGCAACGGCCGCCGTGCGCCATTCTGTGCATCGAGCAATCCGCGGGACATGTCAGGCCCCCTTCGCGGCTTGCTTGATCGCCGCGCGGATGCGGTTGTAGGTCCCACAGCGGCAGATGTTGCCGGCCATGGCCGCGTCGATGTCCGCGTCGGTCGGATTGGGATTGCTGGCAAGCAGCGAGGCCGCCGACATCACCTGCCCCGACTGACAGTAGCCGCACTGCACCACGTCCAGCTGCCGCCAGGCCTGCTGCACTTTCTGCCCGGCGGGCGTGCTGCCGACCGCTTCGATCGTGGTGATCTTCCGGTCGCCGACCGCCGCGGCCGGCAGGACGCACGAGCGCACCGCCACGCCGTCGAGGTGCACGGTGCACGCGCCGCATTGAGCAATGCCACAGCCGAACTTCGTGCCAGTCAGGCCGACCAGATCGCGCAAGACCCACAGAAGGGGCATGTCGGGCGGCGCGTCGACGGTATGCGTTTGGCCGTTGATATTGAGCGTTGTCATTGAGCGGTTCCGAGTGAGGTTTATTGTTTATCAGGCTGTTTAGACTGCAACACCAAACCAAAATAGAAAGACCTGCTGCGTTTATTCGACAAACGGGACTAATGGGCAATACCGCTTGCCCATCAGCTGAAACGGCGAATAACGCACGACGCGAGCATGTTGGGGGAAGATCGGCCGATTGTAGCCGTGCTTTAAAAAAAACGCCTGGGCGGCGCCCTTCAGGCGCTGTGACGCGGGTGGACAGAAGTTGCGTGGCTGAAGCGGGGTCAAATTCCGGCGTTACCGTCGGCGCATCGACTCGATGCCGGCCGACGTTGTGCGCGCAATGAATGTTGTCGAATGATCGCGGGGTGATTTTGATAGCATGGTCAATACTTGATCTATTGTTATCGCACCCCATCTAAAGATCCGTTAACCCGGCCTGATTATCCGAAGGAGCATCACAATGAATGACCAGCAATGCACCCAGTTCCTCTCGGACATTCGCAAACCGCTATTGGCGTTGCACAAAGCCATTCTCGATCACGAGCGTGCGGTCTACGAAAAGGAGTTCGGTCCGGTGAGTCCGGCGGCTTTCCTGCAGGTGCTGATCAATGGGTCGGCGTTCCGCTGGCTCACGCCGCTCTCGACGGTCATTGCGAGCGTCGACGAAATTCTCGACGATAAGGAAGCCGACGCCGACGACCGCAGCGCCGCGGCGGAAGCGGTCACCGGACTCTTCTCCGCGGATACGCCGAACAATAACTTCCTGCCGCAGTACCTGCCGCTGTTGCAGGCCGATCCGGCGATCCTGCATCAGCACGGCCAGCTGTCACAATTGTTGCGGGGGGTTGCAGCCAAGTAGCTGGTTGCAATCTGTTAGGGAGCGAATTGCATCAGCAATCCTAATCAAACTGATCAGCGCTTGCTGGCGGATCTGAACTGGCAGCCGAGTCAACCCGTCGGCCGGCCGTGAAGGAAGGTCAGCCGTGCGATCCGCCGCAAGCGAGTCGTACGGCTGACCTGGCGGCAGCGGCGCGCGGTGGCGCACCGCTGCCGTATCGCGCTAGCCGCGCCCTTGCGGCAGATACGGCATCGGATCGACCGGTTTGCCGTCGCGGCGCAATTCGAACCCCACCGAAACACGCGAGTTGTTCTCGTCGCCCATCTCTGCGATCTGCTGACCCTGCACCACGATATCGCCGGTTTTGACCAGCAGCTTGCGGTTATGCGAGTAGGCGGTCAGAAAGTCCTTGTTGTGCTGGACGATGATCAGACTGCCATAGCTGTTCAGCCCGGTGCCGGCATACATCACCTTGCCGTCGGCGGCGGCCCGCACCGGATCGCCGGGTTTGCCGCCGATTTCGATGCCGCGCGTTGCGCCCGGCTGGAATCCTTCGACCACCCGGCCGCCCGCGGGCCAGGTCAGCGACACGCCGTTCGCGTGCCGCTTTGTTTCCTGCGCGACTTCGCGTGCTTCGGCGGCACTGGGCGCGGGTGACTGCGCCGATTGCACGGCCGGCACTGTGGGCGCCACGGCCTGCTGAGCCGCAACCGACGCTGGCTGCGCTGCCGGCGCGGATGCCGCCGCGGCCTTGGCTGCCGCGTTGGCTGTCGCATTGGCTGCCGCGTTCGCTGCATTAACAGCCCGCACCGTTTCCGGCGACGCGACGTGCAGCACGTGTCCCACCTTCAGCCGCGACGACCCTTTGAGCCCGTTCCATGCCTGCAACTGCCTGACACTGCAGTGATTAAGCTGCGCGATGCGCGCCAGCGTGTCGCCGCGCCTGACCCGATACACGAGCGGCGGCGATTTTTTGAGCGGCTCGCCCTGAACGGCGCCGATCGTGGCCGACGCCGCGATGGGCGCACTAGCCGCCGGCACACCGGACGCAGCCGACGCGTCCGTTGCCGCACCGGTTTGCGCACCCTGCTGCCCCACATTCGCACAACCGCTCACCGCCAGCGCGACCCACACGCCAGCCAGACTGGCCATCATTGTTCTGTCGAAACGCTTTCCCATCTTGTTCGACTCCTGCCTTGTTCATTGGCGGGACGGGTGCCACCCTGTCGCGCGATGCGCGCGGTCGAACGCCGCGCTGCTATCTCTGCGACACGGCGAGGCCGCCTCGTATGGCGCTCACCCATGCCCTGCCGACCAACCTGACCCTTCGCCCGCGTGGCCGCCGGAAAGCCCGCAGCCCGGCCGCCGAACCCTTCAAGTTCGCCGATCGTCCGCGAAAAGGGTCAGATTACCAATTCAATTTCACGCGGAATTGTAAAGTGCGTTTCACAGAAAACGTCTTATCCCACACACACTGATACAAACGTTACGCACGGCTGTGCGAAATTCGTTGCACGCGCAACGCTCCGCCCTGGTTATCGCACGATAACGTTTGCTTTAACGGCAGAGCGCCGGCAGAACTTGAGCCGCCGCAAGCCACGGCGGCAGAAATGGGAGGAAGAGGATGCGGCCAGGACGGACTGGCGTCCGTCCCGTTTGATGGAACGCGGGCCAGTAGCGGGCCAACTGCGGGTCAGCCGCGGGTCAGCTGTAATACTGCCCCTGGTACTTCACATAGCCCACCGGATGATGCGTGAAGTGCAGCACCGGCAGAACGGGATTGGAATTGTCTTCGGTGGGATAGGCGCTGGCATCGGGAATGTATTCGCCCTGGGCTTCGATCGGCTGCCCGGCCTGCAACCCGGTGATTTCGTGCGCAAGACCTTCGTTGTCTCCGAACCGCACGGCGACGAACACCTCCGTTCCGGCGAGGTTCTGCGCGCCACCCTCGAATTTCAGAACCGTGTCGATCTTGATGATGAAATGCTGGTGATTGGCGCCGTTGTGATTCTCCGGGCTGGCGAACACCTTGGTGATCGTGCCTTGCACACAGGCCAACGGCGCGCCCAGCGAATGAACGTAACTATGATGGGGCAGGATTTGCGTCGCGCGATTGCTCATGAAGTCTTCCGCGAAAGGATTCTGTCTTGCCGGCGGCAAGACGTACGGCACGCCGCCTGGCCGCAGCGGCGCGAAGCCGTTTGAGCAACGCACGGCGCGCGAGTTCATCGCGCGCCGTATCCGTTTAACGCCACAGAGCCTTTATCGCAATGGCTTCACCGCGTCCGCCGTCACGTCGGCAGGTTGCCCGCCATACGTTGCACGCAGATAGTTCGCGAGCTGCGCGAGTTCCGCATCGCTGAGTTGCGAGGCGAAGCCCGGCATGTCCTGCATCCGCTCGATGCCCGGAAAATCCTGCGCATCGATACCGTCGAGCATCGCCACGATCAGATTGTGCGCATCGCTTTGACGCACCGTCGAGTTGGCATGCATCGGCACCGCAACGTGCGGCTTGCCTGCACCGTTCAGACCGTGACAACCGGCGCACACCGCGAGATACACGTTGCGTCCCGCCTCGAGTTGCGCGGCGTCCGCGGAAACCGTCTGCAACGGCTGCGGCGCGGGCGCCTGGTCGCCGAGCAGATAGGTCGACATGGCGCGCAGGTCGTCGTGAGTCAGGTACTGGCTGCTCAGATGCACCACTGGATACATCTCGCCGAATGCCGAACCCTGCGGCGCAATGCCAGTGGCGAAGAACGTCTGCAAGTCGGCCGCCGTCCAGCCACGCGCAGCAAGACCGTGCGGCGTGATGTCAGGCGCCGCGATCCGTCCGAGCGCCGCGCCTGTCAGCGGTTTGCCTCCGTCGAGCTGGCCGAACGTGCCGCGCGACGTATGGCACTCGGCGCAATGGCCAAGCGCGCTCGCGAGATACCGTCCACGATTCCAGTCCGCGGATTGTCCCTGCGAGGCATCCGGCAACGCGTCCTTCAGAAACACCCAGTTCCAGAAGCGCACGCCGAAACGCATGTTGAACGGGAACGACAGTTCGGGTTCATGGTTCGCCACCGCGGCGGGCTTCTGCGCCATCAGATAGGCATAGATCGCGTCGCTGTCCGCGCGCGACAACATCCGGTACGACGTGTACGGCATCGCCGGATACAACTGCTTGTTCGGTGCGACGCCATCATGCAGCGCCTTGTACAGATCGTCCGCGCTCCACTTGCCGATGCCGTGCTCCTTGTCCGGCGTGATGTTGGTGCCGTAGAAGGTGCCGAACGGCGATGCCAGCTTCACGCCGCCGGCAAACGGCGCGCCGTCGGCGGTGGTGTGGCACGCGGCGCAGTCAGCGGCTTTGACGAGGTAGCGGCCGCGCGCGAGCGGATCGGCGGCGGTGGACTGCGGCCCCAGCGCGGCAGCGGCCGCCATTGCGCCGCCATCGTCGTGCTTGCCGCATGCGCTGAGCGCGAGCGCCGTGCCGAGCAGCAACAGCGCGCGGCGCAAAATCATCGGACGGTTCATCATGCAGCGGCCCCCGCGGGCACGTCCGCCGAGGCGTCCTTGACGAGACCCGGCGTGCTCAGCACGACTTCCTTCACGGCTTCGTAGTAGCGCACGTAGCCGGTGCAGCGGCAGATGTGATCGTTCAGCGCTTCGGTAATCGTCGCCTCGACCTTGTCTTTGGCAACCGGCTGACGCTTCAGCCGTTCGATCAGCACGGTGGCTGCGTTGACGAAACCCGGCGTGCAGTAGCCGCACTGAAAGCTGAAGTGCTCGAGAAACTTCTGCTGGATCGCCGACAGTTCGACGACCTCGCCCGCCTCGTTGCGCTTCGCGTGTCCTTCGATCGTGCGAATGGTTTTGCCGTGGAAGAAATTCGCGCCCGTGATACAAGTGCGCACTTCTTCGCTGGTGCCGTCCGGTTTGTCGACGATCACCACGCACGCGTGGCAGATGCCCTGGCCGCAGCCGAGGCGCGAGCCGGTCAGGTGCAGATACTCGTGCAGATAGTCGATCATCATCAGACCGGCGGGCACGTCGGTCGGCCCGACGATCTCGCCGTTCACCTTGATCGACAGCGGCAGCGTGCGGAAATGCGTCAGCGGACGCTCGACCACGGCGGCAGCCGGTGCGCTGGCGGGCGCGCCCGCGGAGGCAGCGACGGCGGAGGCAGCAGCGGGAGCGGACGCTTGCGCGGCACCAGCGGCGCTAGCCGCGTTGCTCGCCGCCTGAGCGGAAGAAGCTTGATTGGGGGCCGTCATGCGAGCACCTCCTGAATACGTTGCGGGGTGACGGGCAAATCGGTAAAGCGATGTCCGATCGCATGCGCGATCCCGTTCACAATGGCGCCGACCACCGGAATCATCACCACTTCGGCGATACCCTTCGGCGGATCGGTCTCGGTCAGCGGCGGCAGCACTTCACCGGTCTGGGTCCAGACGGCGACGTCCGCGGCGCGCGGCACGTGGTAGCGGTTGAAGTTCCAGGTGCCGTTGCCGGGACCGTCTTCATAGAGCGGCAGATACTCGTGCAGCGCATGGCCAATGCCCATCGCCAGACCGCCTTGCAACTGGCCGGATACGAGCTGCGGCGAAATCTGATTGCCGCATTCCATGATCGAGTGATGTGCCAGCAGGTCCACCTTGCCGCTCGCTTCATGCACCGACAGCTCGACCAGCGTGCCGACCGCGCTGTAGTACGTCACGGCCGCGTTGTTGCGCTGAACCGGCGGAATGAACACGCGCTGACGATCCAGCACGCGGTAGTGATTCGGCGTGGTCTGCAGTTTCTTGCGCTCGTCGGGCGCGCTGTCGCCGTAACGCACCGCCAGACCGTCGAGCGGCAAACGCTCGACACTGCCGTCGATCTCGAAGTCCGCTTCGGTCCACTGCCAGCGATTGAACACGTGCACGGTCGCGCCGGTCACGAGCCCGAGGTCGTGTGCTTTTTTCGCGAGCTGTTCGAACGGCAGGGCTTCGAGGCCCGCTGCGGAGAGTTTGCCGTCGACCCAGCGCGCGTCTTCGATACGCACCACCAGCGGGGCGGCCTGGCCGCCGCCGGTGCTCTGGCTCCAGATCGCCATCGCGGCCGGCCACAAGCCTTGCGTGAAGACGACGCGCGCCGCTTCGCGTGTGCTGTGCGTGAAGTAGAAGGCCGAATTCGTCGCGCTGGAAGGCGACGCGTAACCGGGCGACCAGCGCGGGTTCGCCGCGAGCTTGTCCTGATCCGCCTGCGACATCATGTACGGATCGCCGCTTGTGACGACCGGCAGATCCGGCCAGTCGGTGATCGCGACGTGCACGTCGGCGGCCGGCTTGCCGAGCCACTTCGCGACCGCGACGGCCTGCGATGTCGACATGCCGGTGCCGATTTCAGCGGCGGTATGCTGCAGGCTGATCTTGCCGTCGGCGCTGAACTCGACCTTCGCGAACGAGGTCTCCGCGCCGGTGCCGAAGTCCTTCTGCACGCACGCGAACCCGACGCCATAACGCTTGCCCGGATGCGCGGCTTCGAACTCGGCCTTGCGCTTCGCGCGGTTCACCCACAGCGGATGGACCTTGGCTTTGTTCAATACGTCGTCCACGCGAATCGCGCCGGCCGGCACCGCGCCTTGCGTGTTCTTCATGCCTGAACGCAGCGCGTTTTTCAGGCGGAAATCGATCGGATCGACAGCGAGTTGCGCGGCGATTTCGTCGATCATCATCTCGGTTGCGGCCATGCTCTGCAGCGTGCCATAGCCGCGCGCCGAACCCGCGTCGATGGCGCGCGATGCAATCGCCACCGCGGACAGATCGTTCTTCGGGAAGTAGTAGACCGACTGCGCGGCCGTCGCCCCCACCATCGCCACCGACGGCGAGAAGTTGCAGCGCCCGCCGCCGTTCGCTTCCATCTCGGCCTTGAACGATTGCAGCAAGCCGGTCTTGCGGTCGACGGCGATCCGGTAGTTCATCTTGAACGCATGCCGCTTCAACGAGGTCTGGAACTGCTCGTAGCGATCGTTGGCGAGGCGCACCGGGCGGCCGTTCGAATACATCGCGCAGACGAGGCCGTAGAACGGCACGTTGAAGTGGTCCTTCGAACCGTAGCCGACGGTGTAGCACGGGTGAATGAACAGCTTCTTCACCGGGAACGCGCACTTGGCGACCATCTCGGCCGCGCTGTCGGCGACCTCGGACGGCGCCTGAGTCGGCACCACCATATGCATCGACTGTGTCGCGGCGTCGTACCAGCAGTTCGCGTTGTCCGGCTCGAGCGCAGCCGTATCGATCGACTGCGTGTTGTACTCGCGCTCCATCACGAGCCAGTCCGCCGACGGATGATCCAGCTCCTGCTGGATCTG
>DASVNP010000423.1:0-27790 GCA_036383775.1 Paraburkholderia sp. | reverse complement strand
TGAACCCGAGCCGTACTCGGGCTTCCTGCTGGCATTCAATCCGTGCCGGCCGACGAGCCGTGGTTCGATCGAGATCGCGTCGAATCGCGTCGAGGACGCAGCCAGGATTCGCATTAACGCGCTGACCACCGAGAAAGACATCGACGAAGTGATTCAGGGGTGTGAACTGGTGCGCAAGGTGATGGCTTCGCCGGCGTTGCAAGGCATCACGGTGGAAGAGATCTCGCCGGGACCGCAGGTCAACAGCCGCGAAGGCTTCCTGCAGTATTTCCGCGAGCAGGCTGGTTCGATCTACCACTTGTGCGGGTCGTGCGCGATGGGCTCCGATCTGCAAACGACCGTGGTCGACGAGCGTTTGCGCGTGCATGGTATCGCCGGCTTGCGTGTCGTCGATGCGTCGATCTTTCCGAATATCACGTCCGGCAATATCAATGCGCCGACGATGATGGTGGCGGAGAAGGGTGCGGAGATGATTCTCGAGGATGCAGCGGCGAATGTCGCGCGCAAGGGTGCGAAGCGGGAGTTGGCTTCGGCGCACTAAGCGTTGGGGGCAACGATGAGACCATTCCGTTTGTTGTTGCACCAAATCGCGAGGATCTGACGGCTCTGTCACGTTGAATTGCTGATGACGCAAGAGCGCAGATAGTGGCGGTTTGCTCAGAAAGTCGACGGATTGGGCTAGCTCAGTAAAGCGATGCTGGGCGGCAAAGCGTTCCCTGAGTTGTTTGCGATAGAGCGAAGCGCACAGCAGAAGTCGCTTGAGCGCGAAGTGCTGGCTTGGCAAACAGGGCGCCGAAGACGCCACCGCCGGCCGAAGGCCGGCTAGCTGCTAGCGAACGCTGGACGGACTATCTATGTCACGCCCTGAGGTGGTCCGTATCGTCCGGGAGTACGGAATGTTCGATCGCCGCGAGGTGCCTCAATACTTTGCAGGGCTACAGCCCAATGCGTGAGGCGGTTGTAACGCGATATCGGCATCGCCGCAATGAAACAGGCTGAGGGGATTCGCGTTACGTGCGTCAAGGATCAGTCGCATTGATCCGGAGCTTCTCACCTGGCAAGGACAGGCAGCGAGACAGAGACCGGTGGGTGGGTTGCACGCCGTCGCCGGAATTCGTCTGGCGGCTCTCTACGCTTCGACAATGATCACGTCACACCCTTCATCAACGAAAGCAACGAGAAACTCTTCTGGCATCAACCATGAATCAACGCTCACCGTTTTCGTGTCAATTTCGATGTCGACCTTTGCGTCGGGATCGACGGTCTTCATCGCATGCGCAATCCGTGGAATATCGTCCGGACGAATCTCATTTTTCACCGAGAATTTCACTTGTCACTTCTCCAGTTGACCGAACCTTGATTGGCGTTGCGCGTTCGGCGTTAAGCGCTTCGAGCGCGGCCAGGTTGGCGTCGCTCTTGTCCACCGTAATCGTCCCGGTCATCGTGTTCGTCATTGATGTCAGGCCATCCCGTTCCGCAATCGGCGCGCCCGGCATAGGCGCGAGCCAAACACTTCCCTTTTATGCCACGCGATATTCGCGGATGACGTCCGGATTCGGCTCAAGGCCCAGTCCAGGACGTTGAGGCACCGCGATCGCCCCGTCCCGCGGGACGATGGCGTCGTTGTAGAGCTGTGCCTCGAGGTCCAGGCATCGCCATTCAACCAGGGCACCTGCGCCGCCCAGCGCCGCGCCCGCATGCACGCTGGCGAGCAGCCCCGGCCCGTCATAAAACGAATGGACCGCTACTTCAACATTGTTGGCATTCGCCATCGCAAATACCTTCTTCAGTTCCGTGATGCCGCCCATTTTGGCGGGGCTTGGCTGAATGAAATCGACCGCCTTCGCCTCAAGCAGGTGCTGAAAATCCATTAGTGTCGAGGCGTTCTCACCGGCGGCAATCGGAATGCCTCCTTCGCGCCGCACCTGCGCGAGCCCCGAATAGTTTTCCGGGGGCCAGACAGGTTCTTCGAGCCAACGGAGATTGAATTCCCGGAGCTTGTCCGTCATGTCGAGTCCTTCGCGCACGGACCATGCACAGTTGACGTCGACGGTGATCTCTATGTGATCGCCGGCAGCTTCGCGAGCAGCACGGATGCAGTCGATATTGACTTCGTGCAGTTTGAGATGGCGAAAGCCATTCTTCAACGCACGCTCAACATGTTCTTTCACCAGCGCGGGGTCGGAATATCGGACCAGGCTGGCGTAGCACCGCAGGGACGTCGCGTCGGTGCCGCCGAGCAGCGCGTGCACTGGCTGGTTCGCCACCTTGCCCGCGATATCCCAGAGCGCGATATCGATCGCGGACAGTCCGAAGATAATGGCCCCGCTGCGACCGAAGATATGAAACTGTTTCTGCAGGTCAAGCATCAGCTTCTCCAGCAGTGCTGCGTCGCGACCCACCAGCGCGGGCGCCAGGATCGAATCGATCGCGGCCCTGGCAGCTGGAATGCCTGCGAAACCGAACGTTTCGCCCCAGCCCACTATCCCCGTATCCGTCACGACTTTGACAATCAGCGAATCGACCGTCGGCAGTCCTTTCCCACCCCACGATCCGATTTCCAGCCGGCCCTCGCCGGCAAGGGGAATCCGCAGTTGAATCGACTCAACGCTGGCGATCTTCACGATGTTGGTGTCCTCGATGTTATCGACCGGCGGCAGCCACCCGCACCACGGCGAGACGGCGCGCCGCTCAATGTGGTTTATTACGGCCTTGCCTTGCTCGTCCTGCCCAGGTCAGGCCTTTGCCTGACCTTTGACGTACGGCGACAGCGCATTGGTGATCAAGGTGTTGACCGGCACGGGGACATCGACCTCCCGGGCCAGCGACACCACGCCACCACCGAGCCAGGGCAGTTCAAGGCGGTTGCCTTTTTCCAGGTCGTGGAACATTGAAGACGTCATCGTGTAGGGAAGGTTGTCGACCAGTTCCATGCATTGGTCGGCATAGTCTTCTGGCAACGAAACACCATGTGCACGCCCCACCAGCACTCCCTCCGAGATAACGGAGCGAAGCACACCCCGGCTGCCTTCACTTTCGCGAATCGGCCCGATGGTCAGGTGAGTGAGGCAGGTCATGGACGACAGTCCGACCAGGAAGACGTATTTCTCCCAGAGCACTCGCGCGATATTGTCGGACAGCGTCGCCTCGACGCCCGCGTCGGCGAAGCTGCGCACCAGTTCCTCCGTACGCGTCCGCTTCTGGCCGTCGTATTCACCGAGCTTGATACGCTGCAGGGCGCCAACTTGCCTGATCACGCCAGGGCGCCCGATGGATGTCGCCACATAGCCCACGCCGCCGATGACCTTTTCCTCGCCAAACTCGCGCCGCAAGACGTAGTCCTTGATTACGCCATTCTGCAACGAGAGTACCGCGGTGTTCGGGCCGGCGATCTTCTTCAGGTCGCGCGCAACATCCTCCAGGTCCCACATTTTGACGGCGATGATGATCAGGTCGGGATGATCCAGCGACAGGATGTCATCGGTCGCCTTCACTTTCGCGGAGGCGTTATTGCCAAGGTCGTTTTCAATGTGGAGGCCCGTTTCCTGCATGGCCTTCAGGTGTGCGCCGCGCGCCACGAACGTCACGTCGTGGCCTGCTTGCACCAGTTTCAGCCCATAAAATCCGCCCACGCCACCTGAGCCAATCACTGCAATTTTCATCTCGTCCACTCCGCATTGGGTACCCAAAAGATCAATTGGTTTATTCTCGCTGAACCAATTTGGAGTGTCAAACAAAAAATCGACTTGCTGGGTGGGACAGGGGGCGAGGTGTAAGGGCAGATGCCGGGCCGCGGCCGATCACGGATGCAGCAAAGCCGAAGTGATGTATTGCAAATGCTCGCGCGCGGCACTGAATGCCGCCGCCGAGTCACGGCTGCGTATCGCGGCCAGTATCTTGTCGTGCTCCTTGCGCGAGGAGGCACGACGCTCGGCGGTCAGGAAGCGCTGGCGAATGCTGCCCCACTCTGCCTGCGCATTGGCCGTCATGAAAGCTTCGTACGCGCTGATCAATAGCGGGTTGTGCGTGGCTATGGCAATCGCGCGGTGGAAGCCTTCGTCGGCCACCTCGTAGGCGTCGAAGTTGTCCGCATGGTGGTAGCGCCGCGCGCATTCGCCGAGCCGCTCCAGATCGAGCGTCGTGCAATTCATGGCCGCGAGGCTCGCGAGATTGGGCTCGAACGCGAAGCGGGCCTCGACGATCTGCTTCGGACTGACGTCGAGCGCTTCCGCTTGCGCGCGCGACGGGCCTGCCCGTTCGGCGGCCCCTCCGGTGTTCTGCTTGACGAGATAAGTGCCACTGCCGACCTTGCGCATGACGCGGCCCTCGATCTCCATGACGGACAAGGCTTTGCGGATCACGTTGCGCGACACCCCCAACTGTTCCGCCAGGACGCGCTCGGTCGGCAGTTTCGCTCCGGCTGCGGTACCGGTGCCCAGCAGATGACGGCGCACCATATCGACGTCTACCTCGTTCTTCACTTTGTGTGCACTCCAAACCGTGGATTGATCGACGGCCGCCTCCGATTCGATGGGCCAGTCACAGGGGTATTATATTGGGTAACCAATATCAGGGGAAGCCCGAATTGGTTAAATTTTCGTTACCATTTGGTTCAATATGGTTTATAACTCTACCACCGTGACCTACATGGAGAAACGACGTGACTGCTGGTTCCTCGTCTGGCGTTAAGCCTGTTTTGCATATCTCAGCCATCCGCACCCGTTACGTGAAGGTGCCCATGCGCTTTCCGTTGGGCACCAGTGCCGCCAGAATGACAGCGGCACCGTTGTTGTTAGTGGACCTCGAGACTAGGGAAGGGGTGGTGGGCCGTAGTTATCTCTTCTGCTACCGGGAGAGCGGAGCCAAGGCCATCGCCGAAGTCATGAAGGAAGCCGCGGGGCTGATCGACGGCATGCCAGTGGCGCCTGCCAGGATTGGCGAGCTGCTTGAACGGCGCTACGCCCTGCTTGGCGTGACGGGCGTAGTGCGGATGGCGCTCGCCGCTATCGACATTGCGTTGTGGGATGCCCTTGCGGTGGCCGCCGACATGCCGCTCGCCACGTTCCTGGGCGGAAGCCTCGAACCGATTCGTGCCTATAACAGCGACGGGCTGGGAATGATGTCGGCGAAGGAGGCCGCGAAAGAGGCCGTCAAGTTGCTCGAACCCGGATTCGATGCGGTGAAGCTGCGGCTTGGCCACCCCAACCCTGTTACCGATCTTGATGTGACAAAGGCCGTGCGCGCGGCGATTGGCGAGTCCGTCGAACTGATGGTGGACTATAACCAGGCGCTGACGGTACCCGACGCGATCCGGCGCGGGCTCGACCTGCGGGATATGAACATCTATTGGCTGGAAGAGCAGATTCGCCACAACGATCTGCAAGGGTACGCGGCGATCGCGAGCGAATTGACTACCCCGATCCAGCTCGGCGAAAACCTGGATGGCCCGGAGGCCGTATACGACGCCGTCGCGTCGAAGGCCGCCGACTACCTGATGCTGGACGTGGCGCGCATCGGTGGAGTGAGCGGATGGCTGCGTGGAGCCGCCATTGCAGCCGCGCGCGGTGTGCCTGTGTCCTCGCATTTATTCCCCGAAATCAGCGTGCATTTGCTTGCCGCAACACCCACTGTCCACTGGCTCGAATACACGAGCTGGGCCGATTCGATCCTCGAAGAGCCGTTGCAGGTTTCGAACGGATACCTCACGCCGCCGAACAAGCCCGGTCTGGGACTTCAGTGGTCGAAGGAAGGCATCGAGCGCTCTCGCGCGGACTGAAGGATGCCGCCTGTCTCCCGGCTGCCTGCAGTCGGGTTTTTCCCAGCCCTGGAACTCGCATTTTTTCAGCGCAGCTTGATAATTGCCGGGCAGGGGCCGGAGAATTCCGGCCCCTGCATGTGCGGCTAGCCGTGGCAGCGCGTGCTGTAGTTGAGCGGATTCCTGCGTGACGCTCGTGATTCAATGATTTTTCGATTTTGGCAACCAATTAGTTTGTAATGCTTACAATATAAATTGAATCATTAATTTTACCCTGGCCGCCTCAATCCGCTCGATTCGCCGATGAAGTAGCGCGAGCCGTGCCTCGCTACGTCGATCTGTCTGTACTTGGGCATCCTGTAATGCCGTGCCGGCAAAGCAACCAGCGCGGCATCGAAATCGAAACTGAGTTAACGGAGATAACTATGCATGACGAGAATCCCTTGGCGTCGGCGTTGCGAAAGATCAATCGCCGCTACATTCCACTGCTTTTTGCGTGTTTCGTCATAGCATGGCTCGATCGTGTCAACGTAGGTTTCGCCGCGCTCACGATGAGCAGGGATCTTGGTCTGTCATCAACGGCCTTTGGGATTGGCGCGGGTATTTTCTTCGTGACTTACGTGATTCTCGAAGTACCCGCTAACGTTATGCTGGAACGTGTCGGCGGGCGGCGCTGGTTCGCGTTGCTCATGCTCGGCTGGGGACTTGCGTCAGGCGCCATGATATTCGTGCAGGGAGAGAAATCTCTCTATGTGGCGCGTTTGATTCTGGGTGCCGCCGAGGCGGGTTTCGCCCCCGGGGTCTTCTATTACCTGTCTCTTTGGGTGCCGGCCGAAGCGCGGGGCCGCATGATTGCCGGCTTCCTGGTGGCAATGCCTGTAGCCAGTGTGATCGGCGCCCCATTGTCGGGGCTGCTGATGCAACTGGACGGTCTTGCGGGGGTGCGCGGGTGGCAATGGATGTTTCTCATCGAGACACTACCGGCCCTTGCGCTCACGCCTTTCGTTCTCCGCATACTCTGCGACAGTCCTGAGCAAGCCACGTGGTTGACCGACGCGGAGCGAGATGCGTTGAGTCGCAGTCTGGTTACCGATACCGCAGGCGTTTCCTTGGGGCATGTTGGCGTGTTGAGTACCATGCGAAACCCACTGGTGCTGGCTTTAGGCGTTGTCTATTTCGGTGTGGTCGGCCTGAACTATGAGTTGAGTTTCTTTTTGCCGCAAATTGTCCACCAGTTCGGCTTATCGATCGTCCAGACAGGGTTCGTCGCCGCGATTCCGTTCCTTGTAGCCGGCATCGGCATGACCTGGTGGGGGCGCAGATCGGACCGATTGGGCGAACGTTGCTTTCACCTGGTCATGCCGTTGGTACTGGCCGTGGCAGGGCTGGCCGGCTCCACGGTTACGGATCTGCCCGTGCTTCGCCTGGTGCTGCTCTGCATTGCCGCCTTCGGGGTGTTTTCCGCGCTCCCGATTTTCTGGACACTACCGGCGGCGCTCTTTCCCGTCAGTGCGGTGGCGGCGGGTATTGCGGTCGTGAATTCAGTAGGTAGCCTGTCGGGATTCGTCGATTCGTACGCCATCGGCGCAATCAAGGATGCGACCGGCTCCTTTGCAGGTGGGATGCAGCTCGTTGCTGGCTTCGGCGTCATCGCCATCTGCATATTGCTTCTGATCACGCGTAATACCGCGTGGGCTGGGAAGGGAAATGGACAGTCCAAGCGTGCCACGCGGTCTGTCTCTGAACGAGTTTGACCGCCGGGGCGATCGCGCCGAAATCGGGGCCGAACCGTGCCGTGCTTGCTGGGCGCCCCGTGCGGCGTTGTCAGGTTGCTGGTCGTCTTGCGTAAGATGAGGCGATGAAGAAATCGAAATCGCTGCATCGCGGTCACCGTTTTCCAGCCGGCGTCATCAGTTGCGCCGTGCGCTGGTACTACCGGCGTTCAACGATACTGCCGACCTGATTCACTTCGTTAATGGTCAGTGGGTACGCGGCTCCGGTACGCGAACCCACGCCATCTTCAATTCCGCGACGAACTTGCGGCGATCATCACAGCCGAACACGGCAAGGTGTTTTCCGATGCGCAAGGCGAGGTCGCGCGCGGCATCGATGTGATCGAATTCGCCTGCGGAATTCCGCAGCTGCTCAAAGGCGATTACTCGGAGCAGGTGTCCACGGGGATGGACCGTAGCGTGACCGTGCGTTGCCCGACGCTGGTTGAGAAGCGCGTCGGGCAGTGGGCCAGGGGATGCACGGATGCCTGACGGAGTTGCGATTCGGGTGGGGAAGGGACGAACTGATGGCGAAGCATGCTTCATCTCCGCGGGATTTCCAATCCGGGTAGTCGCATGTCGTCGCGAGGCGTCGATTGCGTCCATGCTGGATTGGCGACGCAGTCGTGCACTTCGTGAGCCTTAGTTAAACGTTTCGATGCTAGGCGCCGATGTACTTTGATCGGGGCGGAAGCGTGGCTGGAACCTGGTGCGCGCTTATGAGTGGGACTCGTCGAGAGAGTTTCGGTGAGGGCGACGCCAACAAGATGCTTGCGTCTCACGACGTAAGGGCTATCTTGCATTGAGATAGGTCTATGCAATCCCTTCGCTTGGTCTTCCTTTCTGAACAATGCGAACCTGGAGTCAGGCATCCGATGTGTCGCGAGGAAGATCAGGATAGCGCACACGCGATTTGCCATTTTTACGGAGACAAAGGCCTAAGATGACCGCACTCACCACGGTTCAACGCATCGGCGCGTTCGCTTCGAATGCAAAAGCGAACCATCTCACGCCGCAGGCGCGCAAGCTGTTCAAGCGCAATATCCTCGACAGTCTCGGCTGTGCGATGGCGGCTTTGCCCGGGGCGCCATTCAAGGCGCTGCGGGAGCAGTTCGACGAATACCGCGGCGCGGGCGGCGGCACGTGCTCGCTGATCGGTGGTGGAACGACATCGCCTGATCAGGCGGCGCTGTATAACGCGGGCCTTGTTCGCTACGTCGATCTGCTGGACAGTTACATGTCTCCCGGAGGCCTCTGCCACCCCAGCGACAATTTCGGCGCCATCCTTGCTGCAGCCGAGCATGCTTCGGCGAGCGGCGACGATTTCATGCTCGCTCTGGCGGTTGCGTATGAGATCCAGAGCCGAATCACCGCGATCGTTCCGGTGATGTCGAAGGGTTTCAATCACGCGATCCAACTTGCGGTGTCATCCGCCGCGGGCGCCGGCAAGCTGTTCGGGTTGAGTGCAGATCAGATTGCACACGCCATTGCGATCGCGACAGTGGACAACATCTCGCTGACGTGCGTCCACTCTGAACCTGTGTCGCAATGGAAGGGTTTCTCGCCCGGTATTACCGGCATGCGCGCAGTATATTCCGCATCGCTGGCGAAACGTGGCTTTACAGGGCCGTTGCGCCTGTTTGAAGGTCCGAACGGACTTGTGCGGATGTTCGATCAGCCGATCGACGTCGATTGGGACGACCAGAGACTCGAGATCATTTTTCAGACGGTGATGAAGAAGTATTGCTCGCTGATTCATGGCCAGCCAGTACTGGAAATTACCCTGGCGCTCAAGCGCAAGAATGGCTTGAAAAGCGAAGACGTCGAGGAAGTGGTGTGCGATATCTTTCAGACGGGATTCGACATTGCAGGCGGTGGCGGCTTCGGTCCCAAGGATCATCCGCAAACCAAGGAGCAGGCGGACTACAACCTGAAATACCTCATTGCCGCCGCACTACTCGATGATCAGGTCGGCCCTGCCCAGCTCGAATCCGAGCGGGTGCAGGCTGCGGATGCGCAGGCGCTGCTAAAGAAAGTGAGCGTGCGCCCTGACCCCGCATTTACCGCGCAGTATCCCCAGGCGTTGAATACCCGCGTGACGATCCGGTGCAAGGATGGTCGCATGTTTTCCGCCGAGCACGTCGGCTTCGAGGGCGGGCTCGACAATCCGCTGACCTGGGAGAGGACCGTCGAAAAATTCAACTGGCTGAGTGAGCAGTATGCCGACGAAGAGCTTCGTAGCCAGATCATTCATGTGGTTTCGACATTGGAGGAACACTCCGTCGCCAAGTTGATGCAACTGATGACGAAGGTGAATCCAGTGGCAACGTTCCCGGTCAAGCACCCGGGGATTCAGTGACAAGGCTTCCGCGCTATCGCACGATCTCTATGCGTGTGTGTCCCGCAAAGCCCAGGTCGATTTTGAACTTCCAGCGAACGGGCCGTTACCGACGCGACGAAAATTTGTGAATCGCAGGCAAAAGTATTGTGTTCGAGGCGAATGCTTATCCGCGTCGTTACCTGCCAATGCTCGGTAAGTCTTTGGTGTAGGATTTCTGTGATGTACTTAGTGAATGACCGTTCGGCAACTAGTTATACCGCGATGCATATCCGGAGCGACGGACGGTTTTGCAGAATAGTTGCCGCTCCGCACACGGTTGCAAAAAGGCAGATGTATCAAGTGTGGCTTGATGGTAGGGCTCTGCCTCAGACAACGCGGCCTTTGTGCAAGTTACGTCTACCTAATAGAGGTGCAAAGCATGGACGTTGCCGACCTTAAGGTCTTCGAAGCGGTCGCCCGGCATGGAAGCATGAATCGGGCAGCCGCGGAACTCCATACGGTTCAATCGAACGTCACTGCGAGAATACGTTCCCTGGAGCAGGAGGTGGGGGTGGCGCTATTTCAGCGTCATGTGCGCGGCGTACGCTTGACCCCGGCGGGGCAGCGAATGCTTCCGTACGCGGCACGCATTGCGAAACTCGTCTCGGACGCGAGGCTGGCCGCTCTCGACGACGGGCCGCCTGGTGGTGCGCTGATGTTAGGTACACTGGAAACGACCGCCGCACTTCGCCTGTCCCCCATCCTAAGCAACTTCGCGAGAATGTACCCTCAGGTCAGGCTTTCGTTGACGACAGGGACAAGTTGCAGTCTGACCTCCGACGTCGCTGAATGCCGTCTTGACGGCGCTTTCATTGCCGGGCCGCTCGATCATCCTGATGTACACAGCGAAACTATTTTCCAGGAGGATCTGGTTCTGGTGACGCCACGTACGATGCGTTCGCTGGATCAGCTCAGTTCGGTCCCGGACCTCAAAACCATTGTGTTTCGCGTTGGTTGTTCATATCGCCAGCGGCTCGAGGCATTGCTCGCGGAAATGGGCATTCTCGTGAAAGCACCGCTGGAATTCGGCTCGATCGACGCGATCATTGCCTGCGTGGCGGCTGGGATCGGTGTGACGTTGTTGCCGCGAGGCGTCGTAGCGGCGGCTGCCGCGCAAGACCTGATTGCGATTCATGCGATCGCGCCCGAGAAGGCGCGCGTCGAGACGCTGTTCATTCGCCGGCACGACGCCTACGAGTCGAGCGCCATGCGCGCCTTCATCGAAGTGGCCCGCTCAGAGTTCGGCCCGCTGATGGCCGCCGCGTAGCCGTCATCAATTCGTCTGGCGAAAGGGGTGTTTTTTATTGGCGCGCCGTGACGTTTTCTTCAAGCATGGGTGTACCGATGAGTGCACTCTTTGACTTTCGATTCGAGTTTGCCGGCCCGGCACGAGATGGCAAACTCGGAATAAGCCCCGAACATGTCGGGGTCGAGCATGAGAAGCTTTCGTTGTTGCCGCGATGGCGAAGAAGCGGGGCACCTATTCATCCGACGCAATGGCAGGCGGAACGCGCAACGGCATCGAGGCGTCATCACTTAGGCAGATCGATTCCCGGTTCATCTCTCTCACTCATTCGCCGCTATTTTTTCGAAGCGGTCAGGCTGAAAAGAATAGCGACGTTCAAGGTAGCCCGCAGTGGCCGAAATCCCGAATCGAGAAAGCAATGCCCGGGGGCTATCAGTTCAGCAGATATCCTTATCATCACAAACCGCGTGAGCCTGTCGGAAACGTTGCTAAGCTTGATGCTACGCGTTGAGGCAACAATCGGAACCAGGTTAAGCCATCGCAACGCAGGCATCTGACTCACCGGTCATGACGGTAGGCGATCTATCGGTGTTCCCGGCGGGGAGATTTGCATTACATCGTACGAGGTAGAGGATGGACCAACTCTATATGTTGAGGGCCTTTGTCGCCGCCACGCAGCACCGAAGTTTTAGCAAGGCGGCTGCATCGCTCGGCGTAACGACCGGTTCAATCTCCAAAGCCATCGCGAAGCTCGAAGCCGGCATCCAGACGCGTGTGCTACATCGCACGACCCGGTCGGTGACGCTCACCGAGGCTGCGCAGCCTTATTACCTGAGTTGCTGTCGGCTGCTCGAAGAACTGGACGAAGCGAATCGCCGGATTATGCAGGAGCGCGAAGTTGACAGCGGCAGGCTGCGGCTGGTTGTCCATCCAATGCTGGTTAGCGAGACGTTCTCGCGGATGGTGTCGAGCTATCGCGCGATTGCGCCGAACGTCAATTTGATGGTGTCCGTGCAGGAGCGAGCAGTGAACCTGTACGACGACCACTTCGACATGGCGATCCTTCCGCCGTATCTGGTCGAGCAGTCGGCGGTGATTCGCCGGACGCTGACGAAGTCGCCGACAGTCATGGTCGCGTCGATGGCTTACCTGAACAGGAACGGTACGCCGACAAAGGCCACCGATCTATCCGACCACTTTCTGCTGCTGGACCCGCAAATGCGACGGAAAGGCACCCACTTCATCGAATTACTGGACGGTGGTCGGCGTGTGAGCGTGCTACCGATGTCGTCAATGGACGGCAACGAGGTGCTCCTGCGCGCGGCGGCTCTGACAGGAACCGGTATTGCCGCGCTTCCGGAAGCGATGGTTCGCGAAGACATCGCGATGGGCCATCTGGTCCAGGTCTTGCCGGATTGCACCACTTCCGACAGCGGCGTAGAGGTTTGCTTGTTCTATTCGCATCGCGAATTGTTGCCAGTGCGGTTCAGGACGTTCGTCGACTTTTGTGTCGAATTTTTCCGTACGAGAGGTTCTGGACTCGATGCGGACGCGCGGATTGCCGTGCTTCGTGCGCCTCAACGCAAGACGGCACTTTTGGCGGCCGTATAGACGCAGCTAGGCAAAAATCTGGAAGTACCGATGCCACGAATAGAGTTACCGCGCGATGCGAGACTTATGCATGGACGGAATAGATCTATGGGTCCAGTACCGGTCGCTATTCATGACGTGTCACGGTGATCCTTTCCTGAAAGGCAAATACCCGTTGCGCGGACGTAAGCGCACCTCACGTCATTCGCGAACTACGCTTCGTCGTTTTTCACCAAATCCAACCGTATCGGCACCGCGCCGTCATCCAGGAGTAGAAATGGTTACGCAGAATTCTGTCGATCTCGTCGAAAGTTTCTGGAAAGAAGTCTGGCAAACGCCGGATAACATCAATGCAGTCGACAGGTTTGTCACGGAAGATTTCGTCGTCACGACGGGCGGACGGGACATCGTCGGTCGCGAAGCATTCAAGCGATGGATCAGTGAATTCCGCACGCAAATAGACGACCTCAAGTTCGACATTGTCCATACGTTCCAGTCCGGGGACGGCAAGTTCGTGTCCGCGCGCTTTCGGATTCGCGGTCTGAATAACGGCTTGATGGGCTTTCCCGCCGATCGCCGCCCGATCGAATTCACCGGAAATGCAATCTGGCATGTCGGTCCTCAAGGGCGACTCGTGCACAATTGGGTGGAACGGTCGTCATTCGAACTGTTCCGCGATCTGCATGGCATATCGCATGTGAACGACCCGTTTGCGGTTGCGCGCCAATAACGGAGAATCAGCATGCCATTCTTCAAAACAACAGATGATGTCTCGTTGTTCTATCACGATTGGGGTACGGGGCGACCGGTCGTACTAATACACGGCTGGCCGCTGAACGCGGATTTCTGGGAGCCGCAATCCACGTATCTCGCGGCGAACGGGTTCCGGATCATTGCATACGACCGCCGCGGATTCGGCCGCTCCGATCAACCTTGGACGGGTTACGACTACGACACGCTTGCCGACGATCTCGATGCGTTGATGATGCATCTCGACCTTCAAGACGCGACACTGGTCGGGTTTTCAATGGGCGGCGGCGAAGTCGCGCGTTATCTGTCGCGGCATGGGCGTGAACGGGTGGCACAAGCCGTTTTGATGTCGGCCGTGACGCCTTTGCTGAAGAGGACAGCGGATAATCCGGCCGGCATCGACGGCGCCGTCTTCGACGGGCTGATACAGGCGCTTGAAAACGATCGTGTTGGCTTTCTCGCGGATTTTCGTGAAGACTATTTCAATGGCAACTCGCCGCATCGGGCGGTGTCTCGCGGAGTGCTGGACTGGTTTTTGATGCTTGCCAGCCAGGCGTCGCTGCGAGCGACGGTAGCCTGTGCGCGCGCTTGGTCGGACACGGACTTTCGCGCGGACTTACCTGCGATGACGGTGCCCACACTGATCATGCACGGCGGTGCCGATGTGAACGTGCCGCCTGAGATCACGGCCCGCGTTGCAGCATTCATGATTCCGACTGCCCGCTACATAGAATACGGAGGAAGCGGTCATGCTATTGGAATTACGGATCGCTATCAGGTGAACGAGGATCTTCTTGCTTTCCTTCAGGAGATGGAACGTTGAACGGAGCTGGACCGACGGCATGCAGATGCCGCGCTGAGAAGTCGGGCTGCCTGAACTGCTAATGGGTCTCAGACCGTTGTTATGACATGGTGAAAAGGATCTGCCGCGATGAGTACATCAAGCAGGAAAATATACCTGATCACCGGTGTGAATTCAGGTCTCGGAGATGCCTTTGCCGAAGCCGCGCTGAACTCTGGTCATAGCGTGACCGGCACCGTTCGTCGTCAACAGGCGAAGGAGGAATTCGAACGGACGGCCAGGGGCGCGCTCACGGGGTTGTGCTCGATGTGACAGACTTTGGGGCCGTCGAACCGGCGATTGCCGCGGCGATGCAACAGGTCGGGCCGGCAAAGGCCGCGTAGGTTATCCTCGATCTCGTCGAAAACGACAATCCGCGGGTTCATCTGCTGCTTGGAAAAGACGCCGTACAGGTGGTCCGGGATCGGCTGACGGAACTGCAGAATGAAATCGCCGCGTGGGAAGCTGTCTCGACGTCCACCGACTACGCTTGACGCGAAACAGCAACCCTTTTCGACTCGCTGGAGCATTCAGGTGTCGTTTGTTCAAGGCGCCGCGTCAGGCCCCAAGGCGGTCTCCATCCGGCATCTGCCAGTGAACCTGTTCGCCTCGGTCATGGGCCTTTCCGGCCTCGCACTCGCCTGGGAGAAACTCATCCCTCACTGACTCGACTTTGTTACTTCGCATTCCGACTGCCCGTCAGATCAAGTCCAGGCTAATACACGTCATCGCTTCATCCGATCCGGTCCACGCGAGTCATACTGAACAGACAGGTGTGCGCCTTGCGATCGACGCAAGGCGCACAAGTTTCCTCCAGCGATTACGCTGCCGCAAGTCCCCCGTCAACCAGGTAAATCGCAGCGGAAAACGTCACGATCGACAGCATGGTACTGACCAGAATCGACGTCGCGGCTTCGCTTTGATAGGTGCCAGCCTCGTTCGCAAACATCGCCGGGATGGTCGCCGACGGAAGCGCGCAAAGCAGGATCATCTGTTGTGCGTAGAGTCCATGAACGCCCATCAGAACGGTTGCTGCGAACATCAACGCGGGGTGGATGAACAGCTTGAGCCCAAGGTTGGCCCACACCTCGTTCGACAGCTTCAGCTTCACCGACGACATGATCAACCCCAGGCATAGCAGCGATACGCCTGGCGTCGCCTTGCCGAGAAGATTGAATGACTCGGCAACAACGGGATGCAGCTTGATCTGAAGAAGGGAAAAGAGGATGCCCAAAGCCGGTGCCCACATCAGCGGACGGCGCACCGCCCCCGATATGCTCGACAGGAAAGCCTGAGTGCCGTTGCCTTTTCCGCTTGCCACGGTAAGCAACATGGTCGTCAGCGGAATCATCAGCAGGCTCGCGATGAGGTTCAGCACGAGCACCGAATAGATGCTGCCCGGTCCGAACATCGCTCCGAGGATTGGGATGCCCATGAAGGCGGCGTCAGGATAACCGTTGACGAAGCCCTTGAGCGTCGCGGCCTTGAGATCGCGATAGCGCCACCAGCCGATCACCAGCGCTATCGCATACATGCCCATGATGCCGATGAACGTGGCGAAGATGAACTTGAAGTCGAAGAGCTGTGCACGAGGCGTGCTCGCCATGCCGACGAAAAGCAGCGCCGGGAAGATCCAGCCGAGTACCAGCCTGCTGATCAGCAGGCTGTCCGAATGAGTGAGCCGTTTGCGCTTGCCCGCGATAAAACCGAGCACGATCACAAATGCGACGGGTAAAAGAGGTCCTACGATCCTGTCCAACATCTCCTGACTCCTTCCATTGTTATTGCGAGTGCCGCCCTGGCCGATCACGGACTGGCGCAACGGTTGTTGCATCGGCCTTGATCGACGGTGCAACGATGAAGCGGCATAACCTGTTAAAGCTTGATGCGGTAGTCCCGAATCACGTCCTGATTCGGTTCGATTCCGAGCCCGGGCCCTTGCGGTACGCCGATGCGTCCGTTGCGTGGAATGATGGCGTCGCCATAGAGTTGTGCTTCGAGATCGAAGTAGCGCCATTCGACGAGCGACTTGGCGCCGCCCAGGGCCGCGCTCGCGTGCACGGCGGCGAGCAGGCCGGGACCGTCATAGAACGTGTGGACCATCACGGTGACGTTATGGGCGTTCGCCAGCGCAAACACTTTTTGCAGCTCGGTGATGCCGCCCATTTTTGCGGGGCTGGGCTGAATGAAATCGACCGCGCCGGCTTCGAGCAGATGCTGGAAGTCCATGAGCGTCGAAGCGTTCTCGCCGGCCGCAACGGGAATGCCGCCTTGCTTTCGCACCGTCGCCAGACCCGAATAGTTTTCCGGTGGCCACACCGGTTCTTCGATCCACCGCAGATTGAAGGGGCGAAGTTTCTCGGTCATATCGAGCGCTTGGCGCACGGTCCAGGGGGCGTTGACGTCGAGCGTGATCTCCACGTCGGGTCCAGCTGCTTCGCGCGCGGCGCGGATGGTCTCGACATCGACTTCATGCAGCTTGATGTTTCGGTAGCCGCTGTTCACCGCGCGTTGCACATTGATGCGGACGAGTTCCGGGTCTGCATAGCGGACCAGGCTCGCATAAGTCGCGAGCGACGTGGCCTCGCTCCCGCCCAGCAGTTGATAGATCGGTTTGTCGGCTATTTTCCCTGCGATATCCCACAGCGCGATGTCGATCGCCGACAGGCCATAGATGAACGCGCCGCTCCGACCGAAGACGTGAAACTTCTTCTGCAGATCGTTCTGCAATTTCTCGCGCAGCGTGACATCACGACCGATCAATTCGGGCGCAAGGATTGTATCGATCACGACCTTCACCGCGGGGATCGCAGTGAAGCCGAAGGTTTCGCCCCAACCGACGGTTCCGTCATCGGCGGTGACCTTGACGACGAGCGAATCGACCATCTGAAGGTCTTTCGCTCCCCAGACTCCGCCGGCCGACTGACCACCAGTCGTGAAGGGGATTCGCAGCGGAATGGTTTCAATGCTGGCAATGTTCATACGGATGCGCCTCAAGCAGATTGCGAAGGTGGCGCGGCGATTTTCGGGTCTCGCCTGCGTCAGGTTTACCGAATAGTAGAAGACATCCTGTTGTACTGCAAGTGAACAAGTTGTACTTTTGTTTGGTTAAATTTCATGCCGATAGGCGTGGAATGTTTGACTGGCGGGCGTGTGGTGGCGTTTAACGAAAATCGGAATTCAGTTTTTCACTGAGTGATACTGGTCTCGGCATGTAGAATAAGGAGACAAGGGACAGGGGCATGAACGACCATGAGTGAACTGAACGTGCGACCAGTAGAGCGGCGGCCTCATCTCGCAGAGCACATCGCCCGCTCGCTGAGCGACGAGATTGCGTCCGGGCGACTGCGGCCGGGAGACCGTCTGCCGACCGAACACTTTCTCTCGCAGAACTTCGGCGTCAGCAGGAACGTCGTTCGCGAGGCGATCGCGAGCCTTCGAGCGCAGGGGCTGATCGAATCGCGCCAGGGGATCGGCGCATTCGTCTCAACGGCGCGCCAATCGTCGGAGCCTTTGCCGCGCGTGGGTACGCAGTTGCTGGAAGGGGACAACACGATTCGCAACATGTTCGAAGTGCGGGCCGTGCTGGAAAGTCAGGCCGCCGCGCTCGCGGCGTCGCATATGACGCCGCGCAAGCTGAAGACGATTCAGGCGGCGGTCGAACGGATGCGATACGAAGGCGCACCGACTGCGGATACAGTCAACGCGGATCTGGACTTTCATCGCGCCGTGGCCGCGGCGTCGGGTAACGACTATCTGGAGGCGATGATTCGCACCGTGCTCGAGCCGATGCGGCCGCTAATCGCGGCGAACTTCGCGCGGCAAGGGCCGATGTTCGGCAATATCCCGAATGCGGCGCGTGGGGAGCACGAAGAGCTCGTGCAGGCTTTCATCGACCGGAATGCGGCGGCTGCGCGTAGCCTCATGGGGCAGCATATCGTCAGCGCGGCGTCCCGGTTCGGCTACGACATTGCGTTCTTTTGAGGTCGCGACGCGGGTTTGGGGGGGTAGTTGTCCTACAGCTGAACGTGACCCTTGGCGCGGGTGCTGGATTGCTTCGAGTGCGAGTTGCAATTTAAAAACCACCCAACGTTCCGTCGCTCAACGACGGGTCCTTGTGGACAGGGCAGTCTTCTGAATCACGCTGCCGATGCGTTCGGCACGACTTTGTTGCTTGATCCGTTGCAAAGACGCGTGACGTTCTGGAACGAGTAGCCGAGCACTCTTCGGACGACTGGCTCGCCCAGCGCATCACCGCCTGCGTGATGGCGATCTACACGGTGATCCTGCTCGCATGGTTCTTCGGCGCCCAGGATTTCTCGTATGACGGCTGGGCCTCGATCTTCGCCACTGGAGCTCGCCAACTTGATTGAAGCAGCGCGCGCGACGGTCGTGTCGGCGGATGCGAGAAAGGAGAGCCGGGGCGCACATGCCAACGCCGATTTCGACTATAGAGACGACGAGAACTGGCTGCGTCATACGCTGTGGTTCAGCGAACGCGACCGCACCGACAACAAGCCGGTGCGCATGAAGCCGCTGAACGCCGAATCGATTCCGCCGAAAACGAGGATCTTCTGAGAACAACGGATTCCCACAATCATGGCCAGGCGCACATCGATATCGCCGACCCGTCTACCGCTCGCCGCGTGATTGCCGAAGGCGTGGCACGCTTCGGCCGCATCGACACGCTGGTCAACAACGCCGGTATCTTCGTCGCGAAGCCCTTTACCAGCTACACGGCCGAAGACTACGCAGCGGTTACGGGCGTGAACCTTGCGGGTTTCTTCTACATTACGCAGCTCGCAATCGCTGAAATGGAAAAGAATTCGAGCGGCCACGTCGTCAGCATCACGACCAGCCTGGCAGACCACGCCATCAACGGTGTGCCTTCGGTACTGGCATCGCTGACGAAGGGCGGACTGAACGCGGCCACAAAGTCCCTCGCGATCGAATACGCAAAGACCGGCATTCGCGCGAACGCTGTCGCACCGGGCATCATCAAGTCGCCAATGCACGCGCCGGAAACCCACCAGGCGCTCGGGGCGCTCCATCCGGTCGGCCACATGGGCGAGATGAGCGATATCGTCGAAGCCGTTCTCTATCTGGATTCGGCACCTTTCGTGACGGGAGAAATCCTGCACGTCGATGGCGGCCAGAGCGCCGGTCACTAAGCACTCGCGGGCGCCCCTTTTTCGTTAATCGCGATAAAAGGGGAGCGATGTGCTTATCGTCACGATTCAGGTTACCCGCGAGGGTACCCGGCCCGGCACCGACTCGGTCACCGTGGATGAAAAGGCTCAGTTCATCACGGGCGTGAGTCAACGGCTGCTCGACGTACTGAACTAGCCGCTCGAAGCCACCTTTGTCGTCATCGAAGAGGTGGAGACGCAGAACTGGACATCGTGTACCCACATTCGAACGCAACGCGGAACAACATCGACGTGACGCTTACACTCGTCTAACCCCTTCGCAACAGTTGCTCAGCGCCTTCGATCAACTGCTGCGCGAGCAGAAGTGCATGCGGCGTCAGCGCGGCAAAATCGCGCGCGCAAAGATGAAGCCGCCTCGCCGCCCACGGTTCCGAAAGCGGCAGGACCGCAAGACTTCGGCGGCGTAACGTACTAGCCGAGGCGTCGGACAGAATCGATATGCCGATACCCGCTTCGACCAGCATCCCCACGTGCTCGATGCTGCGCATGTGGATGCGGTAATAAAGCTGGCGGCCAAGACGCGACGCGCGCTCCGCGAGATGCGTTTCTAGCGCCGTGTCCGCCAGACCGACAAAAGCTTCGCCGAGAATGTCCGCGAACGCCACGGACGCTTGCGATGCCGCACGATGCGAACGGCTGGTCACTACGACGAGTTGGTCTTGTGCGATCAGATGCGTCTGCAAGTTCGCGAGGTCCGTGATGTCGGCGACGATGCCGAGATCCGCGCGCCCCTCCGCCAACGCCGGGACGATGACCGAACTGGGGCGCTCTTCGAGATCGATCGAAAGATCCGGATAGGTCGCGAGGAAGCGGCTGAGTTGTGGCGGCAAAAACGCGGCCAACGCGGCAGTGTTGGATAGCAACCTGATGCGTCCTTTCAGACCCGTCGCGTACGTGCGCAATTCGCCGCGCATCTGTTCGACCTGACCGAGGATCGAGCGGGCGTGCCGGACCAGCGCCTCGCCGGCCGCCGTTGCGCGCACGCCGCGACGGTTACGCTCCAGCAACGGCACGCCGAGCGCGGTCTCCATGCCGGCGATGCGCTCGCTGACCGACGCGAGAGCCAGATGCATCGCCCGTGCGCCCTGTGTCAGGCTGCCGCATTCCACCACGGTCAGGAATAGCCGCATATCGGTCAAATCGAAACGCATGACTGGATCTCGTCTCTTCGGTTTTGCCGAAGTCTAGCATTGGAAATGCCAGATTGCGGGGGTGCGGCTTCGTCGCTAGCATCGCTCCCATGCATCCACTTCTTCTGGTTTCCTGCGCGGGATTACTGGCTGGCGCGATGAATGCGCTGGCAGGCGGCGGCTCGTTCGTCAGCTTGCCAGCGCTGATTGCAGCGGGCGTGCCACCGGTTCTGGCGAATACTTCGAGCACAGTCGCGCTCTTCCCCGGCGGCATCGCGAGCGTGTGGGCGTATCGCGACGGAATCGGCCCGGTAGGTTCGGTGTCGATGCGCTCGCTGCTGATCGCGACTCTGTGCGGCGGATTCGCCGGGGCGATTCTGTTGCTGCTGACGTCGTCGGCTGCTTTCTCTTTCGTGCTGCCGTGGCTGCTGCTGATCGCGACGCTTGCTCTTGCGTTCGGACGACGGCTCGGCGCGGCGCTGCGCGCTCGCTGGCGCATTCGCGGGTACGCGGTGCTGGCGATTCAGTTCGCGCTCGGTGTGTATGGCGGCTACTTCGGCGGTGCGGTCGGGATCATGATGATCGCGATGTGGCGACTGCTCGACAACCGCGATCTCAAGAGTCTCCACGCACCTCGCATGCTGCTCGTCAGTGCGGCGAACGCAGTCGCCGTTCTCACGTTTGTTGTCGCGCATGCGGTGCGCTGGCCCGAGACGCTTGCGATGCTGGTCGCAGCGGTCATCGGCGGATACGGCGGCGCGCAGGTCGGGCGACGTTTGTCCGCGGGAATCATCCGCACGGGCACGTTGCTCGCGACCTCCTGCATCACGCTGGCGTTCTTCGTGCGAACCTACGTGCCCACGCTGTTGCACCGATGATCGATGTTCTGTTGATGTGCTTCGTCCTGTGAGGACACCATGATCTCAGCCTTATTCGAGACGATCGGTTCGATCGCCATACTCGCCAGCGTTGTCGCGAGCGTGGTGCGAATGTGGGCTTTACCGTCGGCTCGCGTACGCGTATCTATAGCATCCTTCGATGCACTCCGATTGTTGCATTGGGCCGGTATCAATGGCAAACAGTTACGCTGGCGCCAGCGGTTACTTGTCCGGTTGCGGCGTAAACCGCAGATACGGGCGCTCGGCGCGATAGCCCTTCGGAAACTTCTGCCTGATAATGTCGGCATCTTGAAACGTAAGCGGGATGATCACATCGTCGCCGTTCTTCCAGTTGCCCGGCGTCGCGACCTGACAGGCATCGCTCAGTTGCAGCGCGTCGATCACACGCAGGATCTCATCGAAATTGCGGCCGACGTTCAACGGGTAGGTGAGCGTCAGGCGCAACTTCTTTTGCGGATCGATGATGAAGACGGCACGCACGGTCGCCGTCCCTGACTGGTTCGGGTGGATCATGTCGTAAAGCGCGGCGACCTTTTTATCCTTGTCGGCGATGATGGGAAAGCCGACCACGGTCTTCTGCGTGTCCTCGATATCCTTTGTCCACGCCTTGTGCGACGCGACGTCGTCGACCGAAAGCGCGATGGCCTTGACGTTGCGCTTTTCGAATTCCGGCTGCAGCTTCCCAGTCAATCCCAACTCGGTCGTGCAGACGGGCGTGAAGTCCGCGGGATGGGAAAAGAGAATGACCCAGGCGTCGGCCGTCCATTCATGAAATCTGATGCGGCCAATCGACGTGTCCTGCTCGAAATCGGGCACCGTATCGCCCAGATGGATGTGGCTCATTGCGTTGACCTCTCCTGTAAATCGCCCTTCCGGGCGGGAACCACTGCGTGGCTGCTTCAGCGGGAATTGCTTTCGTAGATATAGCGGCGCGACCACGGAAGCGTGCTGGCCCGACGACCCGCTTTACGTCCGACGATCTGGTAAATGGCGATGTCGTCGTTCTCGAACGCGTACGCACAGCCGGCCAGATAGATACGCCAAATGCGGAATTTCTCCTCGTCGACCAACTGACGTAGCTTCACTGCGTTGGCGTCGTAGTTATCGCTCCAGATCCGCAGCGTCCTCGCATAATGACGGCGCAGGTTTTCAATGTCGAAGGCTTCGAAACCGCCTTCCTGCATCGCATTCAGCGCGAGGCTAAGGTGGGGGAGTTCGCCATCGGGAAACACGTATTTATCGATGAACTCGCCACCGCCGTAAGCCGCTTCGCCGCTGCCGGTATCGGTCGACGTAATGCCGTGATTCATGATGACGCCGTCGTCAGCGAGGAGATGCTGCAGGTGTGCGAAGTATTGCGGCAAATTCTTGCGGCCCACGTGCTCAAACATGCCGACACTGGTGATCCGGTCGAACTGACCGGTGACATCGCGATAATCCTGCAAGCGGATCTCGATGCGATCGCTGAGTCCGGCCGCCTGCACGCGCTCGGTGGCCCAGTCGAACTGGTTCTTCGACAGCGTGATGCCGACACAGCGCGCACCGAATTTCCGGGCGGCGCGAATGACGAGCGCGCCCCAGCCGCAACCGATGTCGAGCAGCGTTTGACCTGGTTGAAGCTGGATCTTGGTGAGGATGTGATCGATTTTTTTTAGCTGAGCCGCGGCCAGATCCTCGTCGCCGTTCTCGAAATAGGCGCATGAATAGATCATTCGGGAATCCAGCCATAGCGCGTAGAAATCGTTCGAGACATCGTAGTGGTACTGGATCGACTTCTTGTCGGACGCCTTGGAGTGACTGAAATAGCGCGCCACCCGTTGCAGCTTGCCCGGCGCAGCCAGCGTTGCCCTCGCAAGCGCGTAACCCATTTCGATGATATCGGCCAACTTGCCTTCGACATCGATGTGATTCTTGACATAGGCTTCGCCCAGATTGTCGAGACTGGGATCAAGCAGCAGTGGCAGAGCCGCTGCAGATTTCAGGCGCAGTGTGACCGCCGGCTGCTCGAACGTTCCACAGTCGTACGACTGCCCATTCCACAGCGCGAGACGGACTGGCATATTGGCGCGAGCACGGACCTCGGCGGTCCACTGCTTCAGCTTCTTTTCCCAAAGCATTAACTTCTCCATTTTGTCGGGCTTCGACAAGGTTCTCGAATGAAAGGCGTGTCGTCACGCGTTGCCTGACGGCGCTCGCGCTTGCGTCGCGGAAAGCTCAACTTCGACGCGCCTGATGTTTTCTTCATGAGAGGCAAGCATCGCCGCGAGCTCCTCACGGATGCGCGCGTCGTGGATGCCCGGCAGCAGCGCGTGCAGCTTGCGGACGACCCAACCTTGACCGCGGTTCAGAAAAGCCATCCGTTGCGGCAGATCGGTGATGGCCATTGCTTTTTCATAGAAGGCGCCGGTGCGTCGGCTCGGTGTCGCGTCCAGCGACAGAATCGCTTTCGTCAGCACGTCGCACCAGTGCGCTTCGTCCTGGCGGATGCCGGCCACCAGTTTCTTGAGATGAGGGTCGGTGATTTCAGCAGCCGTCTGCGACGTCACTCGCGCACCCGCGCGCTCGGCTTCCAGCAATTCGTTCAGCGAGGCCAGCTGCTCATCCCGGTTCGCGTCCGCGAGCGGTGTGTCATGTACCGTGTCCGCCGGATGGGTCGGCGCGGCACCGGAATCGGGAAGCGGCGCCGCGTCAGTGACGATTCGATTGGCATTGGCCGTGAGTTTGAGTTGGTTCGACATGACATTTTCTCCTTCATGCAGATCGGCAGCCGCGCTGCATCAATTGTTGAAATCGCGCCCAGCCTCGACGGCCTTCACATAGCCCGCGCGAATGACGAAGTCGCCGAAATGTTCGTGTTCGCGGCGTTCGCGCGCGAAATGTCCGAGCGTGAGGTCGAGTGCGTCGAGGATGGCAACTTCGCCGACGTTCTCGAGATACATCCGGTTGAGCCTTTCGCCGTGGAAGCCACCGCCGAGGTAAAGGTTGTATCTGCCGGGCGCCCGCCCGGTCAGCCCTATCTCGGCCACATAGGGTCGCGAGCAACCATTCGGGCAGCCGCTCATGCGCATCGTGACGGGCACGTGCGATAGATGATGCTTTTCAAGCAGCGCCTCGATCCGGGTCACGAGGGACGGCAAATAGCGTTCGCTTTCCGCCATGGCCAGGCCGCAGGTGGGCAACGCAACGCAGGCCATCGAGTTGAGCCGCAGCGAACTTCCATAAGCAGACGCGGCGAGCCGGTATTGGTCGAGCAGCCGTTCGATTTGCGCGCGCTTCGCATCGGAGATCTGCGCAATCGTCAGGTTCTGGTTCGGCGTCAGGCGGAAGGTACCGTCGTGAATGCGGGCGATCATGATGATCGGAACGTCGTCGGCAGGCAGGCGGAAATTCGGGTTCTTGTGCACATAGACTGGGAGTTGCACGTCCAGTGTGCCGCGATCCGCGATCTGGCCGGATGCCACACCCGAGCGGCGCTCGCCATGCAGGTCATAACGCACGGTCGAAACAGTCACATGAGCTTCGCCCGGCGCCGCGGCGAGACTCGATGCAATCGAATAGAGTCGCGGCGCCAGCGGCCTGAGCCCAGCAAGGAAGAGCTGTGCATCGATGCCCTTGACCGGGAATTGCCTGATCACATCGATGACATGGTGGCTGCGCATATATGCTGCCCGTTTGTCAGCGCGATCGGCCTGCGACAGGTGCTTGAGCGCGTGCGCGTCGGAAAGACGAGCCCAGTGCTCCAGAAAGCGCGGCGTCAGTGTGGCGATTTCGAAATCGCTTGCCAGCGCATCGCCGAGCGAGGCCGTTTTGCCCTTTACGTCGACCACCACCGACGGAGCAAGATCGAGTTCGCGGAGGATTGATCGCACGAGGGTTGGTTCGTTCGTCGGCAGGACGCCCAATGCATCGCCTGGCTCGAAGCTCAACCCGGACCCCTCCAGAGAAAGTTCGATGTGCCGCGTTTCCTTCGACGATCCGCGGCCCGTGAGGGCGAAGTTCTCGATGATCCGAGCGGGAAAGGCGTTGCGTTTGTCGAAAGTCGGCGCGATGGCCGGAGAAGGGGGTGCATACGTCTTCCCCGGTACGCTGCCGCCAGCGGACGAGTCATGGCCGAGTGAGGCGAGGATGTCGTCGATCCACGCGTTGGCTGCGCCCTCGTAGTCGACGTCGCAGTCGACTCTCGACTTCAGGCGATGGGCGCCCAGTACCTCAAGACGTTGGTCCAGACGCTTGCCGGCTTCACAATAGTGTTCATACGTCGAATCGCCGAGCGCGAGCACGGCAAAGCGCATAGCGCGCAGGCTTGGCGCTTTGCGCCCTTCGAGGAATTCAAAAAAACCCGCCGCGGATTGCGGCGGATCGCCTTCGCCATAAGTACTGGCGATAATCAGAAGGTCCCGCTCGTCCTTGAGTTGCCGCGTCTTATAGGTGGCCATGTCGCACAGCGAGGTGGCGAGACCGCGTTGCGCCGCGCGCTCCGCGAGCATGGTGGCGAGCGCGGCGCTGTTGCCGGTCTCGCTGCCATAGAGCACCGTCAATGCACGGGCTGCAGGAATGCCCGCATTGCCCTCTGCTGCGGGGAGAGGCGCCCTGGTGCCCGGTGCGCAAGCCTGTTCAAACCCGGCGAGAAAGCCGCTGACCCACATGAGCTGCCTGGAATCGAGCGATGCGGCAAGGGCCCTGATTTGTTCCAATTGTGCGTCGGTAAGCCCTGGGCCCCTAAATTCCGAAACAGTCATCTCTGCTTTCGACTCCAGACAATTGCACTGCGCTGGCCCGGGCGGCAGATCCTGCTTCATTTGCGTCCGGCCAGTTCAACATGGATTGAACACGTCCATTTTCGGCCAGGCATTGACAACACACAAATGCATTATCATTGCAAATGAATGCAAAAAATTTGATATGAAGCGATGGACATTACCTTGGCGCGTACCTTTCTGGAAGTTTCGGCGGCTGGCAGCTTCGTATCGGCAGCGGAGCGTCTGCACCTGACTCAGACGGCGGTGAGCGCGCGGATCCGCACGCTGGAGGAACAACTTGGGCGCCGGCTTTTCGTGCGGAACAAGGCCGGTGCACGTCTAACGGCTGCAGGCGAACGTTTCGTTGGGCACGCTACGACCTTGATCCAGGTGTGGGAGCAGGCCCGGCGCCACGTGGCGTTACCCCCTGGACGGGAAGAAGGCGTGAGTCTGGGTGGTGAGCTCAGTTTGTGGCATCCGCTGCTGGCCGACTGGCTCATCTGGATGCATCGCGAGTGTCCGGAGATCGCGTTGCGTGCGGAGGTCGACAACCCGATGCGATTGCTCGATCGCGTGCATGACGGCTCGCTGGACCTTGCTGTTCTCTACAATCCGCCACAACGTCCGGATCTGGTTTCAGAACTGCTCCTCGAGGAAAAGCTGGTCATGGTGACGAGCGCGCGCAACGGCGCGATGAACCCCGCGAGTTATATCTATGTCGACTGGGGGCCAAGCTTTGCGGCTAACCATCAGGCGGCCTTTCCCGAACTGAGCAATCCGCCGGTCTCCATTTCGCTCGGACCGTTGGCGCTCACTTATCTGCTGTCGGTCGGCGGTTCGGGCTATTTCCGTATCGGCACCGCGCAACCGTTTCTAGCGGACGGCCGCCTGCGCCTGGTAAAGCGGGCGCCGGAATTTTCATGGTCGGCCTACGTGGTCTACGCCACCCGACAGGAGGGACACCTGATCGATCGTGTGCGGCACGGCCTTCGCGCGGTGGCCACCGCTTATGACGAACCGGAACCCGGGCATGCCATTGGTTCGCGCCCGAATGCCCGTGGTGCAAGGAAGGAAAAAGGCAGGGACCAATGAGTGTCCTGCGCCATCCAGTATCGACACGACTCGCATTGACCAACGGCCGTCCTGGTTGCCCATTGCGACGCCAGATACGCTGCACACGGTCACGACCCATCGGTCTGCCGTCGAACTGCAGCGGTGCGGTGATGCGCCTGTAGCGTCACCGCGCGCGTGGTGCCAGCCAGGAGGATCAACCCAGTCGGCCTTTCCGGATTGCTCACACACGCTGTCACTAGTGAGTTGGTGGAAACATTTGACTCTGCGAGCACGATCTTGCACGGTGGTGTTTGCGCAGCTATCCTCGGGCGGGGTCAGGCATTGCGAAGTCCTCTGTTGTCTCGAATGCCGCACGTTTGTGCGGCTTGCGTATCCGAGCGGACCAATCGCCCGTTCGTGCACGG
>DASVNP010000422.1:0-29137 GCA_036383775.1 Paraburkholderia sp. | reverse complement strand
CTCGAAAGCGAACGGTGACGTGACCTACGCGTTAAGTGATGAAGCAAACGGAACGCAGACGCGCGTGGCCGTCACGCTCGAATACATGTTGCAAGGACCCCTCGCGCAGTTTTCACGCTCCGGGCTTGTTAAAGATTTCGTTCGCCGGATGATTGCGGACTTCGGTATGCGAATTACCGCGCAGTTGGGCGGCACGGATGCGCCGGACTCAGTTGCGTTGCAGACCCGATTCAACGTCGGTAGTCTGGTGTGGAGCGTCCTATGGAGTCGTATAAAACGACTCTTTGGACGAGGCGAATAAATGCTGTCGCAACGATAGCAGAAGGCGGGGGCGTAGCGTGTCAAGCACGCCATCTCGCGTTCTTATTATCAGTATGCTGATTAAAAATGGAGTGTGTCGTGAGTAAACGGATTCGGAAGATTGCCCTGGAAGAGCACTTTTCAACGCCTGGCTTCCAGGGCTACTCAAAAAGCTTCACGCAGCACATCGCGCCAGACGTGCTCGCTGATCTTGCAGCCCGGCTTGCGGATTTCGACGAGCAACGGATCGTCGAGATGGACCGCGCCGGGATCGATTACACCATCCTGTCCCAAACGGGGCCGAGCGTGCAGGGTGAGACTGACCCGGCCTTGGCACTTGCTCGCGCCAGAGAGAGCAACGACTTTCTGGCCCAACAGATTGCGCGGCACCCGACGCGGTTTGGTGGGTTTGCCACGCTGCCGATGCACACGCCTCGGGGCGCCCTTGACGAATTGACCCGCACCGTCAGGGAATTCGGTTTTAAGGGCGCGCTGGTGAATGGGCACACGTTGGGAACGTACTACGATGACCGTGCTTACGACCCTTTCTGGGAGCGGATGCAGGAACTCGATGTACCGCTGTATCTGCATCCTACCGATGCGTATGTGATGCCGAAAGTCTTTGATGGCCATCCAGAATTGACAGGTGCCGCGTGGGGGTGGGGCGTTGAAACCGGCAGCCATGCACTGCGCCTTCTCTTCGGCGGTGTCTTCGACCGATTCCCCAAGCTGAAGGTCATTCTAGGCCACATGGGCGAAGGCTTGCCCTACCTGCGCTGGCGGTTCGATAGCCGTTTCGCTGTTTATTCGCACGGTATTCGTCTCGAGCGCGCGCCTTCCGAGTACATCGGAACAAACATCCTCATTACCACTTCCGGTGTGTGTTCGGCTCCATCCCTGCTCGGCGCAATCGGGGAGATGGGCCCGGAGGCCGTAATGTTTTCGGTGGACTACCCGTACGAATCGACGGCGATCGCCGCCGATTTCATTGAGCGGGCGCCGCTCGACGAGCACGTCAGAAATCTTGTTTGCCACGGCAACGCTGAACGTATCTTCAAGCTGTGACGCTGGTTTTCTAACCGCGAGCGGCGAAACGCCACGTCAAATCTATCTAGAGGTAACCATGACGAAGCAATACAGAATTGGCCAGATTGTGCCGAGCTCGAACACGACGATGGAGACAGAGATTCCGGCGATGTTGCTCGCGCGCCAGACGATCCGTGCCGAGCGTTTCACGTTCCACTCCAGCCGCATGCGAATGAAGAAGGTGGTGAAGGAGGAGCTGGCCGCCATGGATGCTGAGTCCGACCGCTGTGCGCTCGAACTCAGCGATGCCCGCGTGGACGTGCTCGGCTATGCGTGTCTGGTCGCGATCATGGCGATGGGCCACGGTTACCACCGCGTGTCGCAGAAGCGTCTGCATGAGCGCACGGTCGACAATGGTGGGGCGGCACCGGTCATCACCAGCGCCGGCGCACTCGTTGATGCGCTCAGGGTGATCGGCGCCAGGCGTATTGTGGTGGTCGCCCCTTACATGAAACCGCTCACCGAACTGGTGGTCGACTACATCCGTAACGAAGGTTACGAGGTGCTTGATTACCGTGCCCTCGAGATTCCCGACAACCTGGATGTAGGCCGTCACGACCCGAGCCTGCTGCCGGGCATCGTTTCCCAGATGGACACTATCCACGCCGATGCGATCGTGCTCTCGGCGTGTGTGCAGATGCCTTCGCTGCCGGCCGTAGCCAAGGTGGAAGCGATGACGGGCAAGCCCGTCATCACCGCTTCGATCGCGACGACCTACGCAATGCTCAAGCAGCTTGGTCTGGAAGCGGTGGTGCCGGGTGCCGGCGCATTGCTCTCGGGTGCCTACTGACGTGCTGACGCTTCACGACTCCGATAACGACGCGAGACCCGCATGAGCCACCCATCCACATTCCTCTACGGCGGCAACGTTCACGCGAACGGAATCCGCCAGCACTACCTGCGCTACGGGGTCGCGTCCGGCGCGCGCACCGGACGCGACCCCGTCATCATCGTGCCGGGCATCACCAGCCCGGCGGTGACGTGGGGTTTTGTCGGTGAGCACTTCGGCACGACGTTTGACACCTATGTACTCGATGTCCGCGGCCGTGGCTTGTCTTCGGCATCGGACTCACTGGACTACAGCCTGGACGCGCAGGCTGTGGACCTGGTCGCGTTCGCTCAGGCGCTGGGACTGACACGCTACAGCGTGGTGGGGCACTCGATGGGCGGCCGCATTGGCGTACGCGCTGCGCGCACGCAGCCGCAGGGCCTTGCGCGGCTGGTCATGCTCGACCCACCTGTGTCCGGTCCGGGCCGTCGCCCGTATCCGTCGCAACTGCCCTGGTACGTCGATTCGATGCGGCTCGCGCGCGAAGGCACGGATGCCGAGGGTATGCGCGCATTCTGTCCCACTTGGACCGATGAGCAGCGCCAACTGCGCGCCGAGTGGCTGCACACGTGTGACGAACGCGCCGTGATCGCGAGCTTTGAGGGTTTCCATACCGATGACGTGCATGGGGACCTGCCGCACGTCGGCGTGCCCGTCCTGCTGATAACGGCCGGACGCGGCGACGTGGTCCGACCCGAAGACATCGAGGAGATCCGCACACTGGTGCCGCAGCTCAAGCACTCGCATGTGTCCGACGCGGGTCACATGATTCCGTGGGACGACGAACACGGTTTCTATCGCGCGTTCGGTGACTTCCTGGGCGCGCCGCTGCCGGTTCTGGCCGCCGACGGGGCCTGACACCCCTTTTTAAAGGAGAACACGATGCCAGTCAGCGATTATCAGATGGTTGACGCGTGGAAGCAGGTGTTGACACTCTCGCGCCTTGAAGCAGGCCAGACTGTCACGATTCTGACGAGCGCGGCCACCCATCCGCAAACGCTCTCGACGGCGCTGATCGCCACGCAGTCGATGGGTGCGATCGTCAACCGGCTGGACCTGCCGCCGGTGAACGGCGAAAAGGCGCTCAGTCGCGACTCGCTTGCCTACCTTGGCACGACACCGCTCACGGGTAACCCCGCAGCGATTGCCGCTCTCAAGGCCAGCGACCTGGTCCTGGACCTGATGACGTTACTGTTCTCGCCGGAGCAGCTCGACATTCTGAAGACCGGCACCAAGATCCTGCTCGCGGTCGAACCGCCTGAAGTGCTTTCGCGGCTCGTGCCAAGTCTGGCTGACCGCGAGCGGGTGCTGGCCGCTCAGGCCCATATCAACCGGTCCAAAGAGATGCACATTGTTTCGGCCGCCGGGACGGATTTTCACTGTCCGATCGGCGAATTCGAGGCAATTGCGGAATACGGTTTCGTCGACACGCCAGGCCGGTGGGATCACTGGCCCAGCGGCTTTGCGCTGACCTTCCCGGACGAAGGCCGCGCCTACGGGCGCATCGTAATCGACCGGGGCGACATCCTGCTGCCGCAGAAGTGCTACGTGCAGGACCAGATCGAGCTCACCGTCGAGAACGGCTTTGCCACGCGCATTGAGGGTGGCATGGACGCGGATCTGCTCAAGGAGTACATGGGCACCTTCAGGGACCCCGAGGCGTACGCCATCTCGCACATCGGCTGGGGATTGCAGCCGCGCGCGCACTGGTCAACGCTGGGGCTGTATGACCGCGAGGCGACCATTGGCATGGACGCGCGTGCCTTCGAAGGCAACTTCCTGTTCTCGCTCGGACCGAACAACGAAGCGGGTGGCAAACGCACGACCACCTGCCACATCGACATTCCGATGCGTCACTGCGACGTGTTCCTTGATGGTGAGGCGGTGGTGCGCAACGGCCAGGTGCTGGATAAGTGAGGAATCGGCATGACCAATGAACTTGATACCTACCAGCGCCAGAGCTTCGGCTCGACGCTCGAACCGAAAGCGCCGGTGGGTCTGCTAATCGTCGACTTTGTCAACGGCTTTGCCGACCCCGAGGTGTTTGGCGGGGGCAACATCGCACCGGCCATCGAGCGCACCGTTCCTCTGCTGGCCCATGCGCGTGAGCGCGGCTGGCCCATTGCCCACACGCGCATCGTGTTCGCGGACGACGATGCGGACCAGAACATCTTTACGTTGAAGGTGCCGGGTCTGCTTGCACTCAAGGAGCACGCGCACAACAGCGCCATCGTGCCGCAACTCACGCCGCGTGAGGGCGAACTGGTAGTGCGCAAGACGGTGCCCTCGGCGTTCTTCGGCACGTCGCTGGCTGCGTGGCTTGCGCAGCGTGGCGTGCAGACGCTGGTGGTGGCTGGCGCGGTGACGAGCGGCTGTGTGCGCTCGAGCGTGGTGGATGCGATGCAGTACGGCTTCCGTCCGTTCGTGCTTTCCGACTGCGTGGGCGACCGCGCCATCGCCCCGCACGAAGCCAATCTGTTTGATATGGCACAGAAGTATGCCGCCGTCATGACCCGGGACGAAGCACTGAGCGTTCTCGGAAATATGTAGCCGATGTGAAGTAAGAGGGCGCGTCAGGTGGGGCGCGCCCGATGTCGATCAGTCGCGCCTCTCGAATCGCCACGCGTGTCAACGAGGGTCCGGCTATATTGAGTCACCTTTCAATAATTACGTATAACTAAATATATCTGTGGAGCGAACCGTGCAGCCAGGAGTGGGAATGGACATCTCAACGTCGGAGCCATCGCGGCGCGCTGTCACGCGCCGAGAATTTACGCTTATCATCGCGTCCTCATTCGGGGCGTTGCTCGAATGGTACGACTTCTATATCTACGCCGCCCTGGCGGGAACATTCAGTACGCTCTTCTTTCCCAGCGGAAATGAGACCACGGCCTTTCTGGCCAGTCTCGCGACATTCGGTGCGGGGTTCCTCGTGCGGCCTCTCGGGGCGCTGTTTTTTGGCCGGCTCGGTGACAGGATCGGCCGCAAATATACCTTCATGGCGACCATTGTCCTGATGGGTGTCGCCACAGTGGGTGTAGGGCTGCTTCCTTCGTTTGCAAAGATTGGCATGTTCGCGCCGCTGTTGCTCGTATGCCTGCGGCTTCTGCAGGGTTTTGCGCTGGGAGGTGAAACGGGCGGGGCGGCGACATATCTGGCCGAACATTCCCCAGCCAACCGCCGGGGGCTGTATACCAGTTCGCTGCAAACGACTGCCACACTGGGTTTGCTGGCATCCATCGCAGTTGTCAGCGCGAGCCGATCCGCCATGGACAGTGCATCGTTTCAGGATTGGGGCTGGCGGGTGCCGTTCCTGGTTTCACTCGTGTTGCTGGTGATCTCCGTGTACCTTCGGACGAAGTTGGCCGAGTCGCCCACATTTCAGAGTATGAAACACGCGGGCAAACTGTCGAAATCTCCAATCAGCGAAAGCTTCGGCAAGTGGGAAAACCTCAAGTACGTGCTGATCATGCTGTTCAGTACCGCGTCCGGTGTTGGCGTCGTGTTTGGGACCGGCCACTTTTACTCGATGTATTTCCTGCAAAACACTTTGAAGGTCGCGCCTAACGCGGTGAACCTCTATCTGGCTATCGCATTGGTGTGCGTCTTTCCGTTCTACCTGATCTTCGGCTGGCTCTCTGATCGCATCGGGCGCAAGTGGATCATGATGGCGGCCTGCCTGTTGCTCGCCGTAACGACGCAGCCAATCTTTCACGCGCTGACCCACTACGCGAATCCGAAGCTGGAGGCGTTCCAGAAAAGCTCGCCGGTCATCGTTCACGCGGATGACTGCCACTTTTCGCTGTTTGCTGCGCCAAAGAGTGATTGCGACCGCATCCGCTCGTTCCTGAGTGCATCGGGCGTTTCATACCAGCAGATGCCATTGCAGCCAGGGCAGTCGGCGGATACCACCATTGGCAACGCCACAGTTCACGGCAGCGACCGGCACGACCTGGAGAATGCGCTGCTGGCCGCCGGCTGGGTGCAGCATGCAGACCCGGCGCAGATCAATGCGCCGATGGTCATCTTCCTGATGTGGGTGCTGATCGTGTATCTCGCGATGGTCTACGGTCCGATGGCGGCATTCATGGTTGAACTGTTCCCCGCACGAATCCGCTACACGTCGCTGTCACTTCCATTCCATCTCGGATCGGGCTGGTTTGGCGGGATGTTGCCCTTCGTCGTTTCAGCCATGGCGGTTGCGAACGGAAATGTCTACTTCGGCCTGTGGTATCCGATTGTGATTGCGGTTCTCTCTCTCATAGTCGGCGTGTTTTTCGTCCCCGAAACGTTTCGTCGGGACATCTCGCTGTAGTCCAGGTTTCCCTATATCGCGAAGATTTCCCTTGTTCATTTTGGCAAGGGAGACCTTCGTGCAATCTTGCATATAAGGTTTGGCGATGAAAACACCATGGGCCGTTGCTGCAACGGCATGTACTTTTGCGGCTGCCATTCCGGCGCACGCGCAATCTTCCGTGCAACTCTGGGGTGCACTCGATGCCGGCATCACAATGGTCACCAATCAGAAGGGCGGCCACAACTACACGATGGACAACGGCATCGCGACGCCGAACCTGTGGGGCCTGCGCGGCACGGAAGACCTCGGCGGCGGTAACAAGGCAATATTTGAACTGGTCGACCAGTTCAACCTCGGTACCGGCGCAATTTTTCCAACCAACGGCGGCGGACTCTTTGGCCGTAACGCTTATGTGGGCCTGTCAAACGAACAGTACGGGAAACTGACGTTCGGCGAGCAGTACGACTTCATGATTGACTCGTTGCTGCGCTTTGACAATTCGGTCTATGTCGCGGGGCTGTACGGTTTTCGCGAAGGACCGTTTTCGGGCCTTGGCATTCCGGGAAATTCGTCAGGGAACGCGAATTTCGACCGCATGTCGGGCACGGCTATCTCCAACTCGGTGAAATACACGACGCCAACGTACTATGGATTCTCGGCTGGCGCACTTTACAGCTTTGGCGGTGTGCCTGGTGCGATCGCGCAGAACGACGGTAAGAGCTTCGGCGCTAACTATATCAACGGGCCTCTTTCAGCCGGCGTTGCGTATACCTACCAACGATATGCGCAGCTTGCGAACGGCATGGCAGGGATACGAAATTACGGGGCTGGTGCAGAGTATAAGTTCGGCCTGGCCGCGCTTACCGTCCTGTACACGAACACAAAAAACACGGCCAACAATGCAACCATCAACGTGTATCAGATCGGTGCGCGCTACCAGATTACGCCGGCACTTTCAGTTGGTGGAGACTACGAACTGATGAAAGGCAACGCCGTGCTTGCCAGCGACAAGGCTAACCAATTCTCAGCGGGCATTCGATATGCTTTGTCCAAGCGTACGGTACTCTATACGGAAGCCGTGTATCAGAAGGTGAGTGGCGACAACAAGCCACGGGCATGGATCATGGCGGTTTCGAGCGCGTCGGGCAACGACAGGCAACTGCTTACGCGAGTAGGAATATTGCATAAGTTTTAACCGCGGGAGCATGGCGTCCCAGGGCGCCATATTCTCAGTCAAAGTGCTTGAGTAATGTGCGGCCGTACTGGTTGTTGCCCTCGACCAGTTGCATCATCATCCGGACGAATTCGATGCGTTCCTTGGGCTCCAGCGGGGCCAGAAATCGTACCTGCGCCTCGCGCATTGCCTCGTACATCTCGTTCATTACGCGCCGACCCTTGGTGCTGATATTGGCGATTTTCTGACGCCCATCTGCTGGACTAGGTTCACGCTTCACGAGCCCACGCTCCTCCAGGCGCCGGAGAACGTCGGCCATCGTGGTGCGGTCGACGCCAACTTCGGCGCAGAGTGACGTCTGGTCGAGCCCAGGACGCTCGCTCAGAGTTGTAAGCAAACCGTACTGAACCGGCGTAATCGCGAAGTCCTTGCAGCTTTCAAAGAACAGCGCGACGTGGATCTGGTTGAGGCGCCGGATAAGGAAGCCGGGACGCTGCCAGAGGTGGCCGGTCTCAATCGCCGAATCCGAGACGTCCGTTTTTTTCTCCGTAACTGTGCCCATATCTATCCTTTTCAAAGAATCTTGCCATTCAGGACAAGTGTAACTGCTGTCTGCCGGTGGTGGTCGCTGGCGCCATGCTTCTTGGTAGGCCGCGGAGTGCGCGCAAAGGCTGTACACACTCCGCCAGCGTTCGTCGACGTGGCGACCCTAGGGGAACCACTGTTGCATTCCGGTTTTTTTCGGGATAAAAACCTATCTGTCAGTATGCTGACGAGTTTACAGCCAAATTGGCATGTCGTCGCTGGCGGCAGACATGCTCGTGATTTTAAGAGTCAACGTAAGAGAAGGGTCACACAAGTATTTCGACCCGACGATTCGTTGAAGTGCTAGTCCTATACCCATTTAATCAGCACACTGATTAAATGGGTTGGCAGGTTAGCCAAACATCAACTTTCGCATGCTTGGAGCCGAAAATGAGTACTACCCCAGCCCGATCGAACGAGGCTGCCTCAGGAGGGCAGTCGATGTCCTGGAGCGACATTAAAACGCTAGGCCTAGCCTCTCTGGGCGGTGCGCTCGAATACTATGATTTCATCGTCGCGGTATTCTTCACCAAGCTGCTCGCCACGGTGTTCTTCCCGCCGCATACACCCGAGTGGCTCGCGCAGCTCGAGGTGTTTTGCATCTTCGCCGCCGGCTACCTCGTTCGCCCGATTGGCGGTATCTTCTTTGCGCACTTCGGAGACCGGATCGGGCGCAAGAAAATGTTTGCGCTCAGCCTTTTTCTGATGGCGTTTCCCACGCTACTGATTGGCCTGCTGCCCAGCTATGCGATGTTGGGTATGGCCGCGCCACTGCTGTTTCTGCTGTGCCGCATCCTTCAGGGTCTCTCCGTCGGCGGTGAAGTTCCGGGTGCCTGGATCTTCTGCTCGGAGCACGTGCGCCGTGACCGCGTGGGTCTCGCGTGCGGCCTGCTGATGTCGGGTCTTTGCACCGGCATCCTGCTCGGTGCATTGAGCGCCAAATACCTGATGGGCAATCTCGATGCGGATAGCCTGAAGAGTTGGGGGTGGCGGGTGCCGTTCATCGCCGGCGGCATCTTTGGACTGATCTCCGTCTACCTGCGTCGCTACCTGCGCGAAACGCCCGTCTTCGAAGCGTTGCGCGCCAAGCGTGCCGCCGACTCGCGTCTGCCGCTCTCGGTCGTGCTCAAACATCACCGCGGAGCAATCGTCGTATCGCTGCTGGCCACGTGGGTTTTCTCCGGGATCTTCGTGCTGTACTTCCTGTACACGCCGACCTTCCTGCAGTCACAGTTTCACGTTGAGGCGAAAACGGTCTTCACCAACAACTCCTGGTCGATCCTGGGGCTGATCATCGGCAGCACGGTCGCAGGCTGGACCGCCGACAGGATTGGCGGGGGCAAGGCATACGCGATGGGCAGCATCGCCATGCTGGTTGTGACAGGTGCCTTCTACTTCGCACTGACGTCCCGCAGCAGCACGGTGTGGCTGCTCTATATTGCCGGCGGCTTCCTGATCGGTACAATCACGCTTGGACCGTACATCATAGTGAAAAGCTTCCCGCCTGAAGTCCGCTTCACGGGCTTTGCGCTGTCGTATAACACCGCCTATGCGATCTTCGGTGGGACTGCGCCGGCAGTGGCCTCCTACATGGTAGGCCGCCAGGGTATCCTCATGGCGCCCGCCTGGTATATCGCCGCACTCTGCATTCTCGGCGTCATCATCGGCCTCAGTTGGCGCGCGCCAGTTCACGCCGACGTTGCATCCTTACACTGAGATAGGGGCGCCATCGAGAGCGCGCGTTGCCAATTCGATGCTTGAATGGCGCGCCGTCCCTGTTGCATCTCGGGCATTCCCGCACGAGCCTTGATCATGGACAGCGTTGATCTTGAAGTGTCGACAAGCAGTGCGCAGTGGATTGACGCAGGAAGCTTTCCTCACGCCTGCCCGGTTACACCGGCTTGCATCCGCGCGATTGACGCAGGGCGCTTGCCGATCCCAAAGGTAATCGTCGTCTGTATGTGTCGCCCGACGAACTCGATGAGCTGATCGAGTACCAGAAGGCCTTGAGCCAGTCTTCGCTCGTTTTGATGCGGAGGGTCAGCTCCAAGCATTGACGCGCACTGTTCCCGCTGTACTGCCCTCGGCCGTCGCTGCCGCCGTCGCTCAAGAAAGCGCAAAGCGTGGAGCATGGCAGCTTTGCGGCGTTGCTTTGGCCGCAGCGCATGCCCCACCCCAAGCCCTATCTGCAGTTTTGAAGCATTCTCCTCCCAATGGCTCTCGCCGTGTTGCCATCGAGTCTGCGCTCTCGATGGCTTCGCCAAGCGATCGCGTCGCAATTGCAGTACGCGAGGACATTGAGGAAGTCACAGCTCTTGCAGCGGATGAAGTCACTGGCGATCCAATTCTTCTGCGCAAGTTCGATTGGACTTCGCCCGCGTGGTTCGACATCCTGGACAAAGCAGCTGCTAGGAGCCGGAACGCAGCCGCCGAGGTGCCAGATAGATTGCAAGGGCTACAGGCGCTCATTCAGCGCGGCGAGCGGTCGGACCGAGTCTGGGGACCGCTCGCCAGGGCGGGGCTAGCGGACCTCTCGCATGTGGCTAACAGGGCCGATGCCTGGAAGCTAATACCTGGAGCGCTGGCTGCTGCCGTCCTCGGGCTCACCGCAAAAGGGTGGCTTGCAGGGTTGGTGGACGGAACTATCAATATTGACGGGCTCGAAGAGCCCCTGCGCATCGAAGTGAGTTCTGCACTCAAGGGCAACACGTTGATGGCCTCTCTGGCCCAAAACTCCCTCGCTCTGTTCATCAACATCATTGATGAGCTTCACCCTCAGAGTGACTATGAGTGCGTCACTCTGCTCGATTCGCTAGCGTGCGATCCTGATTGCCGCCTTGCGCCGGCACCCGCAAAGGCGCTGGGCAAACTGATTCGAAACCGCTATTGGAAGTCCGCTGCCGCGCGGGCTGCCGGCTATGGCCGTTCGCGTGACGACTTCTTGCCCTTGTGCAGTGAGTGTCTGAGCACGATGACTATGCGTGGGCGATCTGATCGACGACGGCCCACTGCGTGAGTTGCTCGCCCCTGTTGCTCGGATGATCCGCGATGCGCCCGAGTACATGAGCTAGGCAATCGAGCACGAATCGCACTGCCCCCTCGATCGGATCACAAACATCGGGCTCGCGCTTGCCAACGTTGATCGATAGCTTAGACCAGAGTTAATATCCTTGATCGAAGTGTCTCTCTTATTGCCTGAGCGCGTTACTTCCGGCGGTTCAGTGGCTCTATATCTCCTAGTAACGTGCTCAATCGCTCCAGTGGTGCAATATGTCCAATCAGTTTCAGCAGCGTTACCAACGATGCTTTATCTCGGCGCCCTTCGGGGTGGAGCTCGGGTCGCTTCCCGAACTCCTTGAAGAGCGTGGTATCTCTTGGGAATGGGCTAAAGATGAAGCAGGTGAAACTCAGAATGCCGAGACCGGCTTAGCAAATGCCGACTTCATTATTGTCGTGCTTAATGGCACCAGAGCCGACTACCGTGGAATTTTCGACGCCGGTATTGCAATTGGCCTTCGCAAGCCGATTTTGCTTATACAGACGAAGTCGCGCGTGCTTCCAATCGACTTCCGCTGGTTTTCTACTGTAAAGACGAGCCTCTCAAATCACGATGCGTTGCCCTTCCTTCCTAATCACCTTTTCATCGAATGCAAGAATTGGCAGGCGCCTGTGAACGCGGCCACGCTCACAGTCTTTACTGGAAAGCTGCATAAGTTCCGTGTCGACTTTGGAATTCTCGTCGCGGCGAACGGAATTACCGGAGACGCAAATGAACGCACGGCGGCACACGCTCACCTGCAAAGCGTCTTTGGTCGAGACGGATTGAAGGTCATAGTAGTCACGCGACAAGAAATCGAAGCCCTGCGTAATACTGACGACCTAGAGGAAGTTATGCGGAACAAGTACGGCGATTGCATCATGGGCGCCCATCGGTTTTAGTTGCGTCATGACTACGACAGCGAAACATGTCTGTTTGTTTTCGCTGCGACGCAGCGTCTTCGACAGCACGGGCATGATGTACACGGCGCGCAACACTCAGTGGGCCCCAGGTAGACGCTCTCCGTTCCGAAAATAAATCCTCTTGGCAACGTAACCGGCTAGTTGGACCGTTGAAAAAGGACGTCACTGCTCCCGAGCATAAATGACGGGAATGGGGTGTGACGCGATTATCACGTCGACTCGACGTTGAAGTCGCAGCAATGACTGCTTTGCGGTTATTTTCGGCCCGTCGTTGAGCCGTCGACCGACTTCCCTTATGGCCGACGACTTGTCGTTGAGTCCCGTGCCGATCACTGGCTCTTGATCGGCCTTTGCGGTCATTGGGCCGAGCGCCGGCGAACGGCTGCTGCTAGTCCCTCTCCGATCGTTGGATCAACTGTCATGTCGAACCGCAGCTTTTCCAGCGCCGGAGGACAGCACCCGACCCGTTTCTGACGTTCGGCACGACGCTGCCTCAACGGCAGCTTTCAAGCTGTTTCCGTCTACGCCGAGATCCGAGTTGAAAGGGGTACCGGACAAAAAGCTGGCACCGTTTGCCAGCTTTGGAGCGCGTGAAACAGCGTGCTTTTGCTTTGAGGGGAAGCTCCGAGTGGCAATTCCCCAAGCACGGACTAACCTGTCCGCCATGTGTTGCCCAATAACACGTGATGGATAAGGAGGTAGCCATGCTTACGCGCGAAAGTAGTAGTACATATTTACTCCAGGTCATTCACACGGCGCTCTTCGTCTTCGTCTCCAGCTTTTCTTGTGTCGGGCATGCGCAGGTCGCGCGCATGGAAGTCATTTCGTTCGAGTCAAGAACCCTGACCGACGAAGAATTTCTGGATGGCAAGCCGGGCAAGCCGGGCAAGCCGGTCACCATCGCCGGTGAACTGCGTCTGCCGCGTGCGGGCACGGAACGATTCCCGCTTGTCATTCTGCTGCACGGTACCGCAGGCATCACGAGTACGGTGACGGATTGGGAACAGGACTTGCTCGCCATGGGTGTCGCCACCTTCGTCGTCGACAGTTATACCGGTCGCGGCATCGTCAGCACCATCAACGACATGTCCAGGCTAGGACGCCTCGTGCAGATAGAGGATGCCTACCGTGCGCTGGAAACGCTGCAGAAGCACCCTCGCATCGATCCGGCCAGGGTCATGCTGATGGGACTGTCATGGGGTGGCCACGCTGCGCTCTACGCGAGCCTGAAGCGATTCCAGCGGATGCATGGCCCTGCATCCGGCCGCGAGTTCTCCGCCTACGTGGCCTTCTATCCGCCTTGCAACATAGGTTATCGGCAGGACGAAGACATCTCGGCCAAGCCGGTGCGGATTTTCTACGGCAGTGCGGACGACTACATTCCAGTTGCAGCGTGCCGCGAGTATGTCGATCGTCTGCGGGCGAGCGGAAAGGATATCGATTTGACCGAATACCCCGGGGCCTACCATGGGTTCGACAGCAAGGCGCTTGTACCGCCGCTGAAACTGCCGCACGCGCAGAAAACACGGAACTGCCGCGTGCAGGAGGCGGCACATGGGGAGTTAGTGAACGTGGCAACAAACAAGCCATTTTCCTATGACGACGCATGTGTCGAGCATGGTCTGACCTTAGCCTATAACCAGGAGGATTCCACAAAAGCTCGGGCCGCTGTAAAGGATCTCCTTGCCGCGACCGGTAGCAAGCCGCACTGATGTCGCCAACGTCGGCACGATGTCCAGTGTTCTCATCTTCCACTCCAGCCTGTATTGATAGTCTCGATGCGCGCACCGGGCGATGCACGGAGGTATGCCTGATTATCGCTCGCTGCGGGCGCGCGGCTGCAGCCAGTTGCGCTACTCGTCTTACATGTCACCCGCGGGTGCCCATCCACGCAGCGCTGACCCGCGAGGGACGAGCGGCGAGACCAGCGGCAGGGCTGGAGGCGCGCCACCCTGACCTTCAGAAACTCTGCGGTGTGTTGACCCAGAGCACGCGCGCATCGGTGCTGCCGATGTTGCGGTAAGCGTGCGCGATGTGCGATAAAAAGAAGAACGAATCGCCGGGACCGACTCGCACAGTCTGCTCGCCCACGGTCAGTTCCAGTTCACCCTCCAGTACAAAGCCCATTTCCTCGCCCTGATGCTCGAGAAAGCCCTGCGATGATGCGCCCGCGGGCACGTGATGGATATTGGCTTCGAGCAGCGTCGCGAGATGGCTCGGGAGGAGCGTCTCCAGCGACACGGCATCGCCCGCGCGGCGATGGTCCGTGCGCAGCACCGCGCGCTGGCCCTCGCGCAGAATCGTCACGGGGCCCTGGGTGTCATCCTCTTCAACGAACAGCTTCGCGACGCTGATGCCCAGCGTGACAGCAATCTTGTGCAGCATCGGCAGCGACGGCCGGGCCTTGTTGTTCTCGACCTTCGACAGATAGCTTTCGGTGCAGCCGACCTTGTCGGCCAGTTGCCGCAAGCTCAGCTTGAAAGACAATCGTGCATGCTTGAGGCGCGCTCCAATAGCGATTTCGTTATCCATTTTTCATTCTTTCAAAAATATACCGGGCTGCCAGCAAGGCGCCTGCCCCTCACCATGACTCATCGACCTTGATGCGCCGTTCGCGAGTGTAAACGCTCGACGCGCGGCTGCGTCCGCTCAGGGGGCCACCCACACACGGTGGGTCAACGCCCCGGTCGGCCAGCAACCCCGCTGTCGTTCAAGCGCAGCGCGTGACGCAAGGTTGCGCCCTCCACCCAGAAAAGGCAAGTTTGATTCCTTTTAGTCAAGTTACTTGACAAGACGATATCAACTGGATAGATTCGCCATCAGGACAACTCTGGCGTCGCAGTCACAATGGAAATGCATCCCCCACTCGTTACGGCCACCCCGCTCATCGACGGCTCCCGACTCTCGGACCGTCATCGCGAAATGGCCCGCATCGGCGGAACCGCCAACGGCGGCGTCAACCGTCAAGCCCTTACGCCCGAGGACACGGAGGGGCGCCGCCTGCTCCTGCAATGGGCAAGGGCGCGCAGCTACACGGCCGGGATCGACCCGATCGGCAATCTCTTTATCCGCCGCGCGGGCTCGCGCGCCGACCTGAGCCCCGTCATGACGGGTTCACACCTCGACTCGCAGCCCACAGGCGGCAAGTACGACGGCGTGTACGGCGTACTGGCGGGCCTCGAAGTGCTCGAAACGCTTGACGACCACAACGTTGTGACCGAGCGTCCGATCGAACTCGTCGTCTGGATGAACGAGGAAGGTTCGCGTTTCGGGCCGGTCACGATGGGTTCTGCCGTCGCGGCGAGGGCCGTGCCGCTCGAACGCGCGCTGGCGACGAACGACGCCAGGGGCATAAGCGTGAGCGAGGCGCTGGCGCAGCAGATCGCGCAGCTTCCGCCGATGGAAAGCCGCCCGTTGGGCGCGACCGGTCACGCCTATATCGAGGCTCATATCGAACAGGGCCCGGTGCTCGAGCAGGAAGAGCGTGATATTGGCGTGGTGAGCGCGATCCAGGGTTTGCATCTCTATCAGGTCGAAGTACGCGGTTTCGAGGCGCACGCCGGCACCACCCCGTCGCGCCATCGCAAGGACGCGCTGGTCGCGGCGAACGCCCTTATCGCGAAGCTGCGCGCGGAAGTGGCCGACCCAGCGGACGTGCTGCGCTTCACGGTGGGCCGTTTCGAAGTCGCGCCGGGCTCGCCGCACATCGTGCCTGGCAAGGTCACTTTCAGCATCGACCTGCGCCACCCGGACCCCGAGCATCTGCTGCGCACGGGCGACCGCATTCTCGAGCTGTGCATGGGTGAGATCGAGCATTGCGCGGTTTCCGCGAAGGTGATGCTGCGCTCGTCGCCGGTGCAGTTCGACGCGCGCCTCGTCACGGCCGTTCGCGACGCAGCCGAACAGCGCGGATTCCGCCACCTGAGCATGGTCTCAGGGGCGACCCACGATGCCAAGTACATGGCCGACCGCACGCCGACCGCGATGATCTTCGTGCCGAGCGAGAAAGGCATTAGCCACAACGAGCTTGAGCACACCGACGACGAAGACCTGGCGGCGGGCGCACAGATTTTGTGCGACGCCGTGCTGGCCGCAGCGGCCATGGAACTGTAACGAGGAAGCGATCACGGTCGATGCGACCCGGCGGCTACGCACGGCGTGGCGCACGCCGGGCCGCACGATCCGCGCAGCCGGGGGCACACATCCCCTGTGCAATACACGTCCCGACTGACACTGACGAAATCGAGGCTATCTTGCTGGCAAAAATTCATACATCAGGAGACGAGAGCCCGGCGGCAGCGGCGCTTTATCGCAAGCTCAACTGGCGCTTGCTGCCGATTCTGCTGATCGGTTTCGTGTTCGCGTATCTCGATCGCATCAACGTCGGATTCGCCAAGCTGCAGATGCAGAGCGATCTGCAGCTTTCCGATGCAGTCTACGGCGTGGGTGCCGGCATATTCTTCGTGGGCTACGTGTTGTTCGAACTGCCCAGCAATCTGCTGCTTCCCAAAATCGGTGCGCGGGCGACCTTCAGCCGGATCATGGTGCTGTGGGGCATCACCTCGGCCTGCATGGCGTTCGTGCACAGTGTGCCGGCGTTCTACGCCGTGCGTTTTCTGCTGGGCGTGTTCGAAGCGGGTTTCGCGCCGGGCGTCCTGTTCTATCTTTCGCGCTGGTATGGTCCGTCGCGCGCGGCCAGCGCGATTTCGATCGTCTGGCTCGCCGGTCCCATCAGCGGCATCTTCGGCGGTCCTGTCGCGGGCTGGCTCATGACCGGTTTCTCGGGCGTCGGCCATCTGTCCGGTTGGCAATGGATGTTCGTGCTCGAAGGTGCGCCGTGCGTGCTGCTTGGTGTCGTGGCGTTCTTGCTGCTGCCGAACGGCCCCGATACGGCGAAGTGGCTCAACGCCGATGAGCGTCGCCTGCTCGCGGCGCAGGTCGGTCCCGTCGAAGGGCAGCACGGCTCGTTTGGGGCTGTGCTGAAGGATCCGAAAGTCTACCTGCTCGCGCTCGCCTATCTGTTCATCATCGCGCCGATCTATGCCGCGGGCTTCTGGCTCCCGACCGTCCTGCAGCTCGCGGGCGCAAGCAGCCCCGTGCAAGTTGGCTGGTATGCGGCCATTCCGTCCGTCGCAGGCGCGCTGGCCATCTACTTTGGCGGCCGCAGTTCGGACAGGCGCGGCGAGCGTCGCTATCACATCGCCGTGCCCGTGTTCATCGCGTTCCTCGCGCTGTGCGCGTGGGGCTTGACGGGCGGCAGCCTGAGCGCGACCACGCTCGTGTTCACGGTGGTCACGGCGACGACGTGGATGGCCAACGTCGTGTTTTGGGCCGTGCCGACCGAATACATCAAGGGTAACGCGAGCGCCGGCGCCATCGCGCTCATCAACACGATCGGCCTGTCGGGCGGCTTCTGGGGACCGGCCATCATTGGCTGGGCCAAGACTGCAACCGGCAATATGCACGTCGGCTTTCTCATCATGGCCGCCATGTTGTTCCTTTCGGCGCTGTTGATCCTTTCGCTGGCGCTCGCGCCGAAGGCGGCCACCGTGCCGGCGTCGGTCAGCGAGACCGCCGTGTGACGGCGTAAGACGATCCAGTCACCAGTTATCCGGAGTTGTTCATGAAGCTAGCGGAATACGCATCGTTCGACGGTATGGGCTTGAGCCAACTGATTGCGAACGGCGAGGTCAGCGCGGCGGAAGTCGCTGCGGCCGCGCAGCGCGCGCTCGAAGCGGTCAATCCGAGGATCAATTCGATCGTCGAAACGTGGGAGCCGGAGGCGCAACCGACTCACGCGAGCGACGCTGCGGGCAGCCCCGCGCTGCGTCCGCTTGCAGGCGTGCCGTTCCTGCTCAAGGACCTGGGCGTGACGATGAAGGGCCGCTGCTGCGCGATGGGCAGCCGCTTTGCCGACGGGCTGGTGGCCGGCGCGGATTCGAACTTGATGGTGCGTTTCCGTGAGGCGGGCCTTGTTACGTTCGGCCGCACGACGCTTCCCGAGTTGGCGGTAAGCACAACCACCGAAGGCCGCATGTGCGGCCCCACGCGCAACCCGTGGGACCTCGAACGCGGCGTGGGCGGCTCGAGCGGCGGCGCCGGCGCGGCCGTCGCGGCAGGCATCGTCCCCTTGGCCCATGCGACCGATGGCGGCGGTTCCATTCGCGTGCCCGCGTCGTTCAACGGGCTATTCGGGCTGAAGCCGACGCGCGGCCGCGTCTCGAACGGCCCGGCCGTGGACGAGGTCTGGAACGGCCTGGGCACGCACATGGGCATCAGCCGCACCGTGCGTGACAGCGCCGCACTGCTCGACGCGATCCAGGGCGGCGGCGTGGGCGAGCCCTACTACATTACGGCGCCCGCCAACCGCTACCTTTCCGAATTGCAGTGCAGCCCCGGCAGGCTGCGGATCGGCCTCATGCTGAATCCGGCCAATGGCGCGCAGACTAACGCTGCGATCAAGGCGGCCACGCTCACGGTCGCGCGCGAACTGGAAGCGCTAGGCCATGAGGTCGAAGAAATCGCGCCGGACCTCGGCGTGAGCTGGGAGGCGTTCGTGCATGCGAATGCGCAATTCTGGACAACCAACGCGACGGCGCGACTCGACGCGCTTGCAGCGGCAACAGGCCGCACCGTCTCCGCGGACGTGCTCGAGCCAGCCACCTATGCGGTGTACGAGTATGGACGCCGCGTGAGCGGTACGGACCTGCTTGCCGCGTTGCAGACGCGCAATGCCGTGACGCGTGCCACGGGCCATCTGTACCAGCGGTACGACGTCGTGCTCTCGCCGACGCTACCCGAACTCGCACCGCGCATCGGCGAGTACAACCGGGTGGAGACATCGGTGGATGGGCACGGCTGGATCGCGCACGTGCTCGACCAGACGCCGTTCACGGCGCTCGCAAACGTCGCGGGCTTACCGTCGATGTCGGTGCCGCTCTCGATGGATCACGCGACCGGCCTGCCCATCGGCGCGCAATTCGGCGCCGGCTTTGGGCGCGAGGACGTGCTGTACCAGCTCGCCGCGCAGCTGGAAGCGGCACTGCCATGGTCTGGCCGCCGTCCTCCGGTCTGGGCCGGCGCATGTTCGCAGGATTGAAGCCGAGGCAAGTGAAGCGACGAGTGGACGATCCGATCGATGGTGTCGAACGACCCGGCAAGCGACCGCTCGCCGCCGGAGGAGTTTGCAGCTCAACATGCAACGGTCGGCATTGCGCGGCACGTGACGATCGATATCGCTCGACGAAGGTCCGCTATGTGGGTTGTTCTGACATTCTGATAAACCAGCCGAAGGACAGTAGTGGGTCGAAAGTACGCATTCGTCAAAGTCAATGGCGACCGTTCGCCATTGCCGTCGACGAATGGCCGGTCTTGAGCATCGAGCGGGCATATCTGAGCCGATGGGCGAACGACTGCAAAGGCCGACGACTTGTCGGGCGGGAAACGAGGTGAACGACTGCTGCGCCCCGGCAAACGGCCTTCGCGACGATACCAGGGGCAAGAGGTGAGGCGAGCTTCGGCCGAGACGTAGTGCGCTACGGTGTCATGAGATCAGGACTTAACGGGCCCGCATCCGCGCAATCGTGACGTTAGTGGCGTTGGAATCGCGATCGGCGATATGCACGGCGATTGCCTCCACAACGCACTGCGTCGAATCCGGATGACGCATTGTGGGGATTAACTCCGCCGTTACCCATGGTTTTACACGGTAGCAGCCCGACGTTGATATCTGGATACGAGCGGTCAGTCGTCTTCGTTGCCGAGGGGGGCGTGTGTCTGGCGGCAGTTCCAAACCGGTTCTTTCAGAGTCGGTTCGGAGCAGTGATTACGGCATCGACGGAATTTGGCTGGACCTTGCTGGAACGGGCTGACGGTATCGGTGACGGTATCACTCGCGCAAATCGTCGTGCCATACGCAGTTTTCGCAGGTATTTTATATAGCAGGTGCCTCGATTCGCCAATGAGGCCCGCTAAAAGCCGTTGAGTGCCGGACCGGAATGTCGGTATCGATGGCGGTATCGTCGCTAGACGACCGGGCGAAAACGCCGTAGCTACGAGGTTCCAGCAGCCTGATTGACAATCGAGTGACGATTCAACACTAACCGTCAAGGAGCGAGTCGCGAGCATCATGGGCGCATTTTTGTTGTCTCGCGGTTACCCAGCTTTCGTTGTATGGGTAGGGCGTTAGCTAGAGCACGGCTGGGCAGGGAGATGAAATCCGGCAGGGCATGCCAAGCGAGCATCGGAGTCTTCCGGCCTTCCCATAGGTCTAAAGAAGCGAGGCGCAGAGACGGATGAGACGCAAGCAACGTGCTCCGCAGAATCAACCGCCCATGCTCTGCAGATAATCGCCCCAATCCTGCATCATCCTCTGTCTCTCGGGAAGAAATTCGGCCTTGTTATACGCGCGACTCACGCGATTTCTCTCAACGTGAGCCAACTGCCGTTCAATCGCCATTGGGGCGAATCCTGCTTCGTGCGCCCACGTGCTAAATGTACCTCGAGCACCATGTGCCCTGAACAGACGTTCCTGATTGAATCCAGCACGGTCTAAGACCGCATTGATTGTGGTAGCTGCCATAGGGCGCGATTTGTCTCTGACGTTAGGGAATAGGTAGTGGTCAGCGCCTTTAGCACGTGTGATTTGCCGAACTTCTTTCAAGACCTCAATTGCTTGGGCGCTTAGCGGCACGACATGCGGATGTCCCATCTTCATGCGTTCGCCGGGAATGGCCCACATCGCTGATTCCAAGCCGAACTCCCTCCACGTCGCACCTCGCAACTCGACAGTACGCACCGAGGTAAGCAATAGCAGACGCATTGCCAATCGGGTGAGTGGAGTTCCCGCAGTCGGGAGCACAGCCAGCAAGTGCTTGAGTTCATTAGCTTCCGGAGCCCGATTGTGGCGCGCAGGCGGCAGCGTCACCACATCCGATGGTTTAAGCGCTGTGACAGGATTCGCGTCCACGCGGCCACTAATAATCGCTCGCCTGAATATTGCGTCAAGATGCTGACGCAGACGTATTGCGATATGTGGGGCACCCGCGGCCTTGCGTTCATCGCCTGAAAGACCTTTGCGCTTTGCAATCGACTGCAGAAGGTCATAGATGTGTGCCACCTTGATGTCACGGACCGGCATAGTGCCAAGTGGCGAACTCTCCACGTAGCGTGTGAGGAATCGCGTGGCTTGACCGTGATAGTAGTCGGTCCAGTTTCCGCGGTTGTCGTTCAGCCATTCCTCACAGACAGGCCAAAGCGTGTTCTTGTGATGTGCGATTGTCTGTTGCTGGAGTTGCCTTTCATGAGTCTTGGGATGGATGCCGGCCCCAACCAGCTTGGCGGCATTGCCTCGCAGTTCTCGTACGTCATGAAGCGACAGATCGGGGGAGCGCCCGAGAGTGTACGTGCAAGCTTTGTTGTCCAGCCGGTAGTTGAATTTCCACGTCTTTGTACCCGTGATCGATACGTACAAATACATCGAATCGCGGTCGGTAAGCTTATAGGGCTTGGCTTGTGGTTTCGCGTTCAGCAGAAGCGGATAGGTGAGCTTCATGGCGCGCTCCGTGACGGACAACTACCATGATTTTTACCTGCAATTTACCTGCAAAACTGTCGGAAGCAGGCGGATTACTCTGGATCAAGCCGGATCGGTCCCCATAAACTGGATGCGCAACCCGAGCGAACAAATAACGCTTCACCCATTCGCCGTAACCCTTTACCAGAAAGCCTCCCGAGCGTTCTATGTAATGTTGGCGGGAGGCTTCGTACACCTGCCGCAGTGCAAACCACGGCACCTGCGGCAAGTCGTGATGAACCAGATGATAGTTGTTGTTCAGAAACAGCAACCGCCAGAACCACGCCGCTTCGTTAACAACAGTGCGATGTTCATGCGCATGCGCCGCACGATGTTCCTGAAACGAGCGGATCGAACCGAGCGACAGCGACCCATAACCCACGCCGACGATAAAAACCCACGCCGGTATCGCGCAAACACACTGCAGCCAGAACGTGAGCGCGGCCAGCGCCGCGAAGTGCGCGAGCCATACCGGCACATCGCGCCAATCACCACGTTTGATCCTGCGCAGCGCGTCCACCCCCGTCGCGGCGATAGCGAACGCCGGGCCGATCAGCAGCCGGCCGATCAATGTATTGCGGAACGTCAATAGCGTGCGAAATGCCCAGCCCGCACGTTGCCATACATGGTGGCTGACGAAATAGCTCTCGGGATCACGCTCCGGATGCGTGAGATGCGGATCGTCGTGATGCTGAAGATGCGACTCGCGATAGACGCCATAGGGAAACCACACCGCAAGCGGCGCGAACCCGAGCAGCGCGTTGACGAACGGCGAACGAGTCGGATGACCGTGAATCAGCTCGTGCTGCAGGGACATATACCACGCGCCGAGCACGGCTAGCAGGATCGCGGTAAGCGGCAGCCCGAGATCGCGCGAATGTGTGGCTACTCCGAACCATCCGCTGTAGATCGTCACGATCAACGACCATGTTGGCCACTGTGTGCGCCAAGTCCAGCTTGCCGCCTTGCAGGCGAGGCTCTGGCGCTGCGTGTCGTCGAGATAAATCGCCATGAACGGGACCGGTCGGAATACAGATTCAGACCGATCCTACGGAACCGCGAGCCTTGCCAGAACCAATTTGTTCAGCAATGCATCTGTTCAAACGTGCATAGCGAGGGGCATCATTGTGCGTCCGCTACGCGGCACGCGTGGTCGAGCAGGCCTTCGGCCGAACCACTACCGTTGTCCACGCCCATTCCGCTGTTCACCACCAGCCAGCCATCCTGTTCAGCGGAAGGCCCCGCACCCGTTACGAGAATGGTTTGCCCGGCCATTGCCTCGGCATCTTTATTGTCCCGCGCGACAAGGCGGAAAGGATTGCTTGCCTGAGTGAGCGTAGTGATGCGCATGATGCGGTAACGGTTGCCGCCGAGCGTATCCCAATGCCACTCATCAGGCGTGTCTTTCGCGTGACGCGCAAGCGCTTCGCTGATATCGCCGCGCATGCAATCGATATGAATATGCAGCTGGTTTTGCGTGCGGCGATATTGCGAGTTGATCTCGAGGCCAAGCTGATTGTCGGGCAGCGAGCGCTTGACCGACTTCTCGACGTACTGCCGCGCGTCCCATGCGTCGACCCAATAGTCCTGCGCATGAGGCGCGAGCACCAGCGGACTTTCAATGCCGGTGATGCGGTCGGTCGGAATCAGCAGATGCTGGGAGTGTCCGACAATATCCTTCAGGATCACGTAGCGTTTGTCGAGATCGACAAACGTGCATTGGCCGGGCGTCCCGGTTGCCTGCTGCGACGGCACGCAGCGCATGTCGACGATTTTCCATAACGCGTTCGAGTCGACCGTGGCAAGGCGCGCACAGGCGCTCGCCGCGACCGCGATGGCAAGCGCCGCGGCCCATCTGGCGCCTTGGTGCAACAGAGGATGCGGCTGTTTACGAATCTTGAGCAGGGGCATCGGCACGTGGTGTCGGAGTCTTCGTTGAAATGTTGGGTGGCATCAAAGCGCGGGTGGCGGCAGCACGCCGAGCAACTGCTCGAACGCAACGCCAATCGCGAGCAGGCGCCGGTCTTCGCCGAGCGGGCCGTCCAGTTCGAGTCCAACGGGCAAGCCGTCCGCCGTCATGCCCGCCGCCAGCGAGAGCCCAGGAATGCCAGACGTGCTGGCCGGATCGGTATTGCGCAGGAAGGCTTCCATGGTGTCGATTGGTGGCGAGCCGTCGATCGATACCGTCGACGAACCGCGCAAATCATCGATCGGCACAGCGGCGAGTCGCGTGGTGGGAAACAGCAGCGCGTCGAGGCGCTCGTCAGCGAAAGTCGCGGCGATGTACTGCTGCAAGCGGGGCCGCCACTGGTTCAGCGCGGCGTCGTAGCGGCTGCCGAGGACGTCGTCGAGTATGTCGTCGTAAATGGCGCGCACGTCCGGGCTTGCGATGCGGGCCGCTAACTCCGCAACGGTTTTAACTGGTGCATTGTTGGCGACGAGCCAGGCGAGCACATCATCACGCGCTTCATGAATGGCAAGCGGACCGCCTACTATGCCGCTCAGATGCTCCAGCTCGCTCATGGCCACCGGCACGAACACGACGCCCTCCGTTTCGAGCCGGCGCAACGCGGCACTTGCCACGTCATTCACCCGCCGTTCGAGTCCTTCCCAGAGCGGCTCGGGAAGCCCGATGCGCAAGCCACGAAGCGCGATTGCGGGCAACGCGCCCGCGCCCGTGATCACGCCGTCGAGCAGTGCGATATCCGCGACGGTGCGCGCCATCGGCCCGACCGTGTCGCGCGTATGGCTGATCGGCACCACCGCGTCCGGATCGTGATAACGCCGTTCGGCGCCGCCGTTGCCGACCGAGGGGCGAAACCCGGCGATACCTGTCAACGCCGCTGGAATGCGGGTCGAGCCGCCGGTGTCGGTGCCGAGGCCCGCGGGCGCCATGCGCGCGGCGATCGCCGCCGCTGTGCCACCGGACGAGCCACCAGGAATCAACGTGGGATCGTAGGGATTGCGCACAGGCCCGGCGTGCGTGGCGAAGTTGGTGCTGGTGATGCCGAACGCCAGCTCGTGCATGTTGGCCTTGCCGAGGATGATCGCGCCGGCGTCGATGAGCCGCTGTACCGAAGGCGCGTTCGTGGTCGGCAGGAAACCCTCGAGTGCGGGCGTGCCCGCCGAAGTCTGCAAGCCCGCCGTATTGATGTTGTCTTTCACGACGATGGGCAAGCCCGCGAGTGGCAATTGCGCCTTCGCTGCCGCGGGCAACGCGTCGATGCGCCGCGCGGCGGCGAGCGCGCCGTCGAGCTCGAGCGTGGTGAGTGCATTCAGACTGGAGAGCGCGGCCGCCCGCGCGAGCAACGTGGCCATGTAGTCGGCGGCTTTGAGGCGGCCGGACTGGATTGCGGCGACAGCTTCCGTTGCGCTCAGGGCGAGTTGTTCATCAACGGTCCATGTCATGGCCGGCGTCTCCTTGTCGAGATGGGGTGGCTCAGCGAATGTGTATGCCGCTTATTCTGGCACAACCGCCTGCAACCCGAAGCCGGGTGACGCGCATCCGCGCTTGACGCGAAGGCGCTGATTGAACCGCGCAACGTTACTGGTGGTTATCGATCCACATGCGTCCCCAGCGGAATGCATACGCAAGCGCGTGCTCTTCGTCGAAGAAATAATCGAGCGCGTCGAATGAATAGGCCGTGGCGTCGTTCGCCGACGCTTTCTCGATGGTCAGATTGGCGGCGAAGAGGCCGTTGGGCATCAGCTGCGCGACCGGTGCAACTTCATAGCCCTTGTAGCGAATATGTGAATTCATGATCCTGACTGTCAGTGTGCCCGCGTGCGTTGCGAGAGGACCGGTGCGTGTGACGCAACCCGTGGCGTCACGTGGCCGGCAGGTCAGCGGGCAGATCAAGCGTAGGCCGCGCTGCGCAGCGGGTGAACCAATCTTTCGTCTTTAGCAAATCACCACGGAGGTAGTTAGGCGCCCCGATCGGATCATATTCGCTGTGTTCGATGACACTATCGTGCGCCACGCTCCACCAGTCTGTTATTTGCCGCACGGTTTGCACGAACGAAGCCGCCGCGGGCCGCACGGGCGGCTCCACGGCGTGGTACGGCGCTGTATGGTGCAAGGAGGCGCGGGGATAAACCGTGTTTTAAACCGCGTGCAGCAGGCGAGCAGGTTGGGTGTCCTTCAGCGCGTTGCCGAGCGTGGCGACGTTCGGTGCATTGTGCGCGTTGAAGGCCAGCGCGAATTGCGTGACCTGCTGGCCGACCGTGACGAGCTGATCGACGACCTTTGCGTCGGAACAGGAATCCGCGGTGTCGAAGCGCGTTTCCAGCGTGTTGATGCCGGCGCCGAACGGCGTGGGCCAGCCGCGCAACGCGTGGACGATGGTGCGCAACGACGTCAGCACCGACCCTGCGGCTTGCCAGCCATAGGCCGTGACGACGCAGCCGACCGCGCGGCCATCCAGATACGGGCGATCGTCGGCGCGAAGTTCTTCGAGCGTATCGAGCGCGTTCTTGACGAGACCGGACACGCCGCCGTGATAACCCGGCGTGGCGATGATCAGCGCGTCCGCGTCGCGCACGGCTTCGATCAGCGCGAGTTGTTCGTCGGTGCGATGGGGCTGTTCAGGGGCGAAGTGAGGCAGGCTATGCAGGAATGCGCCACCGAACAGGCGGGTGTTCGCGCCGGCGGCCTCGGCGCCGCGCAGCGCGAAACCGAGTGCACGCTCGGTCGACGAGGCGGCGCGAGTCGTGCCGCCAATGCCGACGACGAGCGGCCGGCGGTGATGATCGAAACGGGTCAACGAAATGCTCCTTCGGTAGCGGCTCACGGTACGCCGGCGCGGGGCTGCGCGCAGCGGAACCGGGGCGAACCGGACATTGAAGTGTCATCTTAATGACCATCGGGCGCCGCACGAAGCGACTTTTTGTTCTAACGATATAACCGCGCGGCAGGTGCCGTCGCGGTATTGCGCCCGCAGGCGGCATCAGCAAGCGCATGCGGCGCGCGTTGCAATGCACTTGCCGCCTCGCCGGATAAGCTTATGGCGAAGCATTGGTTGGGCTCGCGACGGCCTGTGGCTATGATCGAAGCGTCTCCTCCATGACATCTCCTTGACATGGGACTCGGCCTCGCTACGTAAGTGGCGAGGCCTTTTTTTCGTGGTGACGGCCGGGCAGCGCCGGCGCGACCTGCGTCACGATAAATCCGCTTCTGGCGTGCTAGGATGGTCCGCGACGCGATTCATGGCGAGATCGAGCAAGCAATGGCAACCCTCTATGACACGCTCGGCGTGCACACGCACGCCACGGACGAAGAAATCAAGCGGGCCTACCGGAAGGCCGCGATGAAGTGGCATCCCGACCGCAATACCGGCGCCGAAGAAGTGGCGCGCGCCACCGTCCAGGAAATCAAGGACGCATACGCGATCCTCTCCGACGCCGAGCAGCGCAAGGTTTACGACAAGGTCTACGCGGAGCAGATGCGCGGCTGGGAAGCGCAGCGCGCCCGCAGCCAGCATGCGCAAGCCGAACACGAGGCGGCCGCGCGTGCCGCCGACGAAACCGCCTACGCGGAGATGGTGTCGCTCGCCATGCGCTTTGCCGACGAGGGCCACAATCGCGACGTGCTGTTCGGCGTGCTGCTTGGGCGGCAATGCGAGGCAAGGCGGGCGGCGCAGATCGCCGATAGCGTGTCGGCGTTGCAGGCGTCGCGACGGGAAGCAGCCAGAGCCGAGGCTGAAGCTGAACGTGCGGATGCGCCGGTTGAGGCCGAGGCGGTGCCACAAAAAGAAAACACAGATCACGCCGTCCCGCGAACCGCGCAGGCCGGCCGAGCCAATCAGGACAGGCGCGAAGAACCGGCAGGCGAGACGCATCCGGCAGGCGTACTGGAAGGCCTCTGGTTTCAGTTTCTGAACGGCCTGCGATTCTGAGGCGTCGCGCGGGCTGCTTCTCGGCCCGTCGCCCCGTCGAGCCGTCGAGACCGAACGCGCTGCCCTTGATCGGGAGCTCCCTGGTACAAATTCCTGTGGCGCGGGAAATTTGTACGTCGTAGTGTCACGACAGCGCAAGACTGGACCGGCAGAATCGCCTACAGAAGCAAAAAAACAGGGGTACGGGGTAAGCGTGACCAAAAAATACAAGGTGCTGTTTCTCTGCCGTGAGAATTCAGCACGCAGCATTATTGCCGAGGCTTTATTGCGGGAACTGGCGGGACACCGGTTCGACGCATTCAGCGCGGGGCCGGAGCCGGCCGCGCGGGTTCATCCATTTGCGGTGGCCCAATTGCGGCCGGGCATCTCGGATCTCGGCGTACTCAGCCCAAAAAGCTGGCTGGAATTCACCGGCGAATGGGCGCCGCGCATGGACCTCGTGGTCGCGCTGGACGAGTCCGTCGGCGCACACCAAGCGCCCGTCTTTCCGGGGGAGCCGCCGTCGTGTCACTGGAGCTTTGCCGATCCGCTTGGCAACAATCTGGCCGAGGCGGAGCGCGCGCGCCTCTTCGACAAGATGTTCTGGCAAATCGTGCGGCAGGTCAGCGCGTTGATCGAACTGCCGCAATATGCCGCCGCGCCCGCGGGGCATGCCGTCGCACGCATCGAGGCGCCGGTGAGCGTGCCGCATTGCTGAGTTCCCGCGCGGGAGAGTAGGGACTGGCGTTTTGCGTTGTCGGTTCACACCAGACTAATCGCGAGGCAGTCTAGCGGTTATTCGGGCGTGCCAGAGGACTTCCTGCGAACGGGTCGTTCTTCCAGTCCACACTTTTCTTGGGCTGCGGGGCCGGAATGGGCGCGGCCGACAGTTCAAAGTGGTCGATGGATTGACCGGCGCTAATGGCCTGCTTCAGCCACTGAGGCATTTCGCCCTGGCCGTCCCAGCTATCTCCGGTCGCGCTACGGTAGCGTTGAGCCTTTTGCGCTGCCGGCTCGGACGCGAGCACTGCAGCAAGGTCTTCTGGCTTGATACCAAACTCTTCCATGCGGTGGCGGAGATACGCAATCATGCTATCTCGCTTCCTTTCGTCCATATGATATTCGTCCTTCTAAAGCGTCTTGTGTTCTGATAATTACAGGTTGCAAGGCAACCCCGCGACAGCCTTGGGCCCATGTGCATGGGGCCGGCCCGCGGTGGGGTTATCGATTGAAGGAAAATCCTGGGCAGCGCTAAAAACATCGCTCCATAAATCACAGTACAGCCTATGTCCGGCCAAACCGCCAATCAGACTTGCGGTGCCAATCAATGAATACCCATGCGCTCAGCCACGCGGCAAATAAGGCTGGACGAGCCCTACAGCCACAATGGAAAAACGGTAATAAGGATGCACTGATCGCGGATGGCCGATTTCATCTCCACGCTCCGTCTCTCGCCGGT
>DASVNP010000421.1:0-2345 GCA_036383775.1 Paraburkholderia sp. | reverse complement strand
CAAATTGGTCGGCGCTTCGTCGAAGATAGCCGTTCGCACTTGGCCACGACCCAGTATTTCATCGTAGCTTGGTGGTCGAGCAGCACGCGCACGACGGCCGGATGGGCTGCTTTCGCGTCGCCTGACTGGCGCGAACGTCCAACACGTGTAGATGACGTGGCTCGCCGCGTCAGCCAACCAGGTACGCGAGCGCGGCGTCGACGGTCTCTGGCGGCCGCTGCTGGGCGGTGGCGCAGCCCGATTCATTCTGAGGGAACGATCGCGTTGCTATTCCTTTCTTCACACGCGTCGCCACCTCGCTCCTGACCGCCGGCCGAACGGCGGGCCGTGGCCATGCCTGCGGCGCCGCTGGCGCACGAGTGGCTGAGTCAATCGCCGAAACAATGCGCACCTGTTCATCAAGCTGGGCGCCTTGCGCGGCGTTGACCGCTTTCAGCGCGCGCCTCGCCTGCTGGCGTGTGGCGCGTTAGTTCGCCATTTCCCCTTCGAGCTGTAGGCGCTCGCTCTGTGGTATCTGTTTCTGGTCACCGTCGCCGATGCCCCGGGGCCTGCGCTCGTCCGCAGACAGGTCACCGACGCGTCGCCTGTCGATGACGCCGGCACACCGGGGAGATGGCCCGCATCGTTCTGATCCGCAACGGTACATCGCCTGGTAGCGACGGATCGTCTTGCGATCGACGCCGGTGAGCTCATGGATCTTGTGCCATCTCGCCCCGCGCTCGAGCAACGGGCATATCGTGCTTTGAAGATGCTGCTTCAAAACGTTCACTCCCTGCGCTCCTTCGTGTTCGAAGGAGAAGAAAATAGACGTCCTGCAGCATCGTTGCCGGCGGCTTGGCATCTCAGCCGGTGGTCATCGGGTGGGGGAAAGTGAAGTGCCCGTCCATGGAGGAATTTGGGTGCCCGCCAGGGACGTAGCGTTCCCTCTAGTCGATTATGTAATGCATAATTACGGTTCCGTTGTCTTTCGAACTCCAGAAAATATATGACACAGAAAACCGGTGACCTAGACTCGAAACACGGTGTCCAAGCAGCAGAAACGGTGCTACAGGTACTGGGTGCTTTTATTGGTTCAGAACCAATGCCAATGCTGAAGACGTTGGCGGAAAAAATAGGCATGCATCCCGCCAAGGTGCATCGGTATCTGGTGAGCTTGTCGCGCATGGGCTATGTGGAGCAGGATGAGGAAACCAGCCGCTATCGGCTGGGCCCACTCTCATTGCGCCTCGGGTTGGCTGCGATTTCCAACGTCGATGCCATCGGCGTCGCAAAACCAATGTTGCACGCGCTGTGCGAACAGCTTGGTCACACCGTTCTGCTTGCGATCTGGAACGACGTACCTACGATTGCCTTGAAGGAATCGGCGCCGGGGCTAATCGTCCTAACAGCGGCTGAGGGAACAGTCTTACCAATCCTGAGCTCCGCGATTGGATGGGCTTTTGGAGCGTGGATGCCCAGAGACAGAATAGCGAGAGTCATAAAACAGGAACTTGCATCGCCCCCCATTGCGGGGTGCCCGACAAACCTGCAGGAGGCGGAAGACCTCTTTGAGGAAATTCGCAAGCGGGGACTCGCGAGGATGACGGGCGAACGCCATTCTGCGTTCCACGCACTGAGTGCGCCTGTTTTCTCTGGGGATGGTGATATTGCTGCGGTGCTGTGCACGGTTGGTCCAGCAGGGCAATTTGATTCGACCTGGTCTGGTGCGACCGCCAAGACCTTGCGGGCTGCGGCTAATACCCTTTCTTCAGCGCTCGGCTCGACGAGGCAGATCTGAGCGCTTTATGGGTATGGAAATGAAAGCGAGGGATTGCGTGTAAGCGTGCTGCCGCATCAGGTACAGAGTGTTCCGATAGGCAGAGATTGGGCCGAACGAAATCCCGGTCGGTTTGGATCGAGTGGGTTGCGGGCGCGTTCCTTGTGAAGATGCGCGGTCACCGCCTCGTCGGACGCGACCTTCCGCGCTGGCCAGTAGCCGATGGTCGTGAGAACTCCGTGTTTTCGTCGAATGGATGGGCCTGCCCGGACTTCCGCTCCTCACTCGAAGCGCCGGACAGTCAGCGCTCGATCGGTAGTAGGGTCCGCCCATTCACTTCCGTGCTGCCGTCCTGAGCCGCAGGGAGTTTGCGGGCTTCGCGCGGTACTGGTGACCGAGAGTCAGCGCATCGCGCCTTTACGTGAAGCAAGTCGTCCGAGGGGCCGACTGTGGCGCCCGTGCGCGCCGTTTTTAGCGTTGCCACGGCTTAATGTTGGCGCCTGTGTAGATCCGACACTGATATGTATTTGACCTGTCCAGTGGTTTTTAAAAGATTCTGGTTCGTACAATGTGTTGGTAGCAGAACGGA
>DASVNP010000420.1:0-6459 GCA_036383775.1 Paraburkholderia sp. | reverse complement strand
CTGACCCATACGCAATTGCGCTCGCTAGACAGCCTGCTGTTGCAACTGGATGAATTCGAAGCCCGGGTCTCGAATAACTCCGCCCCTCGGGCGGCAGTCAGCACGGGCTAACGGCCCCGATTGCCGGAATGGAGAGGTGCAGCAATTCCCGGTTGCTCGATTCAGTGCTTCCCCAAGCCCTTATGCCGCGAATCTGACAGGAGATAAGTCATGAAGAAATCCCGCGCAGTTCTCGCGTCGCTGATGTTCACGGGTATGCTGGCATCGTCACTCGCTATCGCGCAACCCCCGCACGACAACCCTGGTAACGGCAATCACGATCAAGGATCAAAGGAGCACGGTCCGAAACACGTTCCGCCGGGACACGACCCCGAGGGTCCCGGCAACTCGGCGAACGCGCCCGGACACTGGCGCAAGGGTGATCGTCTGCCTCCCGAATACCGCGATCGCCAGTATGTGATCGATGACTGGCGCGCCTACCGGCTTGCTCCGCCTCCGCGCGGCTATTCCTGGGTCGGCGTTGGCGGCGACTATCTGATGGTGCAGATCTCTTCCGGGCTGATCCTGCGAGTTGGGCCGTAATCCTGAATATCTGTCAGTTGCATCGGTGCCGGTCCTGGCGCACCGCGAGCGCGGCGATGGGGGCGTCTCGCCGCACAATGTGTGGTTCACCAATGGAGGGTCTGGCCGACGGCCCGCCGGATGGCATCGTCCAACGAAGGGCCGCTTTCTGCCGTGAAGCCGACTTTCGGATGTCTGCGTGACGGCGTCGATGAACGTCAAAAGATGGGCCGCTGTCCGACGAGGCAGTCTGAGGCGGATCTTACCTACTGCGGCTGCTCGCCACTCAGCAAAAGTAAAGAGCGATCTCGTCAATGATGTTCGCGTCAGATTCGGAAACTCTGCCGGGCATGAAGGCGGGCAGTTGAACGAGGACTCCTTTCGCTGGAATGTCACGCCGAACCACCAAAAACGGCAGTTCGTCGCGAAGACCAGAGTCCGTCACGCAAGTTTCAATGAGTTGCAGCAAATGGCTTCGTCGTTCCTCAACCGTCAATTTCGAAATCTCAAGTAGGGCAGCTTGGACGATGCGACGTGCACATGTGCGGCGGTTATTGACAAACTTGCGCCGGCCGTCGAAGGTCTGTTCCTGACCGATCTCCTTCCAGTGTAATTGGTATGCATCGACCCGTTTCTGCCGCTTATTCCCTTCACAGACGGTCGCAAACTGGTGCGAATCGGACATTGGGAGACGTCTCGCTCGACGCTACTACTCGTGCCTGCCGAAGCTGTTGGTGACTTAAGTGCTAAATTGGCCAGTCGCGGAGACCGGAGATACCGCAACTTGGTCAGATGTTTTTGTCACCGTCGGTTCCGTGCCGGATTCGCTGCATAGCGCGCCTGGCTGCTGACTTTCGCGCATTCGGTGTACGGGGTCAAGCGGGTCGAGCGTTCAAACTCGAGCGATTATTTAACCCACTATCGAGCAAAGTCAAATCATCGCAATTTCGCATTGTCATTAATTTGCCTCGCTATTTAATAAGTTGAAAAAAGGCACCCCATAGACTAGAGTGGTCCGTAACTTCTATCCGCATACACATTCCAATCTCCAACGCGGGAAGCGGATAACAGGTTATCTCGTCATTGATCACGGTGATCCATAGTGGATCAGTTCTAACGTCTGGATTGTGCCCTCCGGCAATCCGAACTAACCATCGCCGTTTTCCGATGCAAGCCGGTGCTATTTGCCCTGATAAAGTGCGCGAACGGCATATATAGCGGATTTTTTTATTTACAACAAATTCGACTCTCTTTCGATCTGCGCCTATATCGAGACGCACAGTGTGTCCTGTTGTGCTGCATATGAATCTATCGCGATCCAGGTTATATCCCAGGAAAGGGGATCACTATGCAATCCGCATGCAAGATAGTCGCCGGTGTGTACCATGCTCGCCGCGCCCTGACTGTTTTCACTCTGATTGCGGCCGCTGCATTCCAGCCAGCCGCAGGCCAAAGTCTTGTCATCAAAGATCTCGGCGCCCTCCCCGGTAGTTATAACTACAGCAACGCTCTCGGGATAAACGAGCGCGACCAGGTGGTCGGCTTCTCGATCACGGCGGGCGGGAACACGCACGCGTGCCTGTTTGAAAACGGGGTAGTGACCGACCTGGGCACGCTCCCCGGTGGCAGCTACAGTTCAGCTAGCGCGATCAACAATCGCAGCCAGGTGGTCGGTGGCTCAAGCACCGCACGCGGGAACGACCACGCTTTTCTGTTCGAACACGGGGTGATGACCGATCTGGGTACGCTCCCCGGTGGCAACACCAGCTACGCTGCAGGGATCAACGAGCACGGCCAGGTCGTCGGGTCCGCGTCCAACCTGCGCGGGTACGTTCACGCTGCCCTGTTTGAAAACGGGTTGGTGACCGACCTGGGTGTGCTCCCCGGTGGAAGCGACAGTGGAGCTTTAGCGATCAACAATCACGGCCAGGTGGTGGGCTATTCGTCGACCGCAAGCGGGGACGCTCACGCCTTTCTCTATGACCACGGGGTGATGACCGACCTGGGCGCGCTCCAGGATACCGGCTCCAGCCATGCTCAGGCCATCAACGATCGCGGGCAGGTGGTCGGCATATCGTCTACCGCAAGTGGAGACGTGCACGGCTTTCTGTATGAAAACGGGGTGATGACTGATCTGGGCACGCTCCCCGGTCGCAACGACAGTAACGCTTTTGGGATCAACAATCGCGGCCAGGTGGTCGGCGAGTCGGATGCCGGAACCAACCCGTACTTGCCACACGCCTTTCTGTTTGAACGCGGGGCGATGACCGACCTGGGCACGCTCCCCGGAGACAATTTCAGCGAAGGTGTCGGGATTACCGGGCACGGCGACATCGCGGGTAACTCCACGTTGCACGCTATCCTTTGGACACGAGAAAAATGATTGCCGGTCTCGTGGTTCACAAATCATGCTGAACTGCGGGACGACGATGGCGCGTGGTTTCGCAGCGCTTTCGCCCTGACGTGCTTGGTGCGGAGCGGTCAGTGACCGCCGCTTACTTTTCGCACCTAGGCGACGTGCTTTGGCTGACGACGAGGGAACTGCCGTGGAAGTGCGACGGTCTGTTTTCCGGGCGAAGCCCTCGTTTGCATGTCTGCGCGAAAGTTGGTGCCAGCGACCGTAGTTGGCCGCACTGCGTCCCACAACCGAGCGCGACGATTGCCTGGAGCCTGCGTTTCACGCAAGAGGCATAAACCGACCCTGAACCGCTCTTCAACCAGGCGCAGTCCCACCGACTCGCTCCCGAGTCTAGAGGCCATCCGTCCACGCCACGTCGCGTGCCGCTTATTGGCCGTTGCAGAGGTCACCGAGGGCGAAGACGCGTCTTCGGCAATTGTCCGCTGACGAGATGCCAGATGATCGTGGCCGCCACGATGCGGGGGGCACTGTCGCTAGCTCAACTTTCTGCTGCCGCATCATCCATCCCGCCGGTGGCCTTAACAAATTCTGTATGGCTCACCGTGCCGTGAGTGCGCACATTGCGCGGCCGATTGTAAGTTCTTTGTCTTCAGCTTCTTTGCAACTCCGCCCGGCTTACCGCTTGACCCGCGCCCCCCCAGATAGCGCGAGTGGCGCCGGTATGTGTGCTCGAGGCGGCACGCAAGCGCAAGCGCCAGAAGCAAAAAACCGCGCACCAGGCCGGCTGCGCGGCGAGATCCTCAAAGTCGGCAGAGCCGGTTCGGCCCTGCCCGCCATGCCACGCTGTTACGGCGTGCGCGGAAACTCGAACGCGTCGAACAGATCGTCGATTGCGGGTGCATTGACCGGCACATACGGATGCGTCGCCAACTGGATCGGATTCGGCAGATTGTCGCGGCTTCTCTGCGTGATCGGCTTCAGATGCCAGTTGCGGTCAATGAACTTCACGATCGACGCGTGATCCGCGTACTGGTGGACGACTCGGCCGCCACGCGAGTATGGCGACACGACGATCATCGGAATGCGCGGGCCGTCACCAAAGTAATCGAGCGGCTGGATGTAACCTGAGTCGTAGTAACCGCCGCCTTCGTCGGTCGTGATCAGGATCGCCGTCGAAGCCCACAGGCTCGGGTCGCGCTGCACCGTTTCGACCAGCTTGTGCACGAACGATTCAAAGAGACCGAACTTCGACGATTCCGGATGCCCGTCGAGCAGACCACCCGGTTTCACGAACGAAACCGCAGGCAGCGTGCCGTTCGCGATGTCCGAGTACAGATCGGTTGTGTCCTGCAGGTGCGCCTTGACGAGCGCGGGGTTCGTCATGATCGCGGTTTCATACAGGAACGGATTGCAGATATTGCAGTAGACACTCGTGGCCGGTGTACTCACAAACGTATTCCAGCCTTCACCGTAGTACTTCCACGAAATGTTCTTCTCGATCAGAGTATCGGCAATCGTGCGCACCGGCGACGGAGGGATCGTGAACGTACTCGTATTCACCGTGCCGTCCCCGTTATAGCCGGGGTTGTAGTTGTTCAGCAGGTAATAGGTGTTCGGCTCGCACTTCGCGTCCGGCTTGTACGGCAAGCGGTCCAGATAGTGGCGCAGCGTGCCGGCGCCGGGCTGATGACTGTCCGAGCAGTTGGTATACGTGCCGCCCGAATAGCCGTCCTGCGTGTAGTAGTTGTTGGTGCCCGGCTGCGGCAGCGGATTCTCGATCTGATCGGCGGGCGGCTTCGCGGCATTGCCGTTGCCGTCCGTGTAGTAGAGCGCGTCAGCCGTGCCGATCATGATGCTGTTCGCGCCCGTACCGCCCATCACCGGCTGATGATAGTTGTCGCTAATCGTGAATTGGCGCGCAAGATGCGTGAAGTACGGCATGTCGCCGGTATTCACGTTGTAATAGCCGAGCGCGGTTGCGCCTTCGCTGGTGGTCTCGTCGTTGAAATTCGCGGGCTGCGGCTTGCCGTTCGAACCGGCGCCAATCGAGGTCTCGACCCATGCGAACAGATCCATCTGGCAACCGCTCGGATTATCGAGCGTGGCGTGCTCGAGGCTGCAATCAGCCTGCTGCCAATTCTGGTAGAACCGGTGCACCGGGCTGTTGATGTACTGGTCATAGTCGGGACCGACGCGCGATATCTGATACGGTCCGTTCGGCAGGTTATACGTGTTCGAACCGAAGCGCGTATCGACGCTATGCTGCGGCACGCCGCTCGCACCGGTAGTCAGGTGCACGACGTCCCACGGCTCAATCATGGCGCCCTCGGCGGCCCGCGCCGCGGCGAGCGTGGCAAACGGCGGCGGACTGGTATCGCTAGGCGTGCTTGCCGTACCACCGGTATTCGGCGCCGGCAGGACTGGATATGGCCGTTTGCCGCCTGGCGCCATATCAAAGCGCTTCGGGTCCGTGGCGCTAGCCGTGTATTGCGCGGCCAGCGGGAAGTTCGGGCCTGGGCGGCCGTCGGCAGTGATGATGCCCTTCGACAGCAGGTTCGCTACCGTCTGCCCACGGCGTGGCGTGTAAGCACCGAATACGTGATCGAACGTACGGTTCTCGCCGACCACCACGATGACATGCTTGATCGGCGATGCGGTGTCCACTGCCGCAGCCGCTACCGCGGCCTGCTGCTGGCTTTGTGCGACGGTCGGGAAGATAGCCACAGCAAGCGCGACAGAAACGGCGCCGCAAAGCAGGCCGCCCCTTAACATTGGTGTACTAATTACATTGAGAATTTTTTTCACGAACGCCTCCATGACGTTACCCGGATGAGCAAACGGTAATGTGGCGTGTGGTAACTGCGAACAGCTCCCTGCGTGGAGACGCTGCCTATCTATTACAAAGCGTTACGACGGGGGAGAAATTATCCGGAGGGGATGACAATTCAGGGACAAAAAAAAGTCGATAGTATGCAAATTTTCTAACGAATTACTTTCGCCGCAATTCGCAGTGCATAATTCGCCCAGCGCCGCTGGACTGGACAACGACGGTACGCTCGCAGCAAAGGGGCAAACGCGTCATTTACCATTGCTGTGATGTCGTCGCTTCAACAGGAACCGCACTATACCTTTCAAATGTCGTTATCCTTAGTGCAGATTTTGCCCCCGCGCTCGACATTTATTCGCCGTCACTGTATTCGGACGGTCCATGATCGGGGGCGTGTCGGATAAGCGAATACCGCCGGCTTCGAATGCGGCCGTTGCTACCCCGCCCTATCCTGTTGAATGCCCTCAACGGCCGATGAAGCAGCGTTCACCAACGCCAATCGAACGGCCGCTTACTGTGGTAGAACCGACGTCTCAACATCTGAGCGGCGCGACGAGCTAATGACGCTTCATGGCCGACGGACTAAACCGCTCGCGCGGTAGGGGCTACGGTCTGACGCTGAAGGTCAGGGAGAGGCCGGTCACGCGGCTTTATGTTGGCGAATGAGGCAATCCGCCTCGTTCTTCAGCAGGAGCCGAATCATGACCTCCTT
>DASVNP010000419.1:0-4621 GCA_036383775.1 Paraburkholderia sp. | reverse complement strand
ACCCGCTCGCACTGTTTTGTGTCGCAGAAGCCCTACAGGAGCATCCGGAAGCCTCGTTGATCTACTCGGACGAAGACAAGATTTCGGTGGACGGCGTACGTTCCGAACCGTACTTCAAGCCGGCGTTCAACTACGACCTGTTCCTTAGTCAGAACATGATCACGCACTTCGGTGTGTACCGTGCTTCGGCAATGCGGGAAATCGGCGGATTCCGCGACGAGTTCAACGGTTCGCAGGACTACGATCTGGCGCTGCGATTCCTGGACTACTGCGGCGAAGGTGCGATTCATCACATTCCGCGCGTGCTCTATCACTGGCGCGTACACCCGCAAAGCACTGCATTGACGCATGAAGCCAAGCCGTATGCGCACATCGCAGCGATGCGTGCAATTGACGAGCACTTGCAGAGAAAAGGCGTAAAGGGCCATGTCGAACCGGCGCCCGGCGCGAGCGGTTACAACAAGGTGTGCTACGAACTGCCGGACGCCGAACCGTCGGTCGAAATCATCATCCCGACGCGCGATGCTGCTCGTCTTGTTGAGCAATGTGTGGCGTCGATTCGCGAGAAGACCACCTACAAGAACTTTCGCATCACGATCATCGATAATGGTTCGGTTGAACCAGCGACGCACGAACTCTTTGCCCGCTTGCAGGCAGACGGCGTCGTGACAGTGAAGCGGGACGATGCCCCGTTCAACTACTCGGCACTGAATAATCGCGTAGGTCTTGCGAGCACAGCCGATTTCGTCTGTCTGATGAACAACGATATCGAAGTCATCACGCCGGAATGGCTGAGCGAAATGGTGTCGCTCGCGCTGCAACCGGGCGTGGGCTGCGTCGGCGCGAAACTGCTCTATCCGAACGACACGCTGCAGCATGCTGGCGTCATTATCGGTGTCGGGGGCGTTGCTGGTCACTCGCACAAACATAGCGCCAAGCCTCAACCGGGTTACTTTTCGAGAACACTGCTGCGCAGTTCGATGTGCGCGGTGACCGCCGCGTGTCTCGTGGTGCGGCAATCGATTTTCAAGCAGGTCGGCGGACTCGACGAACAGCTACAGGTGGCGTTCAATGACGTCGACTTCTGCTTGCGCGTTCGCAAAGAGGGGTATCGCAATGTGTGGACCCCTTATGCCGAGTTGTATCACCACGAGTCTGCGACTCGCGGATACGAAGACAATCCGGAAAAGATCGCCCGATTCAATCGTGAAGTTGCGTACGTGCAGAAGCGCTGGGGTGATTTCCTGCTGAATGACCCATGCTATTCACCGAACCTGACGTTGGAACACGAAGACTTCTCTTTTGCGTGGCCTTCCCGAGTTGCCGATCTGATTCAGTAAACAAATGACAAAAACAACCGAGTGGCTGGATCAAGCACGACACCCGTCCGAAGGCGAACGATTCGCGTTGCCCAGCGCCGTTTACTTCTTGCTCAAGTTTCGTGCGGACCTCGCTGAGTTTTCCTGCAAAACGCTTACCGACCGAATCGCACTGTATCTGTGGTGGGAATCCGTTGCGCGTACAGACTACCCAGACTTCGATTGGAAACCCCGATCGCAAGATCTTGCGTACGTCGAGCAACTCGACAACGCAACGCTGATCTTGGACCACCCCCGAAGCATTGCATATTGGCTAAAGAGCACGGCGCCGAGCATTCTGGACGGAAAACATCTGACCGCAACGTTGCTCGAGCCGGCCGATATCGACGGGCCAAGTGGCTTCGACTTGCCTGCGTTTCTTTCGGTAATCGTCGAAGATCGAGCCGATTTGAAACAGGTTTTTGATCTGACTACCGTTGCCGGTCGACTGGGGTGCGTGAGCTGGTGGCAAGAGCGCGGCCAGGTCGAATACCCGAGGATCGCCTGGTCCCCGGCAGAGATCTTTCACTCGCTTCTCGAAACACACGAAAGCAGCAATACCGACGAAGTGCCGTGCCCGCGTCTGCTGCACCTCATCAGAAATGAACGCGCCGATTTGCGGCAAGCGTACGATCTCGAAACCTTCGGCGGTCGAATCGCATTTCTGGGCTGGTGGCGCGAGCACAGAAAGGACCAATACCCGAGCATCAGATGGATACTTTCAGGCGTGCCTGAGAGTCTCTTTGAGCTCGAGGACTCCGATAACGCCACGGGGATCCCTCTTCCACGTTTTCTGATTCTGATGTGTCGCGACCGGGCTGATTTGCGGCAGGCATTCGATCTGACAACATTGACTGGACGCCTGGCCGCACTGACCTGGTGGGATAGCGACGGACAGTTCGCCTACCCGGTTATCCAATGGTCGACAAACACTCTCTTGCCGACCTTGCTGGCATCAGAGTCGGCTCCCGGAACGCCCGCTTCTGCCGTCCCGCAATTCCTTGAATCGATCCGGCAGGACCGTGCTGACCTGACGGCGGCGTTTGACACCAGCACGGAAGCCGGAGCAACCGAGCTGGTACGCTGGTGGCAAAACCACGGCAGAAACGAATACCCAACGCTGGGTTCGATCTCCATTGCTACCGTTAGCGCCAATGCTGACGGCAGCGGCAATCAATACGTTATGTCGATCGAGCGCGCCTGGCGTGCCCGCCCGTTCGGGGTCAACATTGTCGGATTTCCGCAGGGAGTGCTCGGGCTCGGCGAAGACGCAAGAATGGCGTCGAAAGCCCTTGGGCTCTCAGAGATCCCATGCGCGCTGATCAATGCGCCCATGGCAGGCCCGGCGAAACTCGATACGTCCGTCGACCACTTGCTGAGCGTCAACCTCAAGTACGGGTTGAGCGTCTTTTGCCTGCCGCCGCCCGAAATGCTGCGACTCTCGCTCGAGGGTGGACGCAACCTCATCGAGGCGGACACGTACAAGATCGGCGCATGGCCGTGGGAATTGCCGCAGTGGCCGAGCGCCTTCGGCCAGCTTCATCGGCTCGTCGACGAAATTTGGGCGCAGAGCAGGTTCGTACAATCGGCATTCGCGAGACAAGGGGACACGGCAGTCCATCACGTTCCGATGGCAGTGAACATTCCTGCGCCGGTGAATCCCGACCGTAGCCGGTTTGGCTTACCGTCCAACGAGTTCCTGTTCTACCTGATGTTCGACGGCAACTCGTGGCTGACGCGAAAGAATCCAATCGCCGGTATCCATGCGTTTCAGAAAGCATTTGGCGCCCAGACCTCGGGCGTCAGCCTGATCGTCAAAGCGATGAATGTGCGAGACAGCGATCCGACGTGGCGCGCAGTGTGCGAACTCGCTGCACAGGATTCTCGAATCCGTATCGTCTCAGAGCGACTGAGCCGTCAGGATACGGTCGATTTTATGGCCGCATGCGACGCTTATATCTCGCTCCACCGTAGCGAAGGGTTCGGGCGCGTAATTGCCGAAGCCATGCTACTGGGACAGCCTGTCGTGGTGACGAACTTCTCGGGAAATGTGGATTTCTGCGACGAGCAGACATCCTTTCTTGTAGATGGAGATCTTGTCCCCTTGCGCGCAGGCGACTATCTGTTTTACGAAGGTCAGTACTGGTGCGATCCCGACGTGTCGACCGCGGCGGAACAGATCCGTACGGTCTTCGAAGACAAAGATCGCCGGAAACGCGTTGCCAAGGCCGGCCAGGCGCGTATTGTCCGCGACTATTCTATTGAGGCAGTCGCTCGTGCATACGCCGACAGACTGGCGGAAATCAAAGCGGGAGTCGTGTCTCCATGAGAGTGCTGATCTGCGCGCCAGACATCTTCAGCGGCGACGCTGTCGGAAACCATTGCCTCGGCGTGGCTCGAGCTGCGCGGCGGCTTGGCTTCGCTGCGGAGTTGTACGCACAGAACCACGATGCCGCTAACGAGAGAGTGCATCCTCTCAGCGAACTATCTTCCGCGGTTCAGCCCGACGATGTCCTCTTCCTTAGCTATTCAATTTTTGATCCGCGGCTGGATCAGATAACAAAGTTGAAGTGCAAGAAGATTGGCTATTTCCATGGCGTGACAGATCCGGAACTACTGCGCGCTTTCGAACCACGCACTGCTCAATTGTGCCAGGACGCGCTCGCGCAGTTACCCGCCCTCGAAGTCTTCGATTTACTCGTTGCAAACTCGCATTTTTCCGCGCAAGCGCTTGAAGGCGTAGCTGGGCATGCAACGATTGAAGTGGTCCCGCCTGTCTTTTCCGACATGCCCGCATTCAGCCGCAATCCGGACTCGCGCAGTGCACCGCACGCGAACGCCGAACTGCTGATGGTTGGCCGCGTCGTTCCACACAAGCGGATTGAAGATGGCATCGAGATTCTGCAAAAGTTACGCAACCTCGGTGTGCCTTCAACGCTGTCGGTCGTAGGCAGCATGCCGAACTATGACTACTCGAAATACCTGATTAACTACGCTCGCGGACTCGGCGTGCTCGACTATGTCGATTTCAAGGGCACGCTGGATGACTGCGATCTGCTTGATTGCTTCGAACGATCAGCCGTTCTGCTAGTGACCAGTCGTCACGAAGGGTTTTGCGTGCCCGTACTGGAAGCTATGCATTACGGGAAACCCGTACTTGTGCGCGCGGGCACGGCAGCCGAAGAGTTGTGTCTTGCCGAAAGCATATTGCCGTCTGACGCGCCTGCCGCCGCATGGGCAACGCTGCTCGCGCAATTAGTCGA
>DASVNP010000418.1:0-2874 GCA_036383775.1 Paraburkholderia sp. | reverse complement strand
GTGATCGCGATCGGGGAACACGTCGTCCTGATTCGGCAGATTCGCACCGCCCGAGTCGACCAGATACACGCACGGCAGATGATTTTCCGCGGCGATTTCCTGCGCGCGCACGTGCTTCTTCACCGTGATCGGGTAGTACGTTCCGCCCTTGACCGTGGCGTCGTTGCAGACTATTACGCACTCCTGCCCGGCAATCCGGCCAATGCCGGTGATCACGCCGGCGCCCGGCGCGTCGTTGTGATACATGCCGTAGGCCGCGAGTTGCGAGAGCTCGAGAAACGGCGTACCCGGATCGAGCAGATGCGCAATGCGGTCGCGCGGCAGCAGCTTGCCGCGGCCCGTGTGTTTGTCGCGCGCCGCCTGCCCGCCGCCTAGCGCGAGCTTCTCGACTTTCGCGCGCAGATCGGCGACCAGTTCTTCGAGCGCCGCGGTGTTGGCGCGGAAATCGTCCGAGCGCGGGTTGAGCTTTGATTCAATGATCGGCATGGCAGGGGCTTCTCCAAATCGCCTTTTTTAGGCTGGCGCTCGCGCGTTGCGACAACCCGCGCGAAGCACCGTGCGACGCATCATGTACTGCTTGATTAAAAGCTTCGTGAAAGCTGCTTGAATGCTGATTAAGCGTTCAGTGAACGCTCAAGCCGTCTCGGCAAACAGTTCGCGGCCGATCAGCATGCGACGGATCTCGCTCGTGCCCGCGCCGATTTCATAGAGCTTCGCATCGCGCCACAAACGGCCGACCGGATACTCGTTGATGTAGCCATTGCCGCCGAGAATCTGGATCGCTTCACCCGCCATCCACGTGGCCTTTTCCGCCGTGTAGAGAATCACGCCGGCGCAATCCTTGCGCACCTGGCGCACGTGCTCCTTGCCGAGCGTGTCGAGCTGACGGCCCACCGCATACAGATACGCGCGGCACGCCTGCAGCGTGGTATAGAGATCCGCAACCTTGCCCTGAATGAGCTGGAACTCGCCGATCGACTGACCGAACTGCTTACGGTCGTGGATATACGGCACGACCGCATCCATCACCGCGACCATGATGCCGGTCGGGCCGCCCGCGAGCACGGCGCGTTCGTAATCGAGGCCGCTCATCAGCACCTTCGCGCCGCCGTTCAACTGACCGAGGATGTTTTCTTCCGGCACCTCGACATCCTGGAACACCAGTTCGCCGGTATGCGAACCGCGCATGCCGAGCTTGTCGAGCTTTTGCGCAACCGAGAAACCCTTCATGCCTTTCTCGACGATAAACGCCGTGATGCCGCGCGAATTCGCTTCGGGATCGGTCTTCGCATAGACAACCAGCGTGTCGCAATCCGGGCCGTTGGTGATCCACATCTTCGTGCCGTTGAGCACGTAATGGTCGCCTTTCTTGTCGGCACGCAGCTTCATGCTGACGACGTCCGAGCCTGCGTTCGGCTCGCTCATCGCCAATGCGCCGACGTGTTCGCCCGACACGAGCTTGGGCAGATACTTCTGTTTCTGCGCCGCGGTGCCGTTGCGGTGAATCTGGTTCACGCACAGATTCGAATGCGCGCCGTACGACAGACCGACGGATGCCGACGCCCGCGAGATTTCCTCCATGGCGACCATATGCGCGGTGTAGCCCATATTCGCGCCGCCGTATTCTTCCGACACCGTCATGCCCAGCACGCCCAGATCGCCGAACTTGCGCCACAGGTCCATCGGGAACTGATCCGTCCGATCAATCTCCCCGGCGCGCGGGGCGATTTCTTTGGCAGCGAATCCCGCGATGCTGTCGCGCAGCATTTCAATTTCTTCGCCGAGCGGGAATTGCAAACCGGGCAGGTTGCTCATTGCAGTGTCTCCAGAGGTCGTAGGCGGCCGGCCCGGGTGGGTGCCGGCGGGTCCGGGTGCGGCTCGGCGGACGGCTGCGGCCTTGTGGGCCACGCTCGTCCCGCACGAGGCGCGAAACGTTCAAGGCGCATTTCACGCTAGATTTACGTAAGCGTCAAGCGGAATTTTTGAGTGTTACTCAGAAAATGAAGCGGTTGCCAAAAAAGCTTACAGAACGTGATAGGATCGCCGTTATCGCGCGCATCCCGCTCAACTCCGCGCGGTCTTCATCTCAACAATCTGAACTTGACTCATATGACGGTTGCCACCAAGGCCGAGTTACCCGCCTCGCGCCGCCAGCCGGCCGGGCGGAAGTCGCAGCAACGCGTGAAGGAGATTCTTCAGGCAGGGCGCGACGTGTTCTCCGAAAAAGGCTACGAGCGCGCGACAACCGCCGAGATCGCGCAGCGTCTCGGCATTTCCGAGGCGACCGTGTTCAGCTATTTCCGCGGCAAACGTGAGTTATGCGCGCGGGTAATCGGCGACTGGTACGACGAGATCATCGAGGCCATCGAGTCCGGTTTGCCGCGCGACGGCACCGTGCGCCAACAGTTCGCGTTTATCGTCCGCACGCATTTGCGGCTCATGCTCGTGAACGGCACGGATCTGTGCGCGCTGGTGCTGTCCGAAGGCCGTGCCCGGCATCACGAACTGAGCGAGGCGCTCACTGAATTACAGCGCCGCTATACGGCGCCGCTGATGCGCGTGCTGGCACAGGGCCGGGAAAGCGGTCAGAATCGCAACGACATGCCGCTGCGACTCCTGCGCTCCATGGTGTTCGGACCCATGGAGCACGTGTTGTGGGACGCCACGCTCGCGAACCGGCATATCGACATCGACGCGACTGCGGACCGGTTAATCGAGGTGCTTTGGGCGGCACTCACGCCGCCGGATCTTGCGCTCAGTGCTTTGCAGCAATTCAGGGTGGAAGTGGCCGAGGCGAACCGGCGCTTTGAAGAGGCGGCGCGTGGCGCAACCGGGACACCTCGGGCAAACGAATAGCGGCCGAATTCCAGGATC
>DASVNP010000417.1:0-43084 GCA_036383775.1 Paraburkholderia sp. | reverse complement strand
CGGAATACAGCCCGCACGTGTGCGGGCTGTATTCATTTGGGGGAACCGAAAGACACGTTTGGCGGCACCATGCACGACTGGCGGCGTTACTACTGGTTATGTGGTGCTCCCCAAGGCTTCGGTTAGCGGCTCTTGCCGAGGCGGCCGTTGGTCCGCGCCGGATCGTGATTTTTGCACGATCTGTTCGGAACGAAAGCGGTAAGTGGCGACTGATCGTTTTGGCGTGTGCGGTCTTTTCCGCAAAAAAAAGCGACTGCGCTGTCGTACACGATTACAGACGCCAAACGCACCGTCTCAAGGCTTGTCGCCCGAAACCGTGCTGACGTTGCCGCCAATGCCGCCCGCGCCGCCCGTTTGCGGCGGCGGCAAACCAACGAGTTGCGCGATACGGGCCGCACCCTGCTGCCGCGGAAGATTCATCGCGCCCGAGGGCGGCGGCGGTACAAAGCCCGCACCATCTCCGTTACCACCAGGCACCGCATCGGCACCACCCGGCGCCCCGCCCGGGCTCCCACCTGCAGCCGCCGACAACACGCGCGGCGTCAGCAGAAACAGCCGCTGGAACCGCTGCCCCTGATGCTTGCGATAGCGGAACAGGTTGCCGATCACCGGTATCTTCGAAAGCAGCGGCACCGCCGTTTCAGTGTGATCGTCCTGATCCACCGAATAGCCAGCGATCAGCAGACTGTCGCCTTCCTTGATGAGCGCCTGCGTGTCGATCGTGCTGTTGCTGACCACCGGCAACTGTCCGACTTGCTGATCGGTCAGCCTGCCGTCCTCGATATGCACGTCCATGCGGATCTGTTCGCCATTTCCTGCGCTCACGATCGAGGGCAGCACGCGCAGCGACACCCCGGCTGACACGCTATACAGATCCGCCGACTGGTAACCCGACACCTGCACATAAAACGTCTGCTTGTTGTCCATGAGCGCCTCGACATTGTCGAGCGTCTCGACCTTCGGACTCGCCGTGATGCGCGCCTGGTCGGTCTGCTGCATCGCGCTGATGCGGGTCAGCAGATAGCGTCCTGCGCCGCCAATCACCGCGGTCAGCACACCGCCAGCCGGCGTCGCCAGCACGCCGGCGGTGGTCGCGTCGAGCGGGTTGCCGAATCCCTGCGGATTGAGCGAACCGGGGTTGCCCGCCTGCGATTGCTGGCCGTTGCCGGTTTCGAAGTCGACGTGACCGGAATGCAGGCGCCAATCGACACCCAGCTCCTGCAACGCGTTATCCGTGATCTCGATGATACTCGCGTCGATTTCGAGAATGCCCGGCTGCGTGTCGAGCGATTCGATGAGCGTGCCGAACGCGGCCATGTTCTCGGCGCGGTCGCGCACCAGAATCGAATTGCTGCGCGAATCCGCCTCGATGGTCGGCGCACCGCTCGCGGCGGCACTCTCTCTGGCGCGGCCCGCCGTGGACGACACCGAACCCGTGCCATCGCGCTCGGAGCCAAGCCCCATGCCGGCATCCGCGATATTCCCGACGGGCGGCGCCACCGCGCTATCGCCCGAGCCCGCATACGACTGGCTCCCACCGAGGCCAGGCAGCGTCGGCAACGGCGGCGGGTGCGAGCCGCCTTGCGTTCGGATCGCACCCGTCGTCATGCCGTCGTCCTGCATCTCGCGCACGCTCGGCACCCGGTATGCATCGCGCCTTGCCGGCGGTGCGTCGCCGCTGGCGTCGCCGCCGGGAACACCCTGGCCGTACAGTGTGCGCAGCAATGACGCAACGCCTCGCACGGTCACGCCGCGGCCGTTGATCGTGATGGTCCGATCGGTCGCCCATGCGTAATGCAGCGGAAAGCGTTGCACGACGACCTTCGCGCCGGACACGGATTTGTGATCGATCAGATGCGCCACGTCGGTCACCAGTTCGACAAAGCGCGGCGGTCCGGATACCACCGCCGTGCCGGACACGCTGTCGTAGCGCACCGGGAAACGCGGATCGTCGATCTCCAGGCGTCCGAGCGCGCGCCGCAAGTCTTCGGTGCCGGCGTTGGACAGACCTAGCGTCGCGCTGCGGGCTTCGTTGGCGCCGTAGATGCGCAGCACGGAGCCGTCGTAGTACCACAGCACGCCGAACGACTCCGCCATCTGATCCAGAAAGCGCTGCGGCGCCGCGTTGAAGCGACCGGACACGGTGCCTTCGACATGCGGCGAGATCCACGTCATCACGTGCTGGCTCGCGCCGAAGTCGCGCAGCACGTCCTTGAGGTCTTTATGATCGGCGACGTATTCGAAGCGCGTGCCCTGCCACGCGACACGTTCTGCATGAGCCGGCAACGGCGACGCCAGCGCGCCGGCTGCGACGAGGGCCGCGCACAGCGTGCGCACACGGACAGCCGCGCCGCGGCGGACGGGAACGATAGCTTTCATGGCGGCTCCGCTTAACGATGCATCGTCTCTGACGGCGATTCCTTGAACTCGCGGCGATAACCCTTCGCGAGCGCGGAACGGCTCTTCACGCCCCAGCGGCTTGCCGTATCGAAGATCGAGCCTTGCATGCGCTCGTCGTTCAACAGGTCGTTACGAATGCCTTCGAGCCGCAGCTTGCGGATCAGCCCGCCCGGCGACATTCCGATCGAACGCTTGAAGGCTATTTGAAGCGCGCGCTCGGTGACGTCGATCTGCGAGGCGATTTCGCGGGTATTCAAATCGGCGCGATCGAGATTCTCGATGATGTAGCGATATGCGCGGCGATACTTCGCGGGCAGGCGCGCCGAAACGTCGTCCGCGGGCAGCGCGCGGCTCGCCGGCGATTGAATCGCGCCGAGGCCAGGCGTCTCGCTGCGCAGGCAGCGCAACGCTTCGGACGCATAGCTGGCGTACAGCTTGAGCGCCTCGGTTGGGTTGCCGCGCCATACCGCGATCTTGGATACGCAATACAGGTAGTCGAAATTGCAGCGACGCGTGCCGATATCCGCTTCGGAGCGGCTGATCTTGGCAAGCACCGAATCGGCGACATCGTCGAGGCCGCCAGCGAGTCCGGCGAGCACGATGTCCAGCTTCGCGAGGAACGCCTGGCCGGCGCCGCGAAAATGCTGCGGCCGGCTGACCGCGTCGAAGAGCGGCGCGGCGGCAATACGCTCGCCGCGCGCCAGCGCCGCGAGCTGTTCCAGATACTCGTGGCGCTGCGCGAGAAGCGCCGGCATCGGCGACATCAGGACCGTTGTCTCGGTGAGCTTGCGCGTCACGTCGGCGCGGTCGCTCGCACTCTGCGCGCGCGTCACGTGCGCAGAGCTCCAGAACGCGTGGTCGCTCAGCGTAGTCGCCGTGCGAATGCGCAACTGGACGTCGAATTCGCGGGCGAGCAGCGCGATCACGAGCCGCCAGCCGGGTTCCTCATGCATGTCGGCCAGTTCGGCGGCTTGCAGGAGCGCGTCGTCCGCATCGGGTTGACGTCCCACCTGATGTTGCACCATGGCCGAGGCGATCAATGCTTCGAGTACTTCGGCGGGACTCGCCGCCTCGTCCTGGACGATCCGCGCAAAACACTTGGCGGTGGCCGCGTAGCGGTCACGCATCATCAATTGCCAGCCGGTGTTGCGGCACGACATGATGCGCAGGCGATCATCGTCGCCAACGATCGTCTTCTGAGCGCGCCGGTACATCTCTTCGGCATCCTGATCGTAGCCGAGTAGAAGCGATGCATCGGCTACCGCGACCAGACGCGCGACGTCCGCGTCATCCAGCTTGTGCGACGGGCGTTCGAGCACGTCGTCGACGAGGCAATAGCCGCGTTCCGATGCGCCGTCGAGCATGGCGGCCGCATACGCCGGCAAACGGTTCTTCTGCGCGAGCCCCGACGACAGCGCGAAATAGATTGTCGAAAACATAATGGTTCCACCTCAGGAGTGACCGATGTGGCGGACCATTCGATCCGCCCTGAGAACCTGTGGTCCCGACAATTCGCCGGGCACGGAAACCATGGTAGAGACATCGTGCTCAACAAAACTCAACAATCCGCAGGGGACTTCACAACAATGTTCAGTGCGCCGGCTTCGACAGCATGCCGTTCGCCAATGCCGCCGACAGACCACCAAGCTGCACATCGCCGACAACCTGTGAAGCGAACACCGCGACGAGCGCGATCAGCATCAGCACGCCGATCACGCCGCGCAGCGGTTGACTGAGCGAGCTGGGTTCGAGCTTGTCAGCCGCGCGCGCGACAATGCCGAGGCCGAGATCGACCAGTATCAGCACCAGCATCACCGGCGTGCCGAGCTTGGCGAGCGCCGTCCAGATCGTGTCGGTGCGCTGGATCAGAAACGTCTCCGCCGTATTGGAGAGCGACGGATACAGCACATACGGCGGCCACCATTTGAAGGACTCGAAGAGCGCGCCCAGCACGAACAGCATGCCGCCGCCGATATAGAAGAGCGTCACGACGAGTTGCAGCAGCAGCGTCGAAACCGGCGTGCTCTGATCACCCCGCAGCGGGTTGGTCATCTGCACATTGTTGAAACCCGCGAGGTCGTCGATCAGGGTGCCGAGGGACTGCGCGATCCAGAACACCGGCGCCGCACAATAGCCGAACGCGAAACCGAGAAACGCTTCCTTGCAGGCCAGCACCAGCAGCGCCGCGCTGTTGAGCGAGTCGAACGCCTGCGGAACCTGGCCCGCCGCGACGAACATCGTCAGCACGTACACCACGCCGTTGCGCGCGGTGCCGGGCAACACGGTGTCGCTGGTGGCGGGCAGCAGGATGAACGTCACCATGATGCGAATGCCCGTGAGCATCAGCATGACGATGAAGTTGTGATACGCCTCGAAGAAGCCGAGCAGGGCCTCGGCCCACGCGTGAAAATCATGTGTCATCAGCTACCTCGCGTAACGGCGCGCCAGCAGGTTTTCCGCGGCTTCCTCGTCGGCGGCGAGCTCGACGGCCGTGGCGGCGGCCCGCAGCAAGGTATCGAGCTTGCGGCGACATTCGTCCACCGCGGCTTGCGCGCGTGCGAGCGCCGCCTGCACCTCGGCCACCTTCTGCCGCTGACGATCCAGCGCCGTGCGGCGCTTTTGCTCCGCCGCGCGCGCGGCTTCCAGCGCTTCCTTCAGCGGCGCGCGCCACGCGTCGTGACACAGATAGTCGGACGTCGAGACGCACGCGTCGCCGTCGAGCAAGGAGACGATGCGCGTTTCGTGCTCCGCGCGCTTTTGCTGCGCCTCGACATGTGCGTGCGCGGCGGCGTCGAACTGCGCCTCGCGCTCGGCGAGCGCCGCGCGTTCCCGTGCGAGATCGGCCTCGATGCGCTCGCAGCGCCGGACCTTGGCGGCGACAATGGTGCGCCACTTGCGAATCACGATCGCCCTCATGACTGTGCGAAGCCGGAGACGAACGTGTGGCTGTCCTCGCCTTCGGTCAGTTCCTCGGTGCTCTGGCCGAGGAACGATTCGATGGCCTCGTGCTGGGAGATCGCTTCGTCGGAGAGCGGATCGGCGCCCTGCTGATATTCGCCCATCTGCAGCAGCAGTTCGACCTCATCGTAACGGGCGAGCAGCTTGCGTACGTGCCCCGCGCCGCTGCAATGCCCGGGGCTTGCGACCAGCGTCATCACGCGGCTCAGGCTGTGCAATACGTCGATGGCCGGATAGCGGTTGCGCGCCGCGATCGCACGCGACAGCACGAGGTGTCCGTCGAGAATGCCGCGCACTTCCTCGCTGATCGGATCGTTGCCCTCCTCGTCCTCGGCGAGCACGGTGTAGAAAGCGGTAATCGAGCCTTCCTCCCCCATGCCGGCGCGCTCCAGCAGCCGCGGCAGTTCGGCGAAAATCGATGGCGGAAAACCGCGCCGCGTCGGCGGCTCGCCCGCCGACAGACCGATCTCCCGCTGGGCGCGCGCGAAGCGCGTCAGCGAGTCCATCATCAGTAGCACGCGCAAGCCGCAATCGCGGAAGTACTCGGCGATCGCGGTGCCCACATAGGCCGCCTTGGCGCGCTCGATCGACGAGCGGTCGGACGTCGCGCACACCACCACGCTGCGGGCCATGCCTGCCTCACCCAGAATCAGTTCGATGAACTCACGCACCTCGCGGCCGCGCTCGCCGATCAGCACGATCACGTTGACGTCGCACGCCGCGCCGCGCGCAAGCATGCCGAGCAACGTGCTCTTGCCGACACCCGCCGGCGCGAAGATGCCGACGCGCTGGCCTTCGCCCACCGTCATGAGCCCATCGATGACCCGCACGCCGGTATGCAGCGGCGTGTCGACCATGCGTCGCTTCAGCGGGTCGGGCGCGGCGGCCATGACGGGGCGCGGCGCGGCGCAGTGCAACGGCCCAAGGCCGTCGATCGGTTCGCCAAGGCCATCCAGCACGCGTCCGAGCAGCATCTCGCCGACCGGCACCGACAATGGACGCCCGAGCCCGGTAACGCGCGTCGTGCGCGACAGGCCGGCGACGCTGCCGAACGGCGCGAGCAGCGCGAACTGACGCGTGAAACCGACCACTTCCGCGCGTTGCAGCAGCACGCCGCGCGCGTCGCGCAACTCGCATTGCTCGCCGAGCGTGGCGTCGAGCCCGCCAACCTTCAGCAACGTGCCGACGGCCTCGACCACTTTGCCATGACGCGTCGTCCCGTCGGACATGGCGAGCTCCTGGGTCAGCGCGTCGATGAAAGCGGTGACTTCGTTCATTGCGGCGCTCCGGTGGCCTGGTTGTCGAACTGCGGGGCATCGAAATGCTGACCGTCAAGCGGCGGAGCATCGTCGAGCAGTTCGGCGGCGGTGATGTTCACGGCGGCGGCAGTCTGCTGCTCCGTGTCGGTGCGCGTCACACGGCGAATGGCGCTCGCGATCGCGCGCAACTGCATCGGCAGTCCGGCTTCGATCAGGCCGTGGTCCCATTCGCACACGCAACTGCCGGGCTCCGCCGCGGCATCGCTCACCACCTCGGGATTCACCGGCCAGCGATGCTCGTCGCACACGCGCCGAAACGCGCGCGCCGCTTCATCGACGTCGCATTCGGCGACGCGTACGGTGAGAAAGGATGTGCCCTCGAGGCTGCGCGACAGCCCCACCGCGATCTGCGCAAACAACGCGTCGCGATCGGCTTCGCCAAGCACCCGCGTGACGGTGCGCATGACGATGTCGGCAATCCGCTCGCGCAACGCCACCAGCAGGTCGCGCTCGGACGCCGCGCCGTGCAGCATCGCTTCATGCGCTTCCCGAATCGCGCGACGGCGTCCGGCCTCGTAACCCAGGCGCGCGGCGTTGTCATATTTCGTCTGGGCGGCACGCAGCGTGCGTTCGGCCTCTGCATCGGCCGTGTGCTGTATCTTTTCAGCCTCTCGCCGCGCGCTCGCGAGCAGTTCTTCGGCACGCCGTTCGAAGTGGCCGGACGCGCGATCCAGTTCGATCAACTGCGCCAGTTCCGCTGCTCGCAAGACATCGCTCTCAATGCCGATGCCGCCCTGCTGGGCTCTTAGCCAAATAACCATGTCAGCTCCGGAAACAACGTGCAGGCTGCGTACAGAAACGCTTCGGATTCGTCCTCTGCTTCGGGCCCGGCATCGGACGTCGCCGCTTCGGGTGGACGAGCACGAGCGGCGGGATCGGTCTCCCCGGCGTCATCGTCCAGCGTCAAGCCGATCAGTCTGCGCGCCGGCGCGAGCGGCCAGGCGTCGGCGCGTTCGAACAGCGTGCGTCCGGCGCACACCAGCGCATCGACGGACAGATCGGCGGGAAGCGGCGCATTGGCCATCGATGCGTTCACGCCAAACTGCATGAGCGCGGCCAGCGCATGGTCCCCAAGCGCATCGGCGAGCGCGCGCCGCCGCGCGCCCGACACGATCCGGCGCAGCGTTCCGCGTGACGGATAGATCGCGCGCGCAGCCAGCACCGGACGCAGAGACGCTGCGTCGAGCAACGCAAGCCGGTTCGCGCGCGACGCATAGGCGCTGACCGGCATCGGCGTGCCGAGCCATAAGTCGCGCGCCGCATACCAGGCGTCGCGCGCGCTGCCGGTGAACGGCACGCCCCAACGCCGGCATTGCCGCTCGCTGAACCTGGCCGCAGCGTCGGCAATGCGCGCTTCGTACGAATTCAGCCACCGGAGCTGGCGCTGCGGGTCCGGCACGTCGGCGCCGCTCGCCATTACCGCCGCCGATTGCTGTGCGTGACCCACGCTCATGTCGCCGCCCCACCCGCGCGCCCACGCAAGCGCGTGCCCACGCCCTTCAGCCTCGCGCCAAACCGGCGTGCGAGATACGCGAGCGCGGCGGCCAACGCGGCGGCCCCGGCGATTCCACCGGCCCACAACCACTCCTGCGGCACACTCGGTGCAACCGGCGGCGGCGGCTCGGGCGCCGCCGTGCCCGGCACCATCGTCACGCTAACGTTGTCGTAGGTCAGCCCTTCGACTGCATGCACGACCAGGTTCTTCAGATTCGGTGTGAGCGTCGACACATCGGTGCCCGGCAGGTATTTGATGAACACCGCGGCCGACGACGGCTTGACCGTCGCGGCGAGGGGATCGTTATTCGGCAGCACGATCTGAACGTTCGCATACGCCACCCCGTCGATTCGCGACAGCACCTCGGAGAGTTGCTGCGACACGCCGTAGATAAAGCGCACACGCTCCTCCGTCGGCGTGGAGATCAGTCCGTCCTTCTTGAACATGTCTCCCAGATTCTGGAAGCGCTGATGAGGCAAGCCATGCGCGCGCAGCACGTCCATCGCGCGGGCGAACTGGTCGCTTTCGACCGCCACGCTCCAGGTCTTGCCGCCGTCGTCGCTGTGCTTGGAGACGTCCACTCGCGCGTCGAGCAGCACGGCCAGCATGTCGTTCGCGTCGCTCTCCGACAGTTGCGCGAACAGCTGCTTGCTGCAGCCGGTCATCAACGCCGTCACGCAGCACAGCAGCACGACCGTGCGCGCCAGTTTCAAATAGGAAGCCATTTAGTCCGTCCTGTCGTTCGTACGCCAACTACTGGTTCTTCATCAGCGTCTGTACGGAGCCCTTGGTGCCCTGCGCGACCGCCTCGCCGACGTACAGCTTGCCGACCATCTCCGACACCTGGAGCTGCACCTTGATCGACTGCGCCGCCGCTTCCTGCATCGTCATCATCGGCACCTCGCCGGCGAAGCGGTCCACTTCGCCACGCAAGTTCGCGACCGCCTGGTCTTGCTGCGTCACGACTTCGGACAACGCTGATGGGCCGTGCATGTGCGAGACGCCCGGCGGTGCGAGACGCGCGGCGTCGAGCTTGCTGCGAAACAGGTCGACGAGGCTCGAGGCAGGCTCGGGCAGCGCGCCGGGGCCCGACGCGCCGCCGGTCCCGGCACGGCCAATGGCTTCGTCGGGCCGCACTGCGGACGCGGCGTCGAGCGGCGGGATGGGTGGGATCGTTACGTTCATCGCGATGCTCCTTGCACTAGGCGCGCAGATGACGATGCTGCATCAGTTTCTGAAACTCGCCGCGGTCGATCTGCACCTCGGCGCCGGGCGCCGCGGCTGCACTCTGCTTGCCCATCAGCGTCATCACGAGCTCGACGGAATCGGGGTCTTCATTGCGGCTCGCAACCTCGTTGGCGTAGACGCGCCACGCTGGATCGTCGAGCCCGCACAGCGACACCGCGAGCAGCGCCGCCACGTAAGGACCGAACGAGCCGCGCAGCGCCTGCTGCTCGAGCGGGCGCAAGAGGCGCACGGCCTCGGCGAAGTCGCGCCGGCGAATCATCATCCACGCGTCGTAGGCATGCAGTTCGACGAAGTTCGGACGCAGCACGTGCAGCGCGGCGAGCAGCCGCTCCGACTGCTCGATATGGCCGTGTTTCGCGCCGAACATCAGCGCCTCGATCAATGCCGACACGAGCCGGTTACTGCATTTCGTCAGGGACATGGAGCACTCCTTTGGTGATCAAAACGCCGTATGTCTGCGCGTCTGCCGAGATGGCGGATGACAACGCTATGGCCGGCGGTGTGCGAACCGTAACGCGAGGCGGCTCCCGCGAACGCGAGTAACGACGAACTGCGAGCGCGCCGAACGAAAAGCCTGCTTCGCCAGCGGGCCGCACATCGACCCGCCGGCGCCCGGTTCGGCGCCGGACCCATTGCGTCGCCGCGCGCGCGAGCCAGGGCGGCGCGTGCCCATGACAATCCGCCGCAATCAACCGCAATTCGCCGCAAACCACAGAAGGCTTCGCGATGTCTGACGAGAAGACCGAACAGCCGACCGACAAAAAGCTGCGCGACGCGCGCCGCGACGGCGAGACCGTGAAGAGCACGGACCTCCCGTTCGCGGCGATCCTGCTCGCCGCTGCGGTCGGCTTCGGCGTCGGCGGGCCGCGCATGGCGGAGCAACTGCGCCTCGTATTGCGCAGTGGCCTCGACGTGGCCCACTTGCAGACGCCCGATGCGCCGCTGCACGACCTGCTCGTCGAAGCCGGCCTGCACGCGCTGATGCTGATCTTTCCGATTGCGCTCGGCGCGGCTCTAGTCGGCATCGCCGCGATCGCGGCGCAAGTCGGATTGCAGATTTCGCTCAAGCCGCTCGAACCGAAGTTCGACGCGATCAATCCCGCGTCCGGCCTGAAGCGCATTTTCTCGGTGCGCTCGCTGATCGATCTCACCAAGACTGTCATCAAGGCGGCCGTGATCACGGCGGTGTTGTGGAAAACGCTCGTGCTGCTCGTGCCGCTAATGGTCGGCGTGGTGTACGAGCCGATCGGCAGCATCGACAGCATTGCCTGGGGCACGCTGTGCCGGGTGCTCGGCATCTCGGGCGCGCTCTATCTCGTGATCGGTGCCGCGGACTATGGCGTGCAGCATTGGCTGTTCATTCGCGATCACCGCATGAGCAAGGACGAAGTCAAACGCGAGCACAAGAATTCAGAAGGCGATCCGCACATCAAGAACGAGCGCCGCAAGATCGCACGCGAGGCCGCTTCCTCCGATCGGCAGCAGCCGATCAAGAACGCAAATGTGGTCGTGGTGAACCCGACCCACTACGCAGTCGCGCTGCGCTATGACCCCTCCGAATCCGGCTTGCCGCGCGTGATCGCCAAGGGCGTGGACGCGGAAGCACGCGTGATCCGGGAGGCCGCGACCCGCCACGGCATACCAATCGCACGCAATCCGCCGCTGGCGCGGGCGCTTTACCGCGTGGCGCTCGACGACGCGGTCCCCGAGCCGCTGTTCGACGCGGTCGCCGCGGTGCTCGCCTGGGTGGAAGGCATCGGCGGACGGCGCGGCGGCACCGAGGCAACCCCCTGACATCCGATGGAGAAGACCATGTTGAAGACGCTCCGCCTCAATGAGTTCGGCGGCGAGGTGGCGATCGCATCGCTGGTCGTCGCTGTGATCTCGCTGATGATCCTGCCGCTACCGCCGTTTCTGATCGACGCGCTGCTCGGGCTCAACATTACGATCAGCGTCGTGCTGCTGATGGTGACGATGTACATACCGTACGCGACGGCGCTGTATTCGTTTCCGTCGCTGCTGCTGTTCACTACGCTGTTCCGGCTGTCGCTGAACATCGCGTCGACCAAGTCGATCCTGCTGCATGCGGAGGCCGGGCACATCATCGAAAGCTTCGGCGAGCTGGTGGTGGGCGGCAATCTCGTGGTCGGCCTGGTGGTGTTCCTGATCATCGCGACGGTGCAATTCATCGTGATTGCGAAGGGTTCGGAGCGAGTGGCCGAAGTCGGCGCGCGCTTTACGCTCGACGCGATGCCGGGCAAGCAGATGAGCATCGACGCCGACGTGCGCGCCGGCAACATGACCGCCGAAGATGCGCAAAAGCGCCGCGGCATGCTGGCGATTGAAAGCCAGTTGCACGGCGGCATGGACGGCGCGATGAAGTTCGTCAAGGGCGACGCGATCGCGGGCCTCGTCATCACGCTCGTCAACATTCTCGCGGGCATCGTGATCGGCGTGAGCTACCACGGCATGACAGCGGGCGAAGCGGCCAACCGCTTCTCCGTGCTGTCGATCGGCGACGCGATGGTCTCGCAGATTCCCTCGCTGCTGATTTCGGTGGCGGCGGGCATTCTCATCACCCGCGTCGCCGACGAGCACAGCAAGCCGAGTTCGCTCGGCACCGAGATCGTGCGCCAGCTTTCCACCAGTTCGCGAGCGCTGTATAGCGCCGCCGCGCTGCTGGGCGGTTTCGCATTGGTGCCGGGTTTTCCCTCCGCGCTGTTCGTCGTGCTCGCGGTCGCACTGTTCGGCGCCGGCCACGTGCTGCGCAAGCAATTGAAGGACAAAGCGCCGCACGCCGGCCCGGAGCTCCCCTCGCTGCGCACCGACGGCCACAAGGGACACCCGCCGACCATCGGCGCGCATCCGCCTTCGTTCGCCGCGCCGCTCTCGGTGCGCCTCGCGCCACAACTCGCGGCGAAGCTCGACACGGCGGAACTCAATCGCGCATTCGATGCGGCGCGCCGCGCGCTCGTCAATGAACTGGGCCTACCGTTCCCGCGCACCGCCGTATGGACGGCGGACGCTGTGCCGGACGCCTCCTATCAGCTACTGCTGCACGACGTGCCGCAGCCGCCGGTCGAACTCGCGCCTGCACGCAGCGGCCGCGAACAGGCGCTTGCCGATGCGGTGGGCGACGCGGTGCGCGAACACGCACATCTGTTTCTCGGCTTGCAGGAAACGCAGTGGATTCTCGAACGCGTCGGCACCGAGTATCCGGGGCTCGTCGCCGAGGTGCAGAAGGTGGTGCCGGTGCTGCGCATCGCCGATGTACTCAAGCGGCTGCTCGAAGAACACGTGCCGATCCGCAACTTGCGGGCGATTCTCGAAAGCCTGGTGAACTGGGGCGCCAAGGAAAAAGACCTGCTGCTGCTCACCGAATACGTGCGTGGCGATCTCGGCCGCTTCATTGGGCATCGGGCGACGGGCGGCACCGGGCAGTTGCCGGCGATCGTGCTGGACGTGGAGGTCGAGCAGACCATCCGTCAATCGATCAAGCAGACGCCCGCCGGCAACTTCCTCACGCTCGAACCGCAACAGATCGAACAGTTGCTCGATGCGCTCGAGGAACTGGTCGGCACAGAGCCTCAGCCCAACCTCGCGATCGTCACGTCGATGGACATTCGCCGCTACTTCCGCCGCATGATCGAGCAGCGGATGAAGTGGCTACAAGTCTATTCGTTCCAGGAACTGGGCGATGGAGTCGATCTTCAGCCTGTCGGCCGCGTCGCCTTCTGAGCGGAGGACCACGCGATGACACGCATCCGCTCCACGCGCGAAGTCAGCATCACGCCGCCGACTGCGCCGCACACCTCGGGCACGAGCGGCAAAACCAGCGAGAGCGGCGCTGGCGCGCAACGCTTCGAGACCTTATACGAGACCGCGCGGCAGCAGGCCGGCGAGGCCTGGCGCGATGAAAAGCAGGAGCAGGAATCGCCCGGCGATCCCGCGCCTGACGACGATGCACAGGGCGGCGACGACGACTCCGGCGGCGACGCTCAACACCAGGAAGCAGCCGAGGGCATCAGCGCCACGGATGCGCCTTTGCCCCTGCTGCCCGCCGTGCCTCCGCTGCCGCCGTCGCTTGCGCTGAACGGCGCGTTGCTTGCCCTTCGCGAGAATCGCCGCGCGTGCACTTCCGCGGCACACGCAAAAGGTCCGGCACGCAAGGCTGACGTGCGCGGCGCGCCAGGCAAATCTGTGCATGAAGCCACGCAAGACGCGCAGCACGCCGTGGCAGAACCGTCATTCGGCATGCAGATGATCCGCCGCTGTGCGAGGGCGGCGGAGGGCGATCTTCTCGCCGAACATCTCGCGGAACGCGTGGCCGGATTTTGCACTAACCCCGCCGTCGAACGTGCAGGCCAGTGGGACGTCGCCGTCGAACTTGACCCGGCCATTCTGCCGCGCACCGAGCTGCATTTGAGTCTTTCGGGCTGGGGTCTATCTCTTCGTTTCGATAGCCGGGACGCGCGGGCGCGGCAGCTAATCTGTGACAACAGCAACGAGCTCAGGACCCGCCTCGAAGCACGTCTCGGCGGTCGAGTCGCAGTGGAAGTTACAGTTATCTGAAGGGTTCGAGATCATGTCAATGCCTCATGGCTGCACCAGCATCGGCGATCGGTTGCGCTGCTATACACCGGCGCTCGCCGGCGTGTCGCGCGCGCTGTTCGATGCGCGCGGCGGCCTCGGCGTGAAACCGGCCGCGGCGCAATCCTTGTCCTCTCACCGCACGGCGCGCCTGCGTATCGGCTGCGCGCATGGCGAGCTGTGCGTGTGCGTCGATGTGAGCCGTCACGCCACGCTCGAGGCGATTGCTCTGGAGCCGGACGCGGACCGTCGCGCGGCGCTCGGCAATCTGTGGCTCGCGGCGCCGCTCGACACGCTTGCCGGTCACGGTGTCGCGCAGCCCTCAGTGCTGGACATTTCGCTCGATGCCGAACAGACCGATAGCCAGAACGCCGCCGGCGCGCTCCACTTTGAATACGGACTGGCGGACAACCCCGCCCACGCGGCGGTGCTGCTGGAAGCCCCCGCGCCTCTCGCGGCCGCGCTGGAGCGCCGCATGACCGGCACGCGCGCGGCTTCGGTCGCGCTGCCCGACGCGCTTGCCGCCATCGCCGTGCCAACCCGCATCCGCTTGCGTACCCGTCGTTGCACGACGGCGCTGCTGGGCTCGCTGCGCGCGGGCGACGTCCTGCTCGGATGGCCGCGCGCAAGCGGCTATGCACAAAGCGCAACGCTCGAACACGCGACCGTGCTATGGGGCGCAGCGGATGGCCGCGCCGCCTGCGCGCAGGCCCGCATCGACGGCCACCACATGATCCTTGAGACGTTCCCTGAGACGATGAACCACGATCCCGATCTTTCCCTTGAGAGTGCTGCCGGGTCCACCGGCGAGACCGCCGCCGCGGAGCGCACCGTCGACCTGAACGAGGTCGAACTTCCCGTGCATATCGAGGTGGTAACCGTCAATCTGCCGCTCGGGCAAATCGCCGCGCTGCGGCCCGGCTACATCCTGACGCTGCCGCTCAAGCTCGCCGATGCGGAAATCCGTCTCGTCGCGCACGGGCAGACGCTCGCGCTCGGCGAACTCGTCGCGGTCGGGGACAACCTCGGTCTCCTCATCCAGCACATTGCGAACTCCGATGAACGGCACACCTGAAATCGCCTCGCTGCTCGTCGCGGCACTCGCGCTGGCCGTCCTGCCATTCGCCGCGATGGTGGTCACGTCCTACACGAAGATCGTGGTCGTGCTCGGGCTGCTGCGCAACGCGCTGGGTCTGCAGCAGGTGCCGCCCACCTCGGTGCTCAACGGCGTCGCCATCATGGTCTCGTGCTTCATCATGGCCCCGGTCGGCATGGAAGCCATGCATCGCGCGCAGCTATCCAGCGATGCAGGCTCGGGCATGCAGGTGATGCCGCTTCTCGACGCCGCGCGCGAACCGTTTCGCGTGTTTCTGAAACGTCATGCGTCGGAGCGCGAGAAGGCCTTCTTCCTGCGCTCGGCCCGCGAAATCTGGCCGCCCGAGCGCGCCGCCGAACTCAAGCAGGACGATCTCATCGTGCTCGCGCCCGCCTTCACGCTGAGCGAACTGACCGCGGCCTTCAAGATGGGCTTCCTGCTGTATCTCGCCTTCATCGTGATCGACCTCGTCATCGCCAACGTGCTGATGGCACTCGGGCTGTCGCAGGTCAATCCGACCAATGTGGCCATTCCGTTCAAGCTACTGCTGTTCGTTTCGATGGACGGCTGGTCGACGCTGATCCACGGTCTCATCTCCACCTACAGGTAACGCCGTGGAATACGACGCGATCACTCATTTCACCACGCAGGCGCTCACCCTGTGCCTGCTCGTGTCGTTGCCGCCGGTGGCGGTGGCGGCCGTGACCGGCCTGCTCATCGCGTTCCTGCAAGCCGTCACGTCACTGCAGGATTCCAGCATTTCGCAGAGCGTGAAACTGGTGGTCGTCACGGTCGTCATCGTGATCGCCGCGCCATGGGGCGCGGCCGCGATCCAGAACTTCGCGCGCAACCTCGTGCAGGTGATGTTCACATGAGCATTCCACGCATAGGCGGTGGCTACACGCCGCCCGCCGATCTTTCTTCGGATGCCGATACTGTCGCCCAGCAGCAGGCGGCGCTGGCCGTGCCGCATCACCGTCACGGGCATGCGCTGACGCGTGCCAAGCGCCCGTCGCTGAGGAAACGCCGCAGCGCCGAGAGTCCGGACGCGAACGACCCCGCGGCCGAGAGCGAGGAACTGCTGATGATGCTCGACCAGCATCTGCGACGCAGCCAGACCGACGTGATGCGGGTCGATGCGCGCGAGCCGCGCGGCAATCAGCATGGCTTCGGTCAGGACGAGCATTCCGCCGGCGCGGAGCCGAACGGCAAACGGACAGATTCCGACGACACGCACGATCTGCCTGCGCGCGCACTGCCGATGCGTTTTGCGCAGCGCACGGCGCGCGACGAGACGGCGCTGTTGAAGCACTCACGCGCGGTCAGTCAAGGACCAGCACGCTCGCCTGGCGATCAGCCCGAGGCCGCACTGATTGGCGTGCAAACCGCGGCGCGCAAGCAGGAACCGTCCGTTGGGGGCAAAGCGCCCACGCGTGCCAGCCCGACGTATGCCGTCCTTGCGATCGTCCGCGAATTCCTGCAGATGCCGGATGGCGAGCGCACCTCGCGCACTACGCTCGCCCAGATACGCGACCGGCTCGTGTCGGCATCCACGCGCGCCGGACGCGATATGCAAAACAACCCACAAAGCAACATACAAAGCGGAGTGAGCGGGGCCGCTCAACGCCCGCTCTCCGCCGCGGAGGAATCGATGAATCTGCTGTTGCCCATCGCGCTGCTCAACCTCGGGCGCAGCCGCACCCGCGCGGGCCGCGCGATGGGCATGTCCGCGCTTGCTGCCCTGATCCGCCGCGGACGCGGATGGTGACGGCGGGCGCCATCCCGTCAATCACAATCGAAGAGGTTTCGTTCATGTCCAAAGAAATTCGCATACTGACCGGTTTCCATGCCGGCGCTCAAATAGAGTTGAGTACAACAACGATGTCGATCGGCGCCAAACCTGATGCGGACATCCTGATCAACGACTGGAGCGAGTGCACTATGCAGTTGGCAATCGATGCGCAAGACAACTTGACGATCGCTGTGCCCGGCGAAGCCGGCATCGCGATGGACGACTTCATGCCGCGACGTTTCGGTGAAGTCGTGCTGTGCGCGGGCCCTGCCGACACGCGCTGGCCGTCCGATTTGCAACTGATGGAGTCGATGCTGGCGGCGCAACCCGAAGGGCGCAAATACGACGGCGAAACGAGCGACGGCGTGTTTCCGGCCGGCCCGCCCTCCACACCGATCGTTATGCGTTCGCGCCGTTCGCCATGGGTGCATGCCGGCGTCGCCGCCTTGCTGATCGGTTCGATGGGCGCAGCCGCGGTGGTGTTGCCGGCCGGCAAGACGACGCTGGCCGCCGACCGGCCGCAAGCGCGCGCCACGCTCGCCGATGTGCAACAGGCGCTGGCGCAGCTGCATCAGCCGGATCTGGCGGTCGCGCGGCAGGGGGACGGGTTTCTCGTCACGGGCATCGCAGCGAACGACGCCGAGGCCCGCAGAACGCGCGCCGCGCTTCAGGCATTGGCAGGCAATCGCCTGAACTGGAGCGTCCGGTCCGGTGACGAGATCGCCGGGTCGCTCGCGGAATCGCTGCATGAAGCCAACCTGCACGTGAGTTATGCCGGTGCGGGCCGCCTCGATGTAACCGGTAGCGCGCGCCATCCCGGTGAAGTGCGCGAGGTGGTCGAACGGTTTCACAGCGATATGCAGCCGCTCGTCGCGCGCATCGACGTGGACGTGACGAGCACCGACGACCTGAAAGTAGCGGGTGACATCGATTCGGCCTTGTCGGCGGACGGCGTGAAATACGTGGAATCGAGCGACGGCACGAAGAACTTCGTGGCCGAGCTGCCCAGCAACACCACCCTTCATTGAGGATGACCAGCATGTACGAAGCGATGACCGACAAACTGATCGACGTACTCGACGACTTGCCGCAGGCAGTGGCGCAGACGCATCGTCACGGTGAAGTGCGGGAAGTGGCAGACGCACTCGACGCGATAGCCAACACCGTCGCCTCGCATTCAACGGAGGCGGCAAGCACGGAAGCTCAGGCAGGACGTGTGGTTGTCGATGGATTTCGCGCCGCGGCGCAGTTGTGCCGCGGCGCAATCGAGCAGTAACACTTGCACCGCGACACACACATGAGGTGTGCCGCGATGCAGGCAAACCGTGCGCAATCCGCAAGGGCCGCACATTTTCCCAGCGTTCCGCATGAAGCGGGACACTTTAGCGCAGTACCACTGTTCAATTCTTTTAGGAGATTCAACATGTCGAGCAAGATCCCGACCGACGCAGGCGCAACTGGCAGCTCCATCGCCGACATCTACAAGGCAATGGCTGAAGAAAACGAAATCAACAAGGCCAACACGACCGCGAAGCTTGCGACGATGGGCCCGAAGGCCGCGAAGGATATCGTAGGCTAAGCGCTCCGGCGCGCCATCCGGCCGCGCATGGTGCGCCGGTTGGGAACCGTCCGCGGTTCCCAACCGGTTTTTTTTTGCTCTGCCGCGTGGGCCATCCACCTACAGACCTGTGCTCGTGAAGCGATTCGGCGATAGCGATGAGTATCGAAAGACGTGATGAACTGATCCGCGAGATTTGCGAACTGCGCGACATGCCTGCGCCGGATGCCGTGCTGGAGCGCGGTGTGCTGGAGATCGACGGCTTCGACGCGGCGATCGACCATTTCGAGGAAGACCCCGACGCGCTGTACATGACGTTCCAGTTCGGCATCGTCACGGCGGGGCGCACGTTGCGCGTGTTTCGCCTGTTGCTGGAGGCGAATCTCGCCGTCTATGCGCAGGACCAGGCGCAACTCGGCCTGGAGGCGGATACCGGCGCGATCGTCCTGATCGCGCGCGTGGCGTTGAGCGAGGAAATCACAGGGCAATGGATGCTCGAGCTGATCGAGCACTATGTCGAGCACGGGCGCTACTGGCGGGACAACATCTTCGTCGCTCGCGACGACATGTTCGAAAACCTCGCCCGTGGCGACTACGTATGGATCCGCGCATGAACCTTCTTTTCAATGGAGAATGAAATGACGCAAGTCAGCCATAGTCACAGCACGACCAGCAGTCCCTCGACCCACAAGACGGACGACAAGGACACGAAGAACAAGGACAAGAAAGACGACCAGGGAGGCAGCCCGGCCGATCTGGATGCGGCGATCCAGGCCTTCGGCACGCAGGTGATGATGCAGATCTTCCAGGATCAGCAGGAACGCCGGGCTGAGGCACGCGAGGAGGACGAGGACGCCGCCTGAGCGCGTGAGCGCGGGCCGTTCGCGTCATGCGTCGTGACGCGATGGCCCGCCAGCGCCGACTGCCTCGACGGGCGGGTCGCCACGCAAGCGGAGGGCTGCTACGCCACCGTCACGACGAACTGCGCCGATGAATCGCAAGCGCGATCGGACAACGTACCGTCGCCACCGCGCCGCGTAGCGCCCTGCCCCAAACTCACCGGCAGCGTATCGAATCCCGCTCGCGCGTCGGCGTCGAAGCAGGACTGCGCCGCCTGAGCGACATCGAGCTTGTAGCCGAGCGCATACACGGTCTTGAGATTCAGCTCGGCGGTGCGCGATAGCTGCAGTTTCTTGCGCAGCTTATAGATGTGCTGCTCCAGCGTGCGCGCGGCGATCTGCTCCGTCGCACCCCAAACGCTGGCAGCGATTTGCGCGCGGCTAAGAAATTTTCCGGGGTTCGAAAAGAACATCCAGGCGATCGAGAACTCGCGCGCGGTCAGCGGAATCTCGACGCCGTCGATCGTCGCGAGACCGAGATCCCGCTGAAGCACGTAACGGCCGATCTGGATCTGATGCGTGACGGTATCGGAAAAGCGCCGCTGCAACGCCAGATGGACGCGAAAGCGGATCTGCTCGATGTCGAAGCGATTCACGACGTCGGTCGCCCCCGCGTCGATCCAGCGCAACAGTCCCGACCAGCTCGAATGGTGCGTCAGTACGATCACCGGCGTGCACACGTCGGCGTTGCAGTCGCGCCACGACAGCAACGCACTGGTTGGCGTCGGATCGGTCCTGGCGTCGATCAGCACCAGGTCATAACGGTTCGCACGCATTGCGCGCAGCAAATCGAGTTCACTCGGGAACGGCTCGATGACGACTCCTTCTCCGGTAAAGGTTTCAGAAACAGTCCGTCGAAGCAGCCGGTCGTCGGTTGCAATGGCAAATAACAGGTTATTGTTCACCGCGGTTCGCATCCCCAAAAAGGCATCCACGCTTCTCGATTCCTGCCGTCACCCGTCCAGCGGAGACTGCGGCGTTTCCCCAAGCACAACTTTTTGTCCCCTCGCCCGTCTGGTCGTCGTGGTTTTAGTCAATGGCTGTAGCGGCGTAATTCAAGACCCATTGCATTGCGCCATCAGCATTGATCGTATCGGGCGAGGTCTCTCTCTCCGTTAGTGCATCGGGAGCGCGCGGTGGATGCGTATTGCGTGGATATTTTCATGCGACGAGCCAGAATCCAGTTCGCGAGGCAAAGCATCTTCCGGCAACTCTCGTGAATTACGCGCAATTCAACGCCATACAGTCGTGAACCAGCTTGCGCGGCGTCATGCAAAAAAATCACGGCCTGTAGAGCGACTGGAAGCATCGTGTCGCGTTTGCAACAGTTGCCTTACGACACGCGAGCCACGAATCCACAATGACGGCTGCGCAATGATGGATTCCGCTGCTGATGCGCGGACACGCTTACTATTCTGGATTGCCAATCGAGTCCGTCCTGGAGACGCCGCTGTCCACAAGCAAATGGCGCCGCGTGAGCCAATCGATGTTGTGCCGGCCCGGCTCGCCTGCCGCACGTGGTTGCGGATTCGCGGCGCGTGGCGGCATGGATGTCTTCCCGCCTGCTGCCGCGGCATTTGCCGGACGCTGCTGCAGCAATAACGCACCGGGCGCGGTCAGGCTACGCGCAACCGGCCTCGGATTGACGCCTGCCGTCGGCGGCGCGGCCGTGTCTGCGCTGGAACGGGTCGCGGGGAAGAAACGCGAAAGACGGTTGATCGTCATAAACCCTCGCAATGGAGCGTCGTCTGTTTAAGCGGCGTAGTACGGCCCCGCCGCGTAGCCGCACGCTGGCGGTGACGGTTCGGCGGAGGCGCTCGATGCCGTATTGGACGATTCGCAAGGCGCCGCGTCGCAAGCGCCTTGCGAAAAGCTGAACCCTTGCGCGAATGAATGCCATGCGCGGCCTTCATCATCGCTCCTCGCAACGTCCTTTATGGCGGCGCAAATTCTGGGACATACATAGGGCCCGCGCGCCTCGCGCAACATGGTTCGCACGCGACCTCATGTTTTCGCGCCGTCGCTTCGAAATCCAGACGGAGGGCGATCACAATCGCGCCGTTCACCGGTACGCACCGGCACGCATTCGAGGAGACCGTCATGCACCACGCCTTCCGTCATCGTCCGCCGCTTACGCGCCGCGCGCTGGTCGCAATCGCCGTCGACCTTGCGCTCGCGCTCGCCGCGCAGCCCGCATGGGCCGACTGCTTCGACGACGCAGGGGCGTACCAGCGCGTCAATCCAATGGTGCTGCGGGCGATCGCATGGCAGGAGTCGCATAACCGGCCCAACGCGACGCATCTGAACGCAAACGGCTCGCTCGACTACGGCGTCATGCAGATCAACTCCATTCACCTGCGCGACCTGGCGCGCTACCACATCGATCGCGATGCGCTGATGCAGCCGTGCAAGAACGTGTATATCGCGGCCTGGCATTTGCGCGGCAAGATGGACAAATACGGCAACACCTGGGCCGCGATTGGGGCCTACCATTCGGAGACCCCTGCCGAGCGGGACCTATACGCGCGCCACATCGCCGCGATCCTCGCGAGCTGGCATCAACTGCGGCAGCCGGAGCATGTCGCTCAAAAATGATTCCCCCGAACCGGCCGGCGCCGCAGGGCGACTAGCCGAAAAACGCAAGGTGGTGTTAGAAAACGAAAGCGATATCGATCCGCCTGGCGACGAACCGAATAGGTATGTTCCCCCCCCAGCTCGTGGCAGCGCAACCGGTGTAGAAAACGTTCGCCTAACGCCCCCTCGTTTCGGTGCCATGTCAACGCGCCCGATCGTGCTGCTTATGATGAACACCCAAGCAGTGCGCCCCTGACATTTCTATCGCGAACGACATGCTCAAACACGACAACCTGCAAGATGTTGACGCCAGTCACGAAGGACGCTGCCCGCCGCTCACTTTTTCGAAGCGGGACGGGCTGCTGTACATGCACAACGGCGACGAGTGGGATTCGACGTTCGGATGTATGGTGCTCGATCATCCAACGTTTCTCTGGATGGAGTATGCGCAAAAGATGATGTCGTGGATGCTCTTCGCCGAACGCTTCTATGAAAAGCCGCGCCTCATCGTGCAACTGGGACTGGGCGCCGGAGCGTTGACCCGCTTCTGTCACGCCCGCTTTCCGCTCGCGCGTGTCGAAGTCGTCGACATCAACCCCGCGGTCATCGACGCGTGCCGCGAGATGTTCTGCATGCCGCCCGAGGGCGAGCGCCTCGCTCTCATCGAAGCGGACGCGATGGACTATGTCAGCGCGCAAGAGCACCGGGCATCGATCGACATCTTGCAGGTGGACCTTTATCTAAGCGAACACGATGGGCCGGTGGGGCAAGGCAGCGCATTCTACCGGGCCTGTTTCGACAGCCTCGCGACGGACGGCATGATGACGATCAACATCTTCGGCCCGGACCTGGCGGCGGTGACGCGGCAGAACCTGCAATGGCTGTCCGAGCTATTCGATGCGGTTCTGCGGTTGCCGTGCGAGGACAACAACATTCTCATCTGCTTCAAGCGTGCGCCGGTGATCGATATGCAGCAACTGAAAGTGAAAGCGGCCGCGCTCGAGTCGCTTACTGGAATCCCCGCGTCTTCGTGGGTGTTTTTTCGTCGCGACGGCGAAGCGCTGGATCGCGAGAAGGCCCCGGAACTCGAGGCAGTGGTCTAGGCGAATTGCTCAACGCACGCCAGCGCGTTGCCTGCTTCGCCAATCGACGCAACGCTATCCAGCTTGTAGCCAAGCGCATAAACGGTTTTCAGATTCAAGCCGTTTCCGGGCGACAAACGCAGCTTCTTGCGCAGCTTGTAGATGTGTTGCTCGATGGAGCGCGCGGCCACGTCCTCGCACGAGCCCCACACGCCGCCAGCGATCTGCGCGCGGGTCACGAACTTGCCTGGATTCGAAAAGAACAGCCACGCCATCGTGAATTCGCGCGGCGTGAGCGGAATCTCGACGCCGTCGAGGGTCAGCACGCCGAGATCTCTTCTCAACACATAGCCGCCCAGCGTGACGGTGTCCGCACCCGCCCGATGATTTTCACGCTGAAGCACAACATGCGCGCGCAGACGCACCTGTTCCAGATCGAAGCGATACGCCACGTCCGTGGCGCCCGCGTTGATCCACCCGAGCATGGCGGTCCAGTCCGGAAACGGCGTGAGAACGATCGCGGGCGTGCACGCAGCCGCGTTGCAATGGCGCCACGACAGCAACGAATCGAGCAGTAATGATCCGTTCTTCGCGTCGATCAACACGAGGTCGTACGTGGAGGCGCGCATTGCACGCACGAGCGGCAACTCGCCGTCAAACGATTCGACGGCAATCGAATCACCGGCAAGACAGCCGGCCAGATCGCGGGTCAATATGGGGTCCTCGGTCACTAGAGCGAATCGCATGTCTTCTCCTGGTCGGCCTGATGTCAATGAATCGTTCATACGGACGGGTTGGATCGTTCTCGGTCCCGGTTCCGGTAAGTGCCTCCGGGAGCGAAACCGGATGCGCTGCCGCGCCGGCGGTCCGGCGTCTTGCCCACGCGCCCCGTCGCGTGGCGGGCATGCGCATATCGCTGAACCCTCGCAGCCACGGCGCATCGCGGCGCACGCGTCGGCACACCCCTACAAAGCGGTCAGGATGCGCTGACACGAGAATCCGTGCATCCTGACCAGGCTTCTATTGCTCGCGTCGAATGGTTGCGGCGCTCGTATCGTGCATCGTGGCTTGCCGACAAATTTCTTCGGTCGTTCGCAACTCCGCTCACGGTCGACGTCACTTACGGTCATATTTCCAATTTCACTCCGGCAGATCGCGAGCAAATTTGTCCGGTCACGTTTATCGGTTAGGATTGGCACGACCCTCGCAGCGGCGCCGCGCCGGGTCGTTCAGATGGCTTGACCACGGTCACAGTCCCCGATCTACCGGAACGTGAACGAACAATATGGAGTTGCAGCGTCCTTCGTCCCCGCGTTGCCGCGTGGCAGCCTGCTTGCCCGGCATGCTTCGATGCTGCACTGCGCTCGTCACGCTTGCAGTTTTATCCGCACCCGCCACTGCCACAAGCGACGACTGGCAGTTCGAGGCGGGCATCTCCACCAACAAGGTCACCCGCGGCATGGACATCGGAAACGGGCAGCCGTCGGTCAGTGCGGGGGCCAACTGGTATCCGGGCAACGGCTTCTTTGCGGGCGCGTCCGTGGCGTCACTCCGGTCCGCTCGCAGCCCGACCAACGGCGCGGAAGTCGTCGCCAACGGTGGATACGGTTGGCGATTGGCCGGCGACTGGAGCGCCCAGGCCATGCTTTCGCACTACCAGTTCCTACAGGGATCGCAGTCCTCGCGCCTCAACTACGACGAACTGGTGCTAACCGCCGGCTGGCGCGACTCTGTGTTCGCCTCGGTCGCGCTCTCGCCGGACACCGGCTTTGGGCCGACGCCGATTTCGCGCGCTGTCTCATATGACCTGGTGGGTCGCCTGCCGCTCGTGCACGGGTGGACCGCGACGGCCGGCATCGGCTACTACGATCTGCACTCGGTGATCGACCTTGGGTACGTCTACGGCAACGTCGGGCTGACTTATCAGTTTCGCGCGTGGCAATTTGACGTGTCGTACATCGCGACGAACAATGAAGCCAAGACGAAGCTTGGGCCGGGCGCGAGCAATCGCTGGATCGCCGATGTCATCTGGCATTTCTGAGCGGCGGCGTAACTTTTCACCCGGCAACGCGCACCTACGGCTATTTACATCATGAATCGAGTTGCCATGACGCCCAAGGACCGCTATGTCCCGCATTTTCCGTTCGGCGCGGGTTCGGCAGTGAACCGCGGCGTCAGTGGCACATGGGCCGCCATGGTGCGGCGCGCGTGCCTTTGCTGGCTGTCCCTGTGCGCCGCCTTCGCGGTGTCCGCGTGCGCGCTCGTGCCCGCGACGCCCGACCCCGCTGTCGCGACGCAGCAGATGAAAGCGCGTCCCGAGCGAATGATCGTGCTGGCTGTCGCCAATCCTCCGGAAACGCTCATGCTGCGAGCCGGCTCGACTGCCGCCGGCTACGGCGCTGCTGGCGGCTATTCGCCGGGCGGCAGCGCGCGGGCTCAGGTCGCCGCGCTCGCGCGGCAATACGGCTTGCACGAGGTGTCGGCGTGGCCGATCCCGTCGCTGAAGGTGCATTGCGCGATGCTGGAGATCGCCGACGGCGCGCGGCGCAATGAAGTGCTCGCGCGGCTCGCTGCCGATCCTCGCGTGCGTCTCGCGCAGCCGTTACAGACCTTCGATCTGCTCGGCGAGGCGCCGCATGGCAGCGGCTATACCGACTTGCAGCAGGGTTTTCGCGAGATCGGCGCGGACGCTGCGCAAAAGGTCACACGCGGCGATTCGGTGCGCGTCGCGGTGATCGACACCGGCGTCGACACCACCCACCCCGATCTGCACGGCCGCATTGCCGGGACCCGCAATTTCGTCGACGAGGACTGGCAGCAATTCAATCGCGACCAGCACGGCACCGCGGTCGCGGGCGTCATCGCGGCGGATCGCGCCGGCGGCCCGGACGGCAGCGCCGGCATCGAAGGCGTCGCGCCGCACGCGAAAGTGATCGCGGTCAAGGCCTGCTGGCAAGCGGACAATCGCAGCGGGACTTCGCGGTGCAATTCGTTCACACTCGCCGAAGCGATCCAGTCGGCGCTCGAGGCGCACGCACAGATCATCAACCTGAGTCTGGGCGGGCCGGCGGACCCGCTGCTGAGTCAACTGATCGAACTGTCGGTGAAAAAAGGTGTGATCGTGGTCGGGGCCGTTCTGCCGGACGGCGACCTCAAGGCGTTTCCGGTCGGCGTGAGGGGCGTGATCGCCGTCGATTCGGCTCACGCTGCGGGCAGCGCGCCAGCCGATGCAGGCTCGAACGTGCTGTATGCGCCGGGCCGTGACATCCTGACGCTCACGCCGGGCGGACATTACGACTTCGTGTCGGGCTCGTCGTTCGCGGCGGCGAACGTGACAGGCACCATTGCGTTGCTGCTCGGGTTGCAGCCGAATCTCGACGCACATTCGATCGAGGTGCTGCTCGACCAGACAAGCGGCCCGAGTCGGCAGCATGGCCGCGTCATCGATGCGTGCCGCGCGATTGCCGCGCTTCATCACCCGTGCGTCGAGGTGGCCCGTTGAACGGGACCGCCGCAATGCAGCGATGACTCCCCCTCGCGCAGGCGCTCTTCACGCAAACGTTCTGAGCGCAGCTGTTCCTCCCTGCGACGTTCGGCGCGCACATCGTCGTCGTGGGTGCTGACTTGCAGCAAGCTCGTGCGGTCGTCAGCCGTTGCACAAGGTTGCGAAAACGCATTCGCAGATGCGAGCCGCAGTGCGCAGGCAACGCCTGCGGTCAGGTTGAATGAACGCGGCAGCAACATTCCGAATCCCCCTCGCGGTTGAAAAAAGCCATCCATCCTACTGATGGCCCGTCCGAGCCGCGCCCATAGCGAACCGGGTTGGCGCGAGACGAACCGCTTTTTCACCACACGAAATCAATCTGCCACGCTGTCCCGGTCAAAGCGCCTCGACGAGATCCTTGCGCCGCGTCTGGCAATACGCCGAGCACGCAAGCTGCGCCGCATTCGCGGCAGCGTGAATCATCGGGCTCGCGTTCACCGGCTTGCAAATCGACACGATGATCGGCGGGGGCACGGGTTTGAGCGGCAACTCGACGAATTCACCGCTTTGCAAGGTCTCCGCGACGAACAGGCCGGGAATGGCGGCGACGCCATAGCCGTCGCGAACCAGTTGAACGATCGCGGCCACCGAGGGCGAACAGGTGATGCGCGTTTGCCCGGCCGGCATGCCGAGTTGCTGCGCGAGCGCATGAACGATGCTCTCGAGCGCGACTTGCGGCGCCGTGCCGCGCCCGAAGGTCAGAACCGGACGCTCCAGCACGCGCAGCGCGAGCCCTTCGGCACGCTTCGACAACAAGCCCCGTTTCGCGATCCAGCGAACCGGATAGCTGGCGATCGCCCTGGAGACAATCTTCGTACTGTCGATGCCCTCAACCCGTATCACGAGGTCGAGCTCGCCGCTCAGCAGACGCCGTTGCAGCACCGAACTCGAATCGACGGTCAGGTCCACTTCGAGCCGTGGAAAGCTCGCGTTCAGCTGGGTGACGTAGTGCGCGAGCCAGCTGTGCACGACGGTCTCGATGACGCCCAGGCGCAGCTTGCCGCCAACCACGATTTCCTGGCCCGCAGCCTCCCGCAATGTGCGCGTGGCATTGACGACGTTCTTCGCGGGCCCGAGCAGATTCTGGCCCGACGGTGTCAGCCGGAAGCTCGTTGTCGAGCGGTCGACGAGTTCCGTCTTGAGTTCGTCCTCCAGTGAGCGGATACGCAGCGAGATCGTGGCCGGTGTCGCGTGCAGCACACGCGCCGTCGCCCGAAAGCTTTCGAGCTGGGCAAGCGTCACGAAGGTTTCGAGAAAGCGCGTGTTCATAGGTTATGCCTGAAGATTGGGGCGGATTCCTTCATTGTTTCTGTTCGTAGTATGCCTTAACAAAAAGCTCCATTTATACGAAACGGAGTGCCTTTATGGCCGTTATGCCGAAACGACGCATGGTATTCGCCATGCATGAACGCAGCTTTGCCACGCCCCCCCTGTAAGGCCTGTCGGCAAAGGTTTTCAAGCCACCGACCACGCGCTTCTCCAGATGTGCACCCAACGACCGGCTACGTAAAAACCCGCACAAAACCGTTAAGAAAACCTGAACGCCAGCGGCACGAATAACTCGCTGGCGCAGCTATTTTGTTGGCCCTAATCTGCACGCCATCGCACTCACGAACGGAATCGCCGTCATGCCGCACACCTTTCGCCAGCAAGTTCGCAGCAAGACATTTTCGGGGCCTACGGCCGGCTATTGCGGCGACTTCGCGCAGGCCAACCTCGCCATTCTGCCGAGCGCCTACGCCGAGGATTTCATGCGCTTCTGCCTGCGCAATCCGAAAGCCTGCCCGCTGCTCGGCGTCGGCGAACCGGGGCAATTCGATCTGCCGGTTCTGGGCCGCGACCTTGATATCCGCACCGACGTGCCCGGCTACAACGTCTATCGCGACGGCGTGCTGTGCGAGCAGCCTTCCGATATCCGCGAGGTTTGGCGCGACGATCTGGTCGTGTTCGCGATTGGCTGCTCGTTCTCGTTCGAACAGATGCTCGCGCGCGAACGCATTCCGCTGCGCCACGTCGACGAAGGTGTGAACGTGCCGATGTACCGCACCCACATTGCGAACCAGGCGGCGGGACGGTTCGGCGGCCAGCTCGTCGTCTCCATGCGGCCGATGAGCGGCCCCCATGCGATCCGTGCCGTGCAGGTCACGAGCCGGTTTCCCGCGGTGCATGGCGCGCCGGTGCACATCGGCAATCCGGCGGTACTTGGCATCGAAGATCTGTCGAGCCCGGATTTCGGCGATCCGGTATCGATCCATGAACACGAACTGCCGGTTTTCTGGGCCTGCGGCGTGACGCCTCAAAGCGCCATTGAAAGCGCGCGGCTGCCGTTCGCGATCGCGCATCGGCCTGGCCACATGCTGGTCACCGACATCCCCAACGCATCGCTCGCGGTGTTCTGACGCCCGGATTGGCCGCATCACAGGAGAAACACATGAATACGGAAGCGCAATACGCAGGCACGCCCGTCGACGACGCAATGGCGGACACCACCGCGAGCCGCGGCATGTTCGGCTGGTACCGGCACACCAACGCGAGCGAGCGGCGGGCATTCTGGAGCTGCAAGGTCGGCTATGCGCTCGATGCGATGGACACGCAATTCCTTAGCTTCGTGATTCCGACGCTGATCGCCACGTGGAGTCTCAGCAGGGGCGAAGCCGGCCTGATCGGCACGGTCACACTACTGACCTCCGCGCTCGGCGGCTGGGTCGCAGGCATTCTTTCCGACCGCATCGGCCGGGTGAAGACGCTGCAGATCACCATCGTCTGGTTCGCCTTTTTCACGCTGCTCTGCGCGTTCGCGCAGAACTACAGCCAGCTTCTGATCGCGCGCGGTTTGATGGGTTTCGGCTTCGGCGGTGAATGGACCGCGGGCGCGGTGCTGATCGGCGAGGTAATCCGGCCGCGCGATCGCGGCAAGGCGGTCGGCATGGTGCAGGCGGGCTGGGCGATCGGCTGGGCGGCGTCGGCGGGACTCTATACGCTGGTGTTTTCGCTGCTGCCCGGCGATATCGCATGGCGCGCATTGTTCGCGCTCGGCGTGTTGCCCGCGCCGTTCGTGATCTTCATTCGCCGTTTCGTCGAGGAACCGGAAGTTCATCTGCAACAAAAGCAGCGTGACGCCGAAGCCGGCAACACGAGTTCGTTCTTCGAGATCTTCGGCCCCGGCGTCTGGCTGACGACGCTGCGCACCGCGATCCTCGCCACGGGCACGCAAGGCGGCTATTACGCGATCACCACCTGGCTGCCGACGTACCTCAAGACCGAACAGCACCTGAGCGTGGTCGGCACGGGCGGCTATCTCGCGGTCATCATCGCCGGCTCGTATGCGGGCTACCTGTGCGGCGCCTTTCTCAGCGACCGCTTTGGCCGCAAGCTCAATTTCATCGCGTTCTCGATTGCCTCGATGGCGATCGCTCTCGTCTATACCCGCGTGCCGATGAGCAACGCGCTGCTGCTCGTGCTCGGCTTCCCGCTCGGCTTCTTCGCCTCGGGCATCTTCGCCGGGATGGGCGCGTTCATGACCGAACTCTTCCCCACGCGGATTCGCGGCTCGGGCCAGGGCTTCTGCTACAACTTCGGCCGCGCCGTCGGCGCGACCTTCCCGTTTCTGATCGGTTTCGTCGCGCAAAAAATGACGCTCGGCGTCGCGATCGGCACCTTCGCCGCGGCCGCCTACGGCGTCGTGATTCTCGCGGCGCTGACGCTGCCTGAAACGCGCGGCGCGCAACTCGAATCGTGAGCACCCCATCATTCACCGGAGATATCTTCTGATGACACATCAAGCCGACACTCAGCTACCGCGTGATCGCCGCTGGCAATTCTGGATCGACCGCGGAGGCACGTTCACCGACGTCGTCGCGCGCCGCCCCGATGGGCAGATCGTCACGCACAAGGTGCTGTCGGAGAATCCCGAGCGATATCGCGATTCGGCGGTGCAAGGCATTCGCGACCTGCTGGGCGTCGCGGCCCACGAGCCCGTGCCGGCACATCTGATCGATAGCGTACGGATGGGCACGACGGTCGCCACCAACGCACTGCTCGAACGCAAGGGCGCGCCTACCGTGCTCGCGATTACCAGGGGCTTTGCAGACGCGCTGCGGATCGCCTACCAAAGCCGTCCGAAGCTGTTCGTGCGCAACATCGAGTTGCCAACGCTGCTGTACGAGCGCGTGGTGGAAATCGACGAGCGGATCGGCGCGCATGGCGAAGTGGTGCGCGAACTCGATACGAGGCAGGCGCAGGCTGCGTTGCGACAGGCCTACGAAAATGGAATCCGTTCATGCGCAATCGTGCTGATGCACGGTTACCGGTACGCCGAACATGAACGCAGGCTCAAGGAAATCGCGCAGGACATCGGCTATACGCAGATCTCGGTGAGTCATGAAGTCAGCCCGCTGATGAAGCTGGTCTCGCGCGGCGACACGACCGTCGTCGACGCGTATCTCTCGCCGATTCTGCGCCACTACGTTCAGCAAGTCGAAGGCGATCTGGGCGCTGTTCCGTTGCAGTTCATGCAGAGCAATGGCGGCCTCACCGACGCGCATCGCTTCCAGGGCAAGGACGCGATCCTGTCCGGTCCCGCAGGCGGCATCGTGGGTGCGGCGCAGGTGTCGAAGCTCGCGGGCTTCGAATCGATCATCGGCTTCGACATGGGCGGCACATCGACCGATGTGACGCACTACGCGGGCGAGTACGAACGCGAGTTCGCCACGGAAGTGGCGGGCGTTCGCATCCGCGCCCCGATGATGAAAATCCATACCGTTGCGGCTGGCGGCGGGTCGATCTGCAGTTTCGACGGCGCGCGCTTGCGCGTAGGCCCCGAGAGCGCGGGGGCGAATCCCGGTCCAGCGTCGTATCGGCGCGGCGGCCCGCTGACCGTCACCGACTGCAACGTGATGACCGGCAAGATCAGCGCGCAGTGGTTTCCCCACGTGTTTGGACCTGAAGGCAACCTGCCGCTGGATGCCGCCGTCGTACATCGCAAGTTCGTGGAGATTGCGGCGCAGGTTGAGGATGCGACAGGCATCGCGCGCTCGCCAGCCGAAATCGCCGAGGGCTTTCTGAAGATTGCCGTCGAGAACATGGCGAATGCGATCAAGCAGATCTCGGTGCAGCGCGGCTACGACGTGACGAAGTACACGCTCGCATGCTTCGGCGGCGCAGGCGGTCAGCATGCGTGCCTCGTCGCGGATGCGCTCGGCATGACGCGTGTGTTCATCCATCCGCTCGCAGGCGTGTTGTCGGCCTACGGCATGGGTCTCGCTGACGTGCGCGCACTGCGCCAACTGGCAGTCGAAACGCGCCTCGACGCGGCATCGCTCGCCGCCTGCGAGGAAACGTTCGCGTCGCTGGGCGCCGCGGCGGAAAGCGAAGTCGCCGAGCAGCGCATCGCAAGGGACCGCATCACGCTGCGCCGCACGCTCCACGTCAAATACGACGGTACCGACACTGCACTGGAGATCGAATTCAGCCGCGACGCGCCGGCCATTGTAGCGACGTTCGAGCGTTTGTACCGCGCCCGTTACGGTTTTCTCATGCCGAACAAGGCGCTCGTGATCGAAGCCGTTGCCGTGGAGGCGATCGGCCAGACGCACGAGGTCGAGGACGAACATTGGCCCCTCGCCGAGAGTGCTTCCGCGAATCCTGAACCGCTCGCTATGACACATGTGTTTTCAGGCGGCGAGTGGCACGACACACCCGTGTTCGACCGCGATTCGCTGGCGCCCGGCGCGCGTATCGACGGACCAGCCATCGTCAGCGAAAAGACCGGCACGACCGTGATCGAACCGGGCTGGCAAGTCGAGGTCAGCCGGCACAATCACCTGGTGGTCAACCGCACCGGCGCGCTCGTGAACCGTCATGCGATCGGCACCGAAGCCGATCCGGTCTTGCTCGAAGTGTTCAACAACCTGTTCATGTCGATTGCCGAGCAGATGGGCGTGACGCTCGCGAACACGTCGTACTCGGTCAACATCAAGGAACGTCTCGACTTCTCGTGCGCGCTTTTCGACGCGGACGGCAACCTGATCGCCAACGCGCCTCACATGCCGGTCCATCTTGGCTCGATGGGCGAGAGCGTGCAGACCATCATCGAGCGGCGTGCGGGCACCATGCAGTCCGGCGATGTGTATGTGCTCAACGCGCCCTATGGCGGCGGCACGCATCTGCCGGACGTCACGGTGGTCATGCCCGTCTTCGTCGAGGAGCACGCGGCGCCGACGTTCTATGTCGCGGCGCGCGGCCATCACGCTGATATCGGCGGCATTTCACCGGGCTCGATGCCACCGGACTCGACGCACGTCGATCAGGAAGGCGTCCTGCTCGATAACGTCCAACTGGTCGCGCAGGGCCGCTTTCTCGAAGACGAAATGCGCGAGCTGCTCGCCTCGGGCCGTTATCCGGTTCGAAACGTCGAACAGAACATTGCCGATTTGCGGGCGCAGATCGCGGCGTGCACGAAGGGCGCGGAGGAACTCGACCGCATGTGCAGGCAGTTCGGCCTCGACGTGGTGCAGGCGTACATGCAGCACGTGCAGGACAACGCCGAGGAGGTCGTGCGGCGCACGCTGTCGGTGCTCAGGGACGGACGCTTCGAATACGAACTCGACGACGGGGCGAAGATCGTCGTCGCCGTGTCGATCGACCGCGAGGCGCGCTCGGCCGTCATCGACTTCGCCGGCACGAGCGAACAGCAACCGAATAACTACAACGCGCCCTCTGCCATCTGTAAGGCGGCCGTGCTGTACGTGTTCCGCACGCTGGTCGACGATGACATTCCGCTCAACGCAGGTTGTCTGAAACCTCTGGACATTCGCATTCCTGCGGGCTCGATGCTCAACCCGCGCTATCCGGCCGCGGTGGTCGCCGGTAACGTCGAGACGTCGCAGGTTGTGACCGATGCGCTCTACGGCGCGCTCGGCGTCATGGCGGGCGCCCAGGGCACGATGAACAACTTCACGTTTGGCAACGATCGCTACCAGTACTACGAGACTATCTGCGGCGGCGCCGGAGCCAGTGCGTCGTCGGCGGGCTGCAGCGCGGTGCAGACACACATGACCAACTCGCGGCTCACCGATCCCGAAGTGCTCGAATGGCGCTTCCCGGTTCGTCTTGATGACTTCCGGGTGCGTCACGGCAGCGGCGGCAAAGGGCAATGGCGAGGCGGCGACGGCACCGAGCGGCGAGTCCGCTTCCTCGAGCCGATGACCGCCGTGATTCTGTCGAACCGCCGGCGGGTGGCGCCGTTCGGCATGGCGGGCGGGTCGCCGGGCAAGCTCGGCGTCAACTGGGTCGAACGAGCCGGTTCGTCCGCTCAGGAAACCTTCGGCGCGCGTCACCAGGTGCAGATGAATGCCGGCGATGTTTTCGTGATTCAGACGCCGGGTGGCGGCGGATATGGAGTCGCGTCCGAGGTATGAGTTAAACGCCCGCCTGGCGGTGTGCTTCGTCATCCGCGCGAATGCGTGCCGCGATCGACGTGCCGCTGACGGGCGCGCTATGCAGGGGGATCTCGCCGCCCAGCATCAGCGCGCGCTCTCTCATGCCGACAAGCCCAAATGGTCTGGCGCGTGGCGCCGATGAATCGAACCCGCGCCCGTCGTTGCGTATTTCCAGTCTCCGGTGCGGTCCGATCTGCTCGAGCGAAATCGTGACCCCGGTCACCCCAGCGTAGCGCGCGACGTTCGTCAGCGCTTCCTGCACGATGCGAAACAGTGCGATGGCACGCTCTTTGTCGAGCACCGGATTGTCACCCGATCTAGCCGTAACCTCCGGATCATCATCATGATCGCGCCTTTCGCGCGCGTAACGTCGGGCACCGCTCTGGCGAGTCGCTTACCGGAAGATTGACGACGGTCTTCGACAGGATGCTAACGCGGACAATCCTCGGCACGGCTTCTGACGCAATAATTGCGGGTGTGCACCGGCCACGGCGCCCTGAGGGCGCTCTGCACCCGGCGCGGCGGCAATCGGGCGTCGCCGAATGCGCGGTCCGATGATCTTTTCGACCTCAACCGCGGTGCACTTCGCTTCTCGAGCGACAACTGCGCTACAGAATCTTCCCGCAATGTCTGACATCCGCTGTAATGGCGCTGCGACCAAGCATTCCGGGGGCAGCATGCCGAACCGTATTCCGTCAAACGCCATATCCCATTTACCGTCGCCGACGGCTGCCGCGCAAACGGAACCGCGACAGGCGCAACCCGGCCAGAAACAGTTGCGTAAGGCCGGATCGGTCTTCAGTGGTTTGAAGCGGCGCATATCTGCGTGCGTTCGCCCTGTGGTTACCCCGGCCAACGACGGGAACGCTTCGGCACAGTCACAGGCACCGGCACCCAGGCCGCGACTTGCGGCTGTCCCCGGCGTAGGCGTTACCCGGCTCCAGGAAAGCCTGGGCCTTGACGCCAGGATCGAGTTGCGTTTCCGCCGCGAGTCCGATGCGGGCGGCGCAGCCTCCGCCGGCATCGAAGCCTTGCATGTTCCATTGCGCGACGTGGGCTTTGGCGCGGGTTTAATTGCCCACGCCCCGCAACAGAACGCCGATTCAACCACCGCTTCCGCCAGGCGTTCGGCCATCGCCCAACTGGACCAGGTGAAAGCGCACTTCCAGGCGCTCCTTCTGGGCAACTGGTCGCCCGGCCCAACGGATGACAAATATGACGCAGCGATCCTGCCCGCAATCGTCGCTGCGGAAAACGCCCGGTCCCCAGCGCTGAGCCTGACGCTGCTGTCTCCCAAAGAGGATTTCGCCAGTTGGCTCAAGGCGACGCGCCCTGCCCGAGCCCGCGTCATGTTCCCAATGCCAGGCAACGACGGCCACTATGTGACGGCAGACATCCGTCGTATTGGAGGAAAGACCTCGGTCATCGTGATCGAACCACTGAGCCTTAAAGACAATGCCGACCTGAAGGACTCGACCCGCGATAAATACGAAAAGCGGACGCTGCCCCTATTGAAAAAAGCGTTGAAATCGGACGTCACGCTGTCGGTGCTAACGGTTGACACGCAAAAATCCACGAACGACTGTCGCGTCTTTGCCCTATCGGCGGCAGCCAAGCTGACTGACCACGCATCCCTGATCAACTCGCTGCACCAGCAAAACCTGTCCCGCCAGCCAATCAGGACGGCGCTCGGACAGGATGCGGAGGTGCTTGCGAGTACGCGTAAGGTTCGGGTGTTGGATGGCAAGGGCATACTGCCGCCGGCATTCGTCAAGCACTCGCAGTCACGAACCACGTTGAACAACTGGCTTAAGGCCAATCCGCCGGCGTTTGCTAACGCCGGCATCAACAAGAAAGATCAATCGCTGGCGGGTCGATTCGACGATCACCGAAAGACTCGGTATGACAAGCCTGTGCACTCGCGCTTTATGCAGGACAATCTCCCGGACCTGGAAGTACAGGTCAGGAATTTGACGTTCAGTACCTCCATCGAGCAGAAGCGCCTTACTTACCTGGATCGCGCCATCGAATACTTAAGGCACGCGCCGGAAGGTGAGTGCTCGAGGCTGCTGGCCAGCATGGGCGACGTCAGTAACGATCCCCCAGGCCCGGCCAATCTACGACTGGACGACCGGGACTGGGGACCACATCCGGATTCGCTATAGGCGCAAGATCCCGGTTGCCCGCGAACTGGCACACTTCAAGGAGAAGGTTAGCGTTCCGTAGCCCTATTGGCGGCCCTATCGCGCCAACGCGGTGAAGTAGAATCGGTCGAACCACAACGCATGACGAGCATGATGGTAAAGACGAAGACGCCACGCAAGACGCTGCCCACCGGCATTGGCAAGGTACTGAAGCGACTGCACTATCCGCTGGATGTGATCCTGCGGTGTGCGCGCTGATATGTGGCGTACTCGCTGAGCCTGCGTAACCTTGAGGAGATGATGGCCGAGCGGGGTATCGAGGTTGATCATTCGAGCGTGTACCGACCGGGTCATCAAGCTGTTGCCGGTGTTTGAAAAGGCATTTCGCCATCGCAAACGCCCGGTGGGTAGGAGCTGGCGCGTCGACGAGACCTACGTCAAGATCGCGCTGTCGACAAGGCGGGTAATACGGTCGATTTCCTGCTGCGCGCCCATCGTGACAAGGCTGCGGCCCGGCGTTACTTCGAGAAAGAGATTGATCAGAACGGCGAGCCCGAAACGATCGCGGTGGGCAAGAGCGGCGCTAACCTGGCCGCCCTGGAAGCGCTCAACACTGAGCGGCTAACGCCGATCAAGATCCGGTAAAGCAAATACCTGAACAACATCGTCGAGCAGAACCACCGGGCCGTCAAGCGCGTCATCCTGTCCGGCATCGAGATTGTGCACATGATCCGCAAGGGGCAGATGTATGACGATGGCATTGCATCGACTGCTGCCGAGAGATTCTATCCCCTCTCTATATAAGTAGTCTTAGTCATCTCAGGTACTTTCTCACCCCATCATCCTCAACGCGGCACAACCCTCACGCGAGCGTCCGATCGATTTCAGCGATCCATTTGTGAACCGTTTCCAGCGTCTTCTGAACGTGACGCCGTTGTCTCAACGTTTCCGCGATGTCGCGATCCACGGCGAGAATCTGGCTTGCGGGTATCTCGCGATGACCCTTACGGCTGAGCTGGTGAACTGTTTTTTCATCGACGGCGGCAGAGCCACTTTCGTCCAGTAAACGGCTGAGCACGGCAGAATGCTGCTGCAATTCGCCGCGCTTGCTTTCCAGAGCGGCCCGTTTCTTTTTCGTGCTTGCGAAAAGCGGGATTTTGGGTTGCGTCAATGCGTTTTGCGCCTGCGTGTTCGCGTTCCGAAGCTGCCGCATGATCTCCTCGTAATGCGTCCCGAGAGACCTGAGTGGGCCACTTTCGTGTTTTTCCTCGTGAATCGTGGCGAGGTCCGGTTTCCAACTGCTGCGGGCGCGGTGCGGCCCAAGCGGGCCATGGCCTGGCTGACGGTGCAATGCGGTTGGACCGGTGCCCGACAGCGTTTGTGTCGCGGCGGACGGCGGCGCCGGTTCCGGGCGCGCCGCGGTGATGATCTTGCCGCTTGCCGTTTCCAGCTCCATCAGATCGTCGTCATCGTCGAGGTCAGTGGAAGACGCTGCATTGCCGGCCGGCGGAGGCGGCGGTGCGCGGGTCGGCACGGGCTTGCCCGCTGCCAGGGCCTGATCGCGCGTCAAGCTTCGAATGCCTTGCGGCCGGGAAACGGCACTACCGTTCTGCTGGCTGATCCACTTGACCGTATCGCCAACGAGATCTTCCTGCACGGTCGAGGAAATCGCCGGCAGCTTGGCCAATGGCGCCCGCTGCGGCCTGGCTGGCGAGGAGCGCAACAAGCCGGTCATCTGTCTCAGACTCTGCAGAACGGCACCGCCAGGCAAAAGACGCTTCGATCGGGCACGCGCGCCATGGGTCGCGCGAGTCGCATCCGGTGAATCGGTCCGCCCCTGCACGGCATCGGACGGCATGTTGCGACGAATCTGGACGGCCATGGTAGCGACTCCCTGAAACAGTAGGTCGTCCCATTGTGCATACGAGCCAGTGCCGGACCGATGCGTTGCGACGAACCGGCACGTCTCCAGGCGAAATGAAGAAGCAGTACGGAAGTAAAAGTAGATCTGGCATTGCGAACGCGTCCGGCAGGACGCTTGCCATTCGCACGCCAAGGTCAGTATCGAACCGCTACGCCGCTTCGTTCCACAGCGGCATGAATAGTCGGCGGCCAATTCCGGAGTAACAGCTTCATCGACAGTGAGTCCATAGGCGATAGGAAGCTCGTCGCTCGGCATCACGTCTCTGAGCGTTTTGATAAAACCCCACCCCCGCCCGTCCTCGATCGCCTCGCAGTTTGGCCAGCAGGAGTGGTTCAGCCAGCGGCGCTGTTGCCCCCGACGCTGCCGTCAATCACGCGCCCATCAGTTAGTTCGAAAATGAATGTGTGGCCGGGCAATCCCATTTGTCATTTCCCTTTGCATCCGCAACAAGGTTCTCACATTCCATACCGAAGCCTGTGTTGAGCTCATGCCGCCTTTACGGCGGCTGCCGTCAGGTCCGTAAGCAGGTCCCGTCCTGACTGATCCTAGAGCGACGAAACGGCTCCAGTTTTGACAGCGCTTTTGGCACCTTAACGACGCGTCATCGAATGGTTTGCTTTCGCTCATCTTCTCAACACGTACCTAGCACCCTGATGAATGACTTTTCTGCGGTCGCTCACCACCACGCCTTTTGAATGCAGCCGCACCGGGCGGTTTGAAGCCTGCTCCTGCAAGCCGACTCCGGGAGGCCCGCTCCATTCTTCAGTACAGCACCACAAGCTTCCGCTTGTGTTCGTGACACACTTTCATCCAGATGCCATGTGCTGGCCGACTTGCGCCGCGCAGCACCTCTTACACTGAAAAACATGAAAGATCGATCCACGATCGTATGCATACGGGACGGCAAGGTGCTTCTGGTCACCCGAGGGTCATGGGTGACCATGGTGACGGACACGTACGGAATGGCTTGCGACGTCGCGCAGGCTGCGGCAAGGCATGCACGCAAGCTTGACGCATCGCACACCTTGGCAGTGCCTCGCATGTACGCTCGGCGCCGAACGTCCGCTCGTTCATCGCGAACCAGTTCGGCACTGAGCCATCTTGCTGCGCCCGACTTTCGATGGAGACCCGCCTGTCCGGCCGCAGGCAAGCGATGACTGCCCTGCTCCCTCCGTCCGGACATTGGGTTGTTGAATCACGGGACCCCACTCCCGTCGCATGAATCACCTCACCGTCAATCCAATGATTGATCATGTATTCCCTTATCGTCTCCGCACGGGCCAGTAACAACGACTGGTTGACTGCATCCATCGATGCTTGTGGCTCGTGCGCCGGTGCGGCCGAGGAAACTTTCCATCGGTATCGGTCAAGTCTGTTAACCCCGTCCTTTGCATGGGAGGTATCATGTCGCTTCAGGTACCACGCCCTATAAATCCGTTGCTGCATCCGCTTGCCACCGGCAATTATCGGATTGCCACTCCAGCAATCGAGTCGTTCTATGATCTCGTGGCCCGATGTCTACACTATCGGATCATGGGTGCACTGATCTACGGACCATCGCGGATCGGCAAGACTCGCGCGATCGAATACGTGGGACTGCCGCTCGCCCAAAACTATTCCCTGGTAACCAGCTATCACGCGCAGTGCGAACACAAACCGCGCCACGCCGAAGGGCCGTGCTTTGCCAACCTGCTCGAGGCGGTCGGAGATCCCGATCCGAACGCCGGTTCAAACCCGTCCAAGCGGCTGCGCCTGTCATTGAGTATTCGCGAGGCGGTAGCCCGTTCTGGCAGTGGCACGGTATTGCTCTTTTGCGACGAAGCGCAGCGCTACAACGAAAATGAGTACGAGTGGCTGCGTGACGTACACGACGCACTCGACCGGCAGCAGATCAAGCTATTTATTTTCCTCGTCGGTCAGGAGGAGTTGCTCGCCCAGAAAACCAGTCTGCAGATTGCTCACGAGACTCAGATCGTTGCGCGTCTAATGGTCGAAGAGCTCTCTTTCTCTGGCATCAGCAACGCCCAGGATGTGGCCAGGTGCATGAACGGCTGTGATCAGCCTGCTTATCCGGAGGGCACCCCATGGAGCTTCACGCGGTTTTATGTCCCCCATGCATTCGACGCCGGTTATCGGCTATTGGACGACGCGGGCCTGTTATGGCAGGCGTTCGAGGCTGCACACCACAAAGCGAGTCTGCCGGGTAAGCTCGAAATCCCGATGGAGTCGTTCGTGCGCGCCATCGAGATTGTGCTTAAGGAAAGTTAGCTAATGGACGCGCGGGCTTATTGTCCCGAGGCTGCTTTGTGGACCTACGCAGTGCACCACTGCGACTAAGTTCAGTCCCCGCCATGCCACCGGACGCACGCTCGCCACGGCGTGATGCTGCGGCAATCAGGAACCCACGCTTTCCGATTCTGCCGTTTGACGAGTGGCGCATCTCGCTCGCGCGAGGCAGTGCCCTCAGCCTCGGATTGTTGATGCCGGGCGAATCCCTCGTCTCGATTCTGTGGAAGTTCGCCTGCGCCAACGCACTCCCCGGCCACGCCCTGCTCCATCTGATCAGTCCCGAAGTGGATCCGCATGAAGGCGTGGAGCCGGTGCGGGACGCCGTCGACCTGACGCGGTTGTGCCGCGTGCTACGACTGCCCTCGAACGTGTTGAGTACATCGTTGCGTGGTTCCGCGCCGCATGATCAGTATTACGGGGTCTTCCGGTATTGCCGACAGTGCGCAGCGCACGGCTACCACAGCGTGTTGTTCCAGCGTGAGGATGAAAATCTCTGTCCGGCGCATCACCAATCGCTCCAGACGCGTTGTCCGCATTGCAACGGTGAGACGCCTTACATAATAAACGCCAGCGTGATCGGAGCGCCGTTTCGATGTGGCTGGTGCCATTCGCACTACAGCTACGGGCGGCTTTCGCTGCTCTCGACAACGTCAGCGATGCGCCGGCAGGACCGCATCGCTATCAGTCGCCGGTGACACCTGCGGCCAGACTAACCGGTGACACAATTAATTCGTTTTTGACAAGCTATTGAATTTAAGATGATTTATTTAGACGTCTGGCCGACGCGCCGTGAAGTGACAGATTTACTCGCGAAGTAGATTGCGGTAGGAATGCTCATCACTGAGCAACCCCCCGCGCAGATCCGTACGTGCCCAATTCGGGCATACGGCTCCTACCTCGGGTGTTTGACGGCAAACCGGTCGCTTGGCCACGGATGAAGAATTCGAGGTTGCGGGAGCCAGGCATTGGCGATCCGCGCCATTCGCGCCCACGTCATGGTGTCTTTCTGACTGCGTCGCCGTAGCGTGCGCCGCCAGAGATTGGTGACGTGGTATCGAAAGGCGCAGATGGCCCGCGAGTTGGTCGGCACCGCATGATATGCGAAGTACCCGCGAACCACCTGCCTGAGCCATTTCCCCTGCACTGGAATCGGTTCATGCATGCGCCTGCGGAGATCCTCCTTGATCTGCCTGAGTTTCGCCAGCATGCGATCGCCTCGGGTCTTCCGTTGAAGCTGGAAGGCACCACGACGTGACCGCCCGCAGATAAAGATGAAGCCCAGGAAGGTGAAGGTCTCCGGCCGGCCAAGGCCGTGACGCTTTCGTCTGCCCGTTGCATTGCGGCCAAACTCCAGCAACCTCGTCTTGTCCGGGTGTAGCGCAAGCGAGAACTCTCCCAGCCTCGCCCGCATCGCGTCCCAGAAGTGCCTCGCGTCAGCTTCGTGCTCGAAGCCGACCACGATATCATCCGCGTACCGCGTGATGATTACGTTGCCTTTGGCTTCCCGCCGTCGCCATCGGTGGGCCCAGAGATCAAAAGCGTAGTGCAAGTACACATTCGCGAGCAGGGGCGAAGCCACTGAGCCTTGCGGTGTACCTGTTTCACTGACGTTAAGCTCTCCATCCTCCAGAACACCCGCCTTGAGCCACTTACGAACAAGGCGGATGATGCGCTGGTCGCCGATCCGGTGTTCCAGAAAACGGACCAGCCATTCCTGACTCAGTCCATCAAAGAAGTTCCGCAGATCCGCGTCCAGAATCCAGTTCACCGGGGTGCTGGTGATGGCCGTCGATAACGCATCCATCGCATCATGTTGACTGCGCCCGGGCCGAAACCCGTACGAGAAGCCGAGAAAATCCTCCTCGTAGATCGCGTTCAACACTTCGACCACCGCGCGCTGGACGATCTTGTCTTCCAACGCAGCAATCCCCAGCGGGCGCTGTTTGCCATCCGGCTTTGGTATGTACTGCCGCCGAACGGGCAGTGCCCGGTACGCTCCGCTCTGTACCTGCGCGTGCAGACGCTGGAGGTGTTCTTCCAGTCCTGCTTCGTAGTACTGCCACGTCACACCGTCCACTCCGGGAGCCGCATTGCGTTTTAGCGCAAGAAACGACGCTCGAAGTCGGTCAAGCGTGACATGGTGCAGAAGCGCGGTGAACCGTTCCTTCTTCTGCTGCCTTGCTACTTGCCGTACACGTTCCAGCCCCTGTGACACGCTTGCCCGGTTCTGCGCCCGGCACGTGTGCGGCTGACCCGTGTTCCCCTTGGTCCCCGCCCTTCGCTCCACCCACTCCGCCGCCGGTCTCACAGCGTTGTTCGCAGGCTTCGTCGCTAATATGGCGGAGTCTGACTTCTCCCGTCCGTTCATCATCGGCTACGGCTCCTCGCCTTCCCGATGCGGACCTGCCCATGCTGCGGCAGGCCAGACTGGAGATCTCCCGGTTCCCGAACAAGGAGCGTGCATGCGTGCCAGGGTCTGCGACCACGCCGAGCCGACGGAGTGCTCGCAATATCGCGCCCCATCGTGTTGCCTTCCGCAATGTCAACAGCGTCGGCACTCGGGATATTTAAACTATCGCGGCTCAATGGCTGGCCCGCACGTACCCCTGTCAACGCTTCGCAGTATGTCTCGCGACATACTGCGCATGACTCGGGGACAACGTGGTTTGCTAGACCTTCGTTGTTAGAGACTTCCACTCTTTACTCCTTGCCGGTCTCCCGGCGCACTGACAA